>JAEWHR010000013.1 GCA_023387655.1 Bacillota bacterium
AAGACATAAGGGAACTCCTTCTTTTGTGTTTATTGTTTGGTCACTTTAAACTATAAAAGAAGTTGGTTCCCTTTTCTAGTGTTATTTTTCCAGAGGAACCTGTTTACACATAATATTTTACACTACCAATGCAGATCTTTATTGTTATGTAATAATTTCTCAGAAAAAGATATTTTAGATGTGATTGGATATAACAAATTGTCTTGGAGTGTCTGTCTGCTGTCAAGAGAAGATAAATAAGGTGTAGAAAACGCTTGAAAACAAGGGATTTCTGCCATTGGGGTAATTTAATCCGGTTGGTAGGAATTCCTTGTTTTTTATGTGCGGAAATATATCAACAGAAAAAAAAGAGGTGGGGTTGAGTTGACAGGATATGCGAATGGGAGAAAGTTTGTCCCTATCCCCAAAATTCGACTCCAAGTGAAGTGCTAGGAGAATGGTTGAAAAGGTTACGGTTTATGAAGATAAGTTGACGGTGGAATTTAAGTCAGGAACGAGTGTAGATGTGGGAAGAAATATTAAATAGGGGAATAGATGCGACACCTTACAGAAATGTAGGGTGTTTTCTGTTTAGGGGACTGATAATTTATATTGTTTGATAAAATCCAATTTATATTGATAAAGTTCGATATAAATAATATAATTATTACATTGCTGACGGAAAGAAATGGTTATGCTGAAGTAAAGGTAGAAGGTTATACTATAATAAGAGTGATTAGTGAGAAATGGGGTATAAGAACCAAGAAGAATTCTAATTTTCACTCAATGGGTAAAATTTCTAGAGTAGTGGAATTTGGCCACGAAAGAGCTATATCTGTGGGCATTCAATGCCCAGAAGATAGTAGGGTTACGACAGGAGTACATAAAAACTGGATGAACAAGTCAGAAAATAACTGAGATAGACACATTCTGTCATAGCAATAATGTATAATAGTAACATGCTTGGAGGTGTCTATGGAAACTGTTAAGAGTGATAAAATTGAAAGAGTGCTTGGGATATACACCAAATTAATGAATGGGTATCTAGTAAGTAAAGCTGAAGAATCCGTCAATTATGGGGTAAATGAGCGTAGTATTCAGAGAGATATTGATGATATTCGCAATTATCTTGAAGCAGATGGTGAAAGAGTTGGATGCATTAATTCTGTAATATATGATCGCATCGCTAGGGGTTACCGTTTGGAGCAAATTTATAAGATGAAATTTTCTAACAGTGAGGTGTTGGCAATTTGCAAGATACTGTTGGATAGCCGAGCATTTACCAAAAAAGAAATGATGAAAATGTTGGACAAGCTGATTTCCTGTTGTGTTCCTAAAACCAATCAGAAGTTGGTGACTGACCTTATCAGCAATGAAGAATTTCATTATGTAGAGCCAAGGCATAAAACAAAATTCATTGATACGATGTGGGATATTGGACAGGCAATCCGGGAATGTAGATGTATTGAAATTGATTATACCCGGATGAAAGATAAGGCAGTTGTAAAAAGAAAGTTGAAGCCAGTAGCTATTATGTTTTCAGAATACTATTTTTATCTTACGGCTTTTATTGATGATGAAAGTGTGCAGAAGAACTTTGATGTAATTAATGACTCCTTCCCTACCATATATCGAATTGATCGTATAAAAAAGCTGTCTGTTTTGAATGAGAAATTTCATATACCATATAGTAGCAGATTTGAAGAAGGAGAATTTCGTAAACGAGTTCAGTTTATGTATGGTGGTAAGTTGGAAAAAGTTCAGTTCAAATATTTAGGAAATGATATTGATGCCGTTCTCGACAGGCTACCAACAGCAACTATATTATCTGAAGATAATGGAACTTACCTTATCTCCGCAGAAGTATTCGGAAAAGGTATTGATATGTGGCTGAAAAGCCAAGGCGATATGATTGAAATCATTTGAGGGGAGTGATGATTTATATATGAATATACTTGAAGGATATGCCATTTGCTATCCACAATTAACCCATCCGTTGATGTCTGAAAAAGATGACTTGAAAAGAAAGTATATATCTTTACTTAAATCCTATGCAGATAATTTTTGTCCTAATGATCAGGTTATCCTATATAGATTAAAAACTTTTTCTATGGCATTATTTGGGATTACTGAACTTTCAGATGTTTTTTTGCTAGATGAAAATATTTCAAAACTGGCTGGAACAATAATGAAAACCCGCTTTACTCCATTTAGACTGTTCTCTTATAGGTATTTGTTTTTATACGATTGTATTTTTATTATGGCAGCCAATGATGAAGCTCTTGGTGAAAGAATTTGCAATGAGCTTAAATCAACTGTAAATAGTCACTACCATTACACCCTGGATTCAATGAAGAAAAAGATGTACTTGGGTGATCCAGATTTTGCAAGTAAGAAACTAATTACTGATGAAATGGTCGTTGAATGGAATCGAGTAAGAACCTATATTAACTCACACAACAGAAATATCACCTTTACTGCTACTATGAGTGCAGGGAAATCCACACTTATAAACGCAATCATAGGAAAAGAGCTTTCTTACGCAAAAATGGCTGCTTGTACTGCAACTGTTATGAAGTTTATAACAAGTCCAACGCAAGGAACACATTGCAATATTTTCAATGATGACCAGATAAAGCAACTTCAAGCTGAATGCGATGTTCGAGAATTTACAAAAGGTCGAGAGGTTCCTTGCAACATAAATAGCTTCTTTCTCTCCACTCTTTCAAGCCAAAAAGTCACATTGATTGATACTCCTGGTGTAAATTCTTCACAGAATCCAAAACACAAGAAGATTACCAGAATTGAACTAACCAGCGAATCAACCGATATATTGGTTTATGTGATACCTGTTGAAAATTATGGTTCGGAAGGTGACTTTGAACATTTGTCTTATATTAAAAAGAAAGTCAGCTACAACAGGATTGTTTTTGTGGTAAATATGATGGATTCATGTGATTTTGAAGATGATTCCGTTTCTGAGATTGTCACGAATATCAAAGAGCATTTAACTGATATAGGTTTTGAAGAACCTATTGTATGCCCTATATCCGCAAAAGCTGGTATGTTAATAAAGCAAGCTCTATATGGTTCAGAATTATCTGCCAATGATAAAAAGGCTTGTGCTGCCTATGTTGGAATGTTTCAAAACAAGGAATTGGAATTAGGAATCTTGTATCCATCGGTTGAAAAAATAACTTCAAAAAATGATACCACTTGGTTAGAAATAGATACCGATAAAATATGGTCTGCATATATTAATACCGGCTTACCCGGATTTGAAACATTGCTTTTGAGCTTAACGAAGGAGGGATAGATGATGTTAGAAGTAATTATTAAGTACAATCCATATAAGGTTGTTTCAACCATTACTGTCAATGGTGAAGAACCAAAACAAAACAGTAAACTGAATCAATTTTTGAATCAGAGATTTCAGTTGTGGGTCGATCAGGTCCCATCGCTACTTGCCGAGGAATACAACGATGATGAATTTGACCTTACGTTCTTTGGAACAGAGCTTGATTATCAAGACTTGTTAGCAGCAATAAAAGTTGCCGAAAATAGTGATATTCACTTCAAAGCAAAAAAAATGGCTGCGAAAGAATTTGGTGATAAAGAAAAAGACATTCGTGACCTATTTGAACGAGTGAGAAAACTTCCATTTGAAGAACTCCAATCTCCAGCCGTTTCAAATGCCTTTGAATTAGCGTTCAATGAATTGTTAGAAGTAAATGTTGTCGCAACAATGAGTGCTGGAAAGTCTACCTTAATCAATGCTCTATTAGGTAGAAAACTAATGCCATCGAAACAAGGTGCTTGCACAGCAACTATCACAAAAATTCAAGATGATGATGATGACACTTTTAAGGCTACTGCTGTTGATGCAAACAAAACAGAGATTGAACATTACTCTGTCTTAGATTATAAAACAATGATGGCATTAAACAGAAATTCTAATGTAAGCGAAGTGCAAGTAAGTGGCAATATTCCATTCGTTACATCAGAAGAAGTATCTTTAGTATTGATTGATACTCCAGGTCCAGATAATGCACGAGATAAAAAACATGGATTAGTAACTGCAAAGGCGCTTGACCAATCTTCAAAAATGTTAGTTCTTTTTGTTATGAACGGTGGAAAACTTCACGATGATGCTCAAGATGCTTTTCTCAAAAAAATTGCAAGAAGTATGAGCGTGGGCGGTAAGCAATCACGAGAAAGATTCATGTTCGTCATTAACAAACTGGATGCTTACGAAGAAGAAGATGATGATATTGCGAACGAAACAATTCCAGATACCATCAAATACCTCGAAGATATGGGTATTGAAAACCCAAACATTTTTCCCGCTGCCGCTGAGCCAGCTCTTCTTATTCGTAGGTACTTAAATACTCACGATGACGTTGAAAAAGAAGAGCTCATGGAAAAAATCAAACCCCTGGCACAGAAACTTATCGACCAGGAACAGTTGCATCTGGAAACATATCCTCATTTGGTTCGTAGCTGCCAGATAAAAATTGATGATGAACTTGCAACAGCAATCCAAAACAATGATATGTTAGGACAGGCTCTGATTCACAGTGGTATTCGTGGAATTGAGGAAACCATACGAATGTATGTTACAAAGTATTGTCGTCCTGCAAAGATTACCAATGTTGTAAATACGTTTAAACATGGATTGGACAGTGCTGAAGCATTTGAAACTACCAAAAAGGAAATTGCATCTCGACAGACCGAGCAAAAAGAATTGGAAGCAATAATTGATAAGTTGACAAAAAAATTGACTAGCAAGTCAGAAAACGAAGCATTTAAGAAAAAAATTTCTGCTCTTGAAATTACAACCAAGCTCACTTCCAACGTGGATTCTTTAATAACAGATTTTGAAACATCCTTAACTGAATTCTTCTCCCAGTGTCCAAACGAAATGGAAGAAGACGAAGCTATGGATTATATAAAAAAATTCACAAAACTTGCAACTACCAAGCAGAATGAATTCCAAGTATCCGTTGACCGCTTGTTACACGAGGACATTCAATCAAAGAGTCAGCAATTACTCAACGAATATATTAAAAAATTGGCTGCCCTTAGTGAAGAGTTTAGTGGAAATGGCTTGATCATTGATTTAGCTTCTTTTGTTCAAAGCAAATTAGCTACACTTAATGCTGACACTATTATCGACGGTTCAATAGATTCTCGAATAGAAAACCACAAAGAAACGAGAACAAGAACAGTTACTAAGGAAAGAAAATGGTTCAACCCTATGCGTCTTTTTAAGGGGGACTATTATGACGTAGAGGAATCATATCAAGTTGATGTTAAAGAAGAAATCAAATATGTCAGCAGAGAGAAATTATCCAATAAACTTGTTGCTCCAATTCGTAAAGCGTTAAAAACAGAGAGAACACGAATTCTCGACTTCGCGAAAGAAGAAACAAAGAACATAAAAGAATACTTTTATGAACAATTCGATGAAGTTGATGCAATCCTTACTCAGAAAGCCAATGAATTACGAGAAGCAACAACATCAAAGAAAGCATCAGAAGAAGCTCTCAAAAACGCAAATGCTCTTTTGAAACAACTTGAAGAAGTTAAATCTGAGCTTGCAGCCATTTTGGAAATTTAGGAGGTGTAAAAATGATTTCAGAAGAATTTAAAAAAAACGTTGCGTCTTGTGATTTAGATACTGTACGTAGTGCATTGATTGATTACCTTATCATTGATCGTACATTCAAAAGTTTTGATAATGCTCTTGAATATGCAAAAAGGTCATTAAATATTATTGAATCATTTAACAATGAACCACCTTTTTCCGAAGAACCTTGGGACAGCCACTACTTAAACCAACAGAAGGTGGCCTTGATGATGAACTTTTCTAATGAAAGAATTGAACACATCAAGAATGTAATTTCAAAGGTACTTCCTGTAAGAACATCCGAAAAGGATTCGGTTGTTCATTCAACAGGATCACCTACTCAAACACATACAGGTTCAAGGACTGGAAGAAGCATTGTCACCGAAATGCCTGCTCCATCTCACACCAATTCGAGAACTGGAAGATATGTTGTTTCAGAAACTCCTATTCAGCCGAAGAATCCAGAATCAACAAGACCATCGGCAAATAGAAAAAATTCTACTACACATAAATCACAGCATAACTCTACAAATAGTTCAGAAAGAACTGGTTCCAGAGTAGTGAGTGAAACCCCTGTGTCCTCCAAAGGCACAGAAGAAAAAGCAAAATCTGACACGGACAACATAGGAACTGCTCTTATCGTTGGTGGAGCTGCCGTTGCAGTTGTTGGTCTTGTAACTATTGAACCTATTGTTATTGGCACAGGTGTAGTTATTGCCGGTGCTGGTGTCAGCGTTAAAGCAAAAAATAGGAGGTGATGAACTTGGAAAATAAATTGCAACCTGCCAATAACCAATCCGTTGCATCTGCTCCTCAGGAAAAGGCTTTGAGAGATGGATTCTCGTCTGCTTTTACTTTAGTGGATGATGTTGTGCTCAAAAATTACATTACACGGTTACCTAACTTTTCTGTTGTACCTCTTGAAAAATCCGCAATCGCCAATAATCTTGGTAAGATTCGTATTTTTAAGATCACTGAAATGGTGTACAAGCAAGATGAATCTGCAACATATAAGTTTGCAAGTGTGTTCAATGCCGTAGCAGCTACCAATAGTGCTATTGTAACAATCATCGATAGCGACGGAATAAAAACTGACTTCTATTTAGGAATACGCTCTTTGTCTGAAGAAAATAGTACGCAAACTTCATACTCAACTCTTGTTAATGCGATGAAAGGGCAGTTCCCTGGAACTCAGATAGAAAATCTAAAAAATAGTCGAATCGAAGAATTGCTTTCATCAGTTGATTCGAGTTCTCTATCCGCTGTATCATGTGTCGCAAATAATAAAAATAAAGACTTTATTGGAAATAATGAATACTTGCAAGGACTTGAAAAACTTGCTTTAGCAATGCAAGGAAGTCGATACACGGCAATCATTGTAGCTAATTCAACTTCTCAGGCACAACTTAATGCTGTACGCCACGGATACGAAACTATATACACACAGCTCTCTCCTTATGCAAATACTGTTGTTAGTTATGGAACTAATAGCTCCACTTCCAAAAATGAAACAGAAACAAATGGTGAAAATCAGAGTGAAGCACACGGTACAAATGAAATGCATACCGAGAATAAAAATACTACAATTAACACAGGGACTTCCACTTCTGTATCTCAACAAACAACTGGAAGCAAGGTCGGTAGCACTATTGGTGCTTCATTATCTGTTGCCGGTGCCGTTATCGGTAGTATCATTCCTGGAGCTGGAACGGTTGCTGGTGCTGCTATCGGTAGTGCCGTCGGTGGGTTAGTTGGTGCTGCCATTTCAACTGCTACAAACAAAACCGTTACATCAACTTCTGGTGGAGGTAGTGAAAGCATAGGTACAGCAGATGCAAGCGGTACAAATGATACAACGACGACTGGAACATCACATAGTTTAGCCACTTCTCTCGGTTTGACAACCGGTGAAACTCAAAATATGCAACTCACCATTCAGAACAAACCACTTATTAATATGCTCGAAAGAATTGATAAGCAGTTAGAAAGACTTTCTGAGTTTGAAAGTGTGGGAATGTGGGAATGTGCAACTTATTTTCTTAGTGCAGATTCATCCGTGTCTGAGGTAGCTGCCGCAACATATAAAGCTCTAATGAGTGGTGAAAATTCTGGTTTAGAAGTGTCCGCTATAAATACCTGGAATAAACCACAGGAACTTATTTCAGAAGGTGTTTCACAGAATGAGCTGATTTCAGAATATGTTAAAAACTTTATTCATCCTGTCTTTGATTACAAAATCAACGGATTCAATATTCCAATTATGCCTACCAATCTTGTCAGCGGTAATGAATTAGCAATACACATGGGATTGCCAAGAAATTCTGTATGTGGTTTTCCTGTAATCGAACACGCAGATTTTGGTAAAGAAGTTGTTAAATACGATAAAGATGATAGCTCTGAAACAATTCGGCTCGGCAGCATTTTTAACATGGGACGTGCTGTTGAAGAAAGCAAAGTCACTCTCGATGTTGAAAGCCTTTCAATGCATACTTTTATTGTTGGGGCAACTGGTAGTGGTAAATCTAATACAGTTTACAAGATTTTGGATGAGCTGACATCAACTCGTAGGGATTCTTTGAATTTCCTTGTCATCGAACCAACTAAAGGCGAATATAAGCGTGTTTTTGGACACAAGCGTGGTGTTCATGTATTTGGCACAAATCCGAAGTGCACGGAGTTACTGAAAATAAATCCATTTAAGTTCCCCGATGGTGTCCATGTCCTCGAACATGTTGATAGATTGATAGAAATCTTTAATGTTTGCTGGCCTATGTATGCAGCAATGCCGGCTGTTTTGAAAGAAGCTGTATTAGCTTCCTATAAATCTTGCGGATGGGATATGACAGCATCCGTAAATATTATTTCAGAAACGCTCTATCCTACTTTCCAGGATTTGTTAGAACAGTTAATCAGAGTTATTAACGAATCAGCCTATTCTGATGAAGTTAAATCAAATTATATTGGTTCTCTTACAACACGAGTAAAGTCCTTAACCAATGGATTAAATGGTCAAATTTTTGCATCGGATGAAATAGATAACTCTGTTCTGTTTGATTCAAATGTTATTGTTGATTTAAGCCGTGTAGGTTCACAAGAAACAAAGTCATTATTGATGGGCATTCTTGTTATGCGTCTTTCAGAACATCGTATGACGCATAATAGTGGTTCAAACCAGAAATTGCATCATGTTACCGTTCTTGAAGAAGCACATAATATTCTAAAATCAAGCACTCATGCTATTTCCGAAGACGGCGGTGAAATTGTTGGAAAATCTGTCGAAATGATTTCCAATGTTATTGCTGAAATGAGAACCTACGGTGAAGGTTTTATAATTGCAGACCAATCTCCTAACGCTGTTGATATATCTGCAATCCGCAACACCAACACTAAAATTATTATGCGTTTACCAGAAGAAAGCGATCGACGAATATCCGGTAAATCTGCTGCAATGAAAGATACGCAGCTTGATGAGATTGCACGATTACCGAAAGGTGTCGCCGTTATTTATCAAAACGACTGGATTGAACCTGTTCTTTGCAAAATAGATAAATATACCGGACAAGAAAAGGAATATCAAATTCCAGCAACTATCAGCAGTGAAGATAATAGCACAAAAGCTGCAACCATCTTAATAAGCATAGTTGCCAAAAATCGCTTGGATAATCCAGATACCTTCACAGATGAGCAAATCACCTGGGCAATAGAAAAATGTCAATGTACTGTTAAGGTTAAGACGATGCTCTACTCACTTCTTAAAGAATACAAGCAGACAAGAAAACTCAGCTTATGGCAACAAGAGAACTTTTCAAAGCAAGCATTCTTGGTAAAAGATATTCTTGGTTTAGAAAGTGCCGTAGATAACGCAAGGCAAATGTCGATTGACTTTACAGGCTTTAACTGCTACTTGAACTCACTTGTGGCACAAAAAGTGGAAAATGCTTCTGATGATTTAATTATAAGTATCAACCATTGTTTGATGAAAGCATATAGCGAAACAGAAAAAGATGGATCAGAATATTATCAAGCATGGTATAACACCATCGTTGAAAGGGGGCATTTGATGTGAGTAATCCATTTTTTCCAGAAACAAAATTTGGAGAGGTATATAACTCAGAAATAAAAAGTGAATCCAAAATCGAAACAACAATTACTGAGAAATTGGATGTCAAAATAAAAATTGAACGTTGTGGATTGCTGCCACGAAATGGTGGTGAATGGTCTGGCGAACCTGGAGATTCAGAATGGAAACCAGACCCAAATGTTGAGCCAGGTGACAGACATGGCACAAATCCAGAACATAAAACCTGGGAACAAATAATGGATGAATATGATTTTGAATCAATTCCTTTCAAAGATGGTGAACCCGATTTCTCTGAAGTTGCCAAAGGTGAAGTGGAAATCGACGATTTTTCTGATGACAGAGATTCTAATTTTGACCAGGCTGATGAAAAACTTGCTGAACAGAGAGGATGTACGCCAGAAGAAGTAGCTAAATGGCGTGAGGAAAACAAATATACTTGGCATGAATGCAAGGATTGTAAAACAATGCAAAAAGTTCCGACTGAGGTTCACGGAAATATCTCTCACTCAGGTGGTATATCCGAAACAAAATCACAAAATAGAAGTGCCTAAACGAAAGGAGTGATATAAATGGAAGCAACTTGTAAAGACAATGTATTTGGCGAAATGTCTTATAAACACAGATGGTACAAACAGCAGTCAATATGCATGTTTGGAAAAGACTGGACAATAACGGTAGCTGCAAAAGCATATTCTGGTAAACCAATTACAGAAGAACAGCAAAAAGCATATTTATGTTTCTTAGAAAAAGAAAAAGAAATGGTTAATACTATTGGTGAGCAACTCAAAAACTATGTAAATAAAAACCTTAGCTCTCTTGCAGAATATTGGATTGGTGCAAGAACTATCATCAATATTAGCGAACTTGCTCAGATGGTCACGCCAAAAACACTTCTTTTTAAGCAAGACGGTTCTACATTAATGTTATTAGATTGTGTGTGGGATGTTGAAGGTGGTATGGCAGTAAAATTAACCCCCGAAATTGCAGTTGGAAGTCAGGATTTATTTTTGTAAAAGTCTAAGAATCCATTGTGGTGAAAAAATGTTGCAATGGATTCTTGTTGATGTTGATATGTTATCGAGAACGGAAAAAGATAAAAAATCGGCTAAAATCACGATTGACCTGTTACCGACTACGGTTAATGGCACAAGACATACTTGTAATCAACTCGTGCCACTCCGTTTACGGATGCATATCGAGATAAAGAATGAATACCCTATATAAACATTTAAGAAATAATTAGGAAGTACTTCCTAATTATTTCGGTACTCTTTCCTCGTAGTCTGTTTGAAAAAATACCAAAAACAGTGAGCGAAGTTCGTGTACCAAGTTCGGAGCGCTAGAATAGTGCATTCCAGAGTTAGCGAAGTTCATGTACCATCTTTCATATATCTGCATTCCATTTATTTTATATTGTTATTACAAAATGAGATGCTTCTGGAGAATATGAAAAACAGAACGCCCAAGCCGTTTCGTATAATAATAAACAGAAGAAAGGACGGATGATTTATAGTGCAGAAGAGTAATATGGAAGTGTTTTTTACAACACCGATAGGAGACCTTGATGAGGATGATGTGTTTTTAGACATTGCAGGTTCAATCGAGATGAATTCCAGTATGTCCAATATTTATGAGAAAGTAGTTTATTTAGATTACATAAATTTGTAAATGAAACTGTATTTTTGTAGTAGATAATGGTAAAATATAAAATTAGGAGATACTATATAGGATAAAAAACATTTGTCTATGAAGATGAATTTTTGAGGTGATTCAATGATTAGTATTGAAGAATATATTGCACGTAGAAAAAAGAAGATAACCTAAATGAATTTGACCTTGATTCACGAAATCAAAATATGAAAACATGTATTGATTATGTATTTGAATACTTTAATAATTACCTGAACACTACAGAAGCGGAAGAAATAACGGCATTACAAAATGAAAAGTTGGAGAAATATCGTAAGCAGTTTTGTGATTACGAATCGGACGTTAGAGAGTGGGTTGTAGGTATTTATAATGAGTATGGAAAACAAATGGATAGATATATTGGAAACATCGTAAAGGAGAATGAGTTCTTTTTTTTATTTGATACTGATAGCGAATTCAGAAATGCATCTTATGATTGCTATTCACGACTCATTAAAAGGTTTTCATTCCTTAAAGAACAGTCAGAGATGCTATTTTTATACATTAAGGACTATCATAGAGTGGAGAGTCAACACAGATTTGATTTTGGAATACCGGCTATATCAGATGAGATTAATGATTGGATTGAAAAAACATGGGCAAAGCATCAGGTGAATCTTCTTGCTTTTGCATTTACCTGGATATTTAGTTTTAGCAATAATGATAGTATTTGGCCGTCAACGCATAAGAAAAAAAGTCAGTATACTTGGAGTAAATACGATTACGATTATAAGCAAAAAAGTAATCTTTTCAATATTGATTCATTGTACAGGAAAATGCCCAAAAAATCTATAATAAAGGAAGAAAGCAGGAATTAGAAATATTATTTATGTATTTTTGGATTCATGATATAGAAGGTGATAATGATTATTGGCATGAGTATTTAGAGGCAGTACTTCCTGCATTAAAGACGGAGTAATTTAAGGGGTACATTGTTGTCAATGACTTTACAAAAGGATTTAGATTACTTACAACAAATCCTCAAAAACCAGTCAATATCTTTCTATAAACAGCAATAAATTCTTGTTAATAAGCAATTGGAGGTGATTTGGATGGATACTACTTTGGAAAAAATTAGAAAAGATGGTCTTTTACTAAGAAAGATATATAAAACGGAGCAAACACCAGAAATGTGCAAAGCAGCGATTAATCAAAATCCCAAGGCTCTACAATATGCATCCAGAGCATGCATTGATAAAAGAATTTGTTTGGCTGCGGTTAAAAAGGATGGTAATGTATTTCGATACGTTCCAAGTAAGTTTATTACTAAGGAAATGTGTTTGTTAGCTGTTGAGGCTGATGCAGAATTACTTAATAATGTTCCGGATAATTTGAGAACAAGGGAAATATGTTTGCTTGCAGTAACAAAGAAACCAGAGACTTTGCATTATATTCTTCATGAAAGAAGATACGAAATATTAAATGAAAAAACCTCTGCACAACTTCTTAATAGTTTGGTTCAGATTAATATAAAATGGCTAATGTATATGCCAGATTGTCGAAAAGGTATATTTATTTGCTTAACATATATAAAGAATGACTTTTCTACCTCCCAGTTCTTGCCTATGAGTATAAAGCGGAACCAAGAGATTTTAGATTATCAGAAATCTCAAGGGAAGGTCAATATACTTAGTAAGCAATACAACTCGGAGACTGGTTTATTCACGATAGAAATAGAGGTAGCTTATGACAGCAAATCATCCATTTTAGATGATACTAGATTAGTTGAAAAGTCGTATACTGTTATTGTGGAATTTCGTAACTTTGATGAATTTTACAACCATTTGGATGGCAATCTATATGATGCAGAATTAATAACATATAAATTTGAAGGCATCGACCTAAAACAATACAATATTGAAGGTGCAGTGATTCATCAAGACGTTTTAACAGAACAGGGAATGTTTGATGGTAGTTATTTTGAAGGACTGAAGGAACACATAGAGCACATGGATTTAATTGAGTTAGAGAAAAATGAAATCTGTCTTAAAGCAGATTTCAATTATCCAAAACCGGTGGATGAAGATGGATATGAAAGATTCGATAATGACCATGTACCCTTTTTTTATGTGAGCGACATTCATCTGTGCCACAGGGTTTTACATAAGTTTAATTGGAAAGCAACAAAGGAAGAAGTTGGATGGTATGTTAAGTTACTGGCGCGAAAAATGTTTGAAACTGTGGGTACCATTCCTTATGGTAGCTATCTACTAATTGCTGGAGATACTGCTTCAAAATTTGAAGTGGCAAAAATATTTTATGAAGAAATAGTGCGTTTTTGGAAACCGAATAAAATTGTAGTTATCCCTGGCAATCATGAACTTTGGGATCCGGATGTTGATATGGAGAACAACATTCAGGTATATCGAGATTATTTTAAAGGGTTAGGGATCACTTTTCTGCAAAATGACTTTCTTTTGGTGAAGAACCGTAATCAGCAATTTATACTGAGTGAGGAGAAAATTCTCCAACTTAGCGAAGAGCAAATAAGGGAACTAGCACGGGAGTGTTCAATAGCAATACTTGGAGGCATTGGTTTTAGCGGCTTAAATGATAAATATAATGCTGTTAATATGCCTTATGGAAAATCTTTTGAGGAATCTTCGGAAGCAGCATTACAAAGAGATATTTCTGAAGCTCGTAGATTTGATAGCCTATATCGAAAATTATTACTGGCTCTTCCTCATAATAGGGTTATAGTCATTACACATATGCAGAAATGTGACTGGAATTCTGACTCACATAATCCTAACTGGATTTACTTAAACGGACATAACCATCAGAATTACTTTGATATCAGTAGTAAAAAGGTGGTTTATGCTGATAATCAAATTGGGTATAAAAAAACAATATTAGGACTGAAATACTTTTATATCGATAATGAATATGATATTTTCGCATATTTAGAAGATGGCATTCATGAAATCACAAATAGTCAGTATTATGATTTCAATAAGGGAAAGATAGTTCAGATGAAATTCGGAAGAGAAGATGGACAGATTTACATGATTAAAAAGAATGGGAAATATATGTTCTTTATCTACTGTTTATATTCCAAGCAGTCGAAAAATAAACATCTTTATCTTTTGACGGGAGGTAGACAGGGTAAGTTGCTACGGGATAATTTGGAGGATTTAGAGTATTATTATAATAAAATTGATATCTATACGGAGAATGTTCACCTGCTATTAGACCGATACACGGGAAAACAGAAGATAATTTCTCGGCTCATCAAAGAACTTGGAGGATCTGGAAAGATTCATGGTTGCATAGTAGATGTGGAGAAGCCGGGTAATTTCGAAGCGTTTTCTTATTGCCACATGTTTGTTAATCCAATAGATGGAAAGGTAACACCTTATTTTGCATATGATATGACTTCCAGACTTGTTTACAAGGATTTTAAAGCGTTACTGGAATCACAGAAGGTTTGCAAGTTGTTGCATGATAATTACACAAGACGTGAAAAGGATCAGAGCTTAAGATTGCCAACCCTACAGTACTCTAGCCAATTAGAGGAATGGGGAGATGAAAATTCCATATATGATGAAGGGAGTTATCTGTATAAGATTTCAAGAATAATTAAAAGCTTGCAGTATGTTGCTAAAAAAGGCATTGTTCGAATTTGGAATGAGGATCTGCTAAATAACAATTTTATTAATCATATCAAGGAAGCAAATAGAATTGAGGACATGATTAACGATACCCTCATTGTAGAAATTGACGATAAGTAGATGGTTGATATGTTCCATTGAACACGAAATTTACATGATATTCTATAGAATACGAAGGAGGGATTATCAATAAACCTGCCATAAGGGTATTGGTCAATAATCCTGAAATAAGCAAGTTGTCACCTGCCAAATTATTTATCGCAGCAAAATAACATGAATTAAATATTAAAAAAACTAATGGGGGTAAATTATGAAAATAATTTCAAATGAATTTTTTTGGTTAGAAAGTTGGGAGACTAATAAGGAATATAATGTTGAGGCCGGTTTTGATAACCATGCTTTATTAAAAGGCTTTATGCTTAATAATATATATTCTGATTTGGAACAGTTACCTGGCATTGAGTTTTTTCTTGAGATTAGTAAATTAAAACCAAAACTTTACGCAGAAAATAAGATGACTTATGGAGAATTAGTTTGTTATATAGAAAATAAGAGATATAAGGCTATTTATTACTATGATAAGAATTGCTATATGATAACAGATGATACTGATACTATAATAAAAAGGATTGGCAGCTATGAATAATAGTGCTACTAGGTGATTTTGCAGTGTAAAAAAAAGGATAACTTATATATTAATTTTGAAAAAGGAAAATGTAAAATTATGAAATGTATTTATTGTAACTCAGCGGAAGACCTTACCTCATCGGATATTATATCATATGCAATTACTGGTTCTAAGTTAGTAAAATCTTTTGTTTGTCATACTCATAATGCATTTACAAATGACAATTATGAAAAAAAGTTTATTGCTGATATAGACTTTTTTAGAAATCAATTAGGATTATTGACACGAGATGGAAAGTTAATACAGTATATGGCTGATATTTCAATAGGCGGAGTGGATATGCATGGTGTTAAAGTTAGCAACCGAAAATCATTATATTTACCCAAAGGTGTTGTTTCGGGAACTGATAATAAAGGTAAAAAAGTTTTAATGGCTCCAATAGAAGAGTTAAAAAAGATTGGAGGAAGCAAAGTAACTGTTGTTGATATAAGTGATGTAACACTACATAAAACTATATCGGCGAATGATTTTGTTGGTTTTTTTGCTATTCACAGTGTTGCGAAAATGGCTTATGAATGGTACTGCTATATAAATAAAATTGAGGAGTATAAAGAAGAATATAGGGAAATTGTCGATTATATATTAGGTAAAGATGAAAATGATTTAGTTGATATTATATCAGATGGTTGTTATTATGGGGCGATTGATCAGTTATCAGAGGTGGGTACTAATTCTTTTTTTGAATATGATGATACTGATGGATATAAATATGTTGTGTTTGACTTATGGAATACGATTTCGTATAGAGTGAGAATTTGTAAATCACTTGGTAATATAACATATAATAAAAATGGAAATTCATTAATGTTTGAACTATATCTATATCGATTGGATGGAAGTAAATCAAAGACTACTTTTGGAGTTCTCTGCCTTGGTAATAGTGGGAAATTTAATCTTATTACTGTGGAACCTAAAAATATCACTATTAATCAATGGAAACCATACGTAAAACGTTTTGAGAAGATAATGACAACAATGGTCTTGTCAATCAATAACTTAAAAAGGGTAGTAGATTCTATTGCAAGCAATCTGAATTGTTATGATGCTGGAAAGATTGATATTGCACAGTTATTAGAATATGAGGAAAATAATATAATAAATGTATTAGAAATAATCAATTTATTATATGAAAATAAAATGAAGTATAACAAATCAAAATCATTTAATGAAAATTTAGCTTTAATCTTAAATATAAATGATGATACCATAGCAAGAACAACTGAGGAGAAAAAAGCTTTAGTAGCCTCCTTTGTTGAAATGGATAAAGAGGGTACATTATCTGGGCATATAAAAAATGGAATTGATAATTTCTATAATATTTATGAAATTGAAATGGAGCGAATTTAAGGTAGCTAAAAACAATTATAAAGTCGGTAAAAAATAACTACTACAATATAATATCTTAACTAGTTTCACAATCAATCTCTGAATGGATAAAAAACAGTTACGGACATGGTGCAATATCGCTAGCACTGTGACCGCGTTTTTCGTTAAGAGGATAACATGTCTATCGCTAAATTGTATCAAAATCATTACCTTAATGAAAGTTGCCCACCACGGTTCGAGGTATTGGTTCTTAGAAGATTATGCAATATATTACCAATAGGATACAGCGATAATATCCTACGGGGAGAATAATTGGTAAAATATATCACTTGCCACCGCACCACGCATGTGGAGAGTGTGGTATGTTTAGAATATATTTTCAAAACAATAAATATATTGATTAAAATTAGATAATCAAATTACAGTTATTGCAGAAGGTGTTGTTGGTCGATGAAGCAGATTACATATGGATTTGCAGACTAAAATGGACATATGTTTGTAAGTCTTATTATATTTAACAGGTGACTTCTTACGAGTTGTAAAAAACAGCCGTAAACCCATTATAAGGGTTTACGGCTGTTTCACTTATAAGATTCGTTACCGTAAAGTATCTTAAAATACCATAAAATATAGGACAAAAATATAGTTTCTAAATCAAAACCGGAGTCAAAATTAAGCTATTGGGGCAAGCTTGTTAGCTTACCACCTCAGATCAGAATTCAAAAGAATTTATATGGACCAATCAAAGATTCTCACTATCTAACTGACTATCTAACATATTTCTATTTATATTTGTTGATATGTTCTTAGGCAATACTCCAAATTCATTTTTAAATGATTTTACGAAATTAGAATAATCGGAAAATCCACTACTGATAAAAGCTGTTCGTACATTAGAACCACTAATTAATAATGATTTTGCTATAATTAAACGTTTTTTCATAATGTATTGATAAATAGTCATTCCAACATTTTTCTTAAATAATCGGCATAAATGATATTTACTTAAGAAAAACATTTCGGCAATGTTATCTAAGGAGATTTGTTCATGAAGATTGTCATTAATAAATTTAATAATTTCATTTATTCTAGGGTCATACTCTGAGGTATTCTCCATTTCGTAGAAATTTTCCAAACTTACTCGATTTAAATAAATTAGTAATTCAGTTAGATAACTTTTCTGTAATAATGAATTACCAAATTCATTATCTACAATTGCCTTTTCAAGATTTGAAAATGAATTTGATATTAACGTTTGCATGGAACTAGAAGGTCTAAGTACATGTTTATTACTTTGAGATGCCTGTTCAAATGTAGATGACAAATCAACAAAATTATCACTCAGCTCTTTAATAAATTTAGGATGAATCCATAATACGTATCGTTCATATGGCTTTGAAGCGTCAAGTATAGGCTTATGCATCTCTTTATTATGGGTTACTAAAATATCACCTGGTTTTAAATTATAAACAGTGCCTTCTATCATATATTTTAAACGACCAGATAAGAAATACAATACTTCATGATAATCGTGATTATGATAAGTTATATGAAAAGGGGTAGTAGTTATAATGTGATTTAGTTCATAATTAGTAGATTCCATGTCATATCTTACAACAAAATTAGATGAATTGCTCATAAATACAACTCCTTTGCTTAGTTTATATATATATAATAACATATAAGAGCAAGAATTACCACATAAAACAGCAATATATCTAACGTAATAGTAAATAATAAGTGTTATAATTCCAACATACTATAAATGATTTGTTTATAAAAAGTACTTATACCATAGAATTTGAGACATTTGCCAATAAGACTATTTGGATAAAAGCTTTGGAATTATTTATATTACATGAAATAGTATGAAGGAGTGATAGACAATGAACCAATTTGGTATGAAAGACAAGCTTGGTTATATGTTTGGTGATTTAGGAAATGATTTATTTTTCTTGCTAATATCGTCATATTTAATGAAATATTATACAGATATATTGGGAATTTCTCCTGGTGCTGTTGGAGGATTGTTGGCAGTTGCTAGTATATGGTATGCTTTCTCCGATGTTATATGGGGCAGGGTAATCGATTCCAGCAAGGCAACAAAGCAAGGTAAGTTTAAACCTTGGATTCGTAGAATGTCCTTGCCACTAGTAATATTTGGGTGTTTAATATTTTTTGGTTTACCTATACAAAATATACCAGGCATATGGGGAACTGCATTAATGTTCGCCATTTACATTATATGGGGAACAATTTATAGTTCAGTTAACATTCCATATGGCTCTATGGCAGCAGTTATTACAAGCGATCCAGTAGAACGTGCTAGCTTATCAACATTTCGTAGTATGGGTGCTGCAATCGCAGGTATTTTTATTGGATTCATTGTTCCAATGTTTTGCTTTGTTGAAAAAGAAGTAAACGGAACGACAGTACGTGTACTAGATAGAATGAATATGCGTTATACAGCAATTGCTTTTGCTATCGTAGCATTTATTTGCTATATGATTTGTTATAAAAATTCCACAGAGCGCATTATTACTGCAGAAACAAATGAAAAAGTTAAATTATCTGCAACATTGAAAGGTTTAAAAAACAACAGAGCTTTAATGGCCATTATCGCGGCTGCTATAGTATTGTTATTATCAACATTATTAGGCACTGGACTTAATAGTTACTTATTTACTGATTATTTTAATAATACAACTGCATTAACTGTGGCATCAATCATACAACTTGGTACTCCTCTTGTTATCGCACCTTTTGTTGGAGGCATTATTAAAAAGTTTGGTAAAAAGGAAGCAGCGTCCATTGCAATGCTTTTAGCTGCAGCTATTTATTTAATATTGTTTTTATTACCAATTAAAAATCCAGTAGTTTATATCATAATTATGTTTATTGGTGCAGTATGTAGTGGTTTTTTCACAACAGTAATATGGGCATTTATTACAGATGTAATAGATTATCATGAATTTGTAACTGGAACAAGGGAAGATGCAACAATTTATTCTGTGTATTCCTTTGCACGTAAGATTGGACAAGCAGCGGCAGGTGGACTTACAGGTTTTGCATTAGGTGCCATCGGTTATGTTTCAGCGAAAACAGGGGAGGTTGTAGTACAAACTCCAGAAGTTGCGCAAGGAATCAAGAATATTGCAACATTAGTGCCTGCGATCTGTTATGCACTGGTTGCTCTCATATTAATTTTCTGGTATCCATTAGGTAGAAAAAAAATAGAAGAGATTAATAAGAAATTAAGAAGTAATAATTAATATCAAACTAGGAAGTAATAATTAAAAAAACTAAGAAGTAATAAAATTAAAAAAACTAAGAAGTAATAATTAATATAAAACTAAGAAGTAATAATTAAAAATAGATTAATGAAAGAAGGGAAAAATTATGAAATTATCTTTTAGATGGTATGGTGAAGAAGATCCAGTTAAAATCGAATATATTAAACAGATTCCTAAAATGAATAGTATTGTTACTGCTGTATATGATGTGGCAGTTGGTGAAGTATGGAGCGAAGAAAGCATTAAAAAGTTGAAAGACAAAGTTGAAAGTGCTGGTCTTGCATTTGATGTAATTGAAAGCGTTCCTGTACACGAAGATATTAAATTAGGTAAAGATACAAGAGATAAATATATTGAAAATTATAAAGAAAATATTAGAAGACTTGGTAAATATGGAGTGAAATGCATTTGTTATAATTTCATGCCTGTTTTTGATTGGACAAGAACTCAATTAGACAAAGAATTGGAAGATGGTTCTACTGCATTGGTATATTACAAAGATCAAATCGAAAAAATGGACCCACTTACTGGAGAATTATCTTTACCAGGTTGGGATTCGAGTTATAAAAAAGAAGATTTAAAGAAATTATTTGATGATTATTCAAAAATTACGAAAGAAGATTTATGGTCTAATCTAGAATATTTCCTTAAAGAAATAATTCCAGTAGCTGAGGAAAATGACATAGTGATGGCAATTCACCCAGACGATCCACCATTTGATATCTTTGGTTTACCACGTATTATAACATCAGAAGAGAACCTAGAGAGATTTGTTAACTTAGTAGATAGTAAGAGCAACGGAATTACTCTTTGTACAGGGTCCTTAGGATGTGTAAAATCCAATAATATATATTCTATGATAGATAAGTTTACTAAGATGGGACGTTTACACTTTATACATGTAAGAAATGTAAAAATCCTAGACGATGGTAGTTTTGAAGAAAGCGCTCATTGTTCCGATTGTGGTTCATTAGATATGGTAAAAATCATGAGTATTCTTCATAAAAATAACTTTACAGGTTATTTAAGACCAGATCATGGAAGAATGATTTGGGGTGAAACAGGAAAACCAGGTTACGGATTATATGATAGAGCACTAGGTGTAAGTTACTTAACTGGTATTTGGGAAACTTTAGACAAGATAAAAGAACAATAAATCATTATAAATTAGAGCATGTTAGTTAGTTTATAGATAGAAGTAAGGTTGAAAGTAACTATTTCAACCTTACAATTTAAGAAACCACAAAGTGGCATCATGGAGGTAAGTGTGAAAGATAATCTTTCACAGACAAATTTCTTCTTGTTGCTTAGGTTTACAGGTAGTGAGAAAGGAATGGTTATTCACATGAAAAATCCAATCAATATAGATTTAAATAATAAAGTAGCAGTAGTTACTGGTGCTGGTGGTGTATTGTGCAGTATGTTTGCAAAATCACTAGCTAAGTGTGGAGCAAAAGTTGCACTTTTAGATCGTAATCTTGAATCAGCAACGAATTATGCAAATGAAATTATAGCAGAAGGTTATGTGGCAAAAGCATATCAGGTTGATGTGTTAAGTAAAGAAAGTTTATTAAAGGCAAGAGAAGAAATCAGAAAAGATTTAGGAACTTGTGATATCTTAATCAATGGAGCAGGTGGTAATAATCCACGAGCAACAACGACAAAAGAATATTATTTTGATGGGGATTTAGAAAAAGATCTTGTAACATTCTTTAATTTAGATCCAGCTGGTGTTGAATTTGTATTTAACTTAAACTTCCTTGGTACTTTAATACCATCACAAGTATTTGTTGAGGATATGTTAAACAAAGAAGATGCAACAGTTATTAATATATCTTCTATGAATGCATATACTCCATTAACAAAAATTCCTGCATATTCAGGAGCAAAAGCTGCGATTAGTAACTTTACACAATGGATGGCAGTACATTTTGCTAAAACAGGTATTCGTGTAAATGCAATTGCACCAGGATTCTTCTCAACAAAGCAAAACGCAGCATTATTATTCAATGAAGATGGAACTCCAACAGAAAGAACTGGAAAGATTTTGGCTGCAACTCCAATGGGACGTTTTGGAGAATCAGAAGAATTACTTGGAGCATTATTATTCTTAGTATCAAAAGAAGCTGCGGGCTTTATTACCGGTGTTGTAATCCCAGTGGATGGCGGATTTAGTGCTTATTCTGGAGTATAAAAAATAGAATCAATAGGTAGCTGTGAATCATAATTTAACAAATCAGTTAATAGATGATGTTACTAAAGGATGATTTCACAAAATGAAAAAAGTTACAGAAAGAGAGTGTGGACTATGCTATATCCAATTTTAAATGAATCGAGAAACTTAATCGATTTATCTGGTGTTTGGGAATTAAAACTTGATGATGGAACTGGATTTGACAATGAATGGTATGCAAAAAAACTTGATAATCCTTACAATATTGCAGTACCTGCTTCTTATAACGATCAGGTAGAAGATGTAAACTTCCGTGATCATTATGGTTATGTATTTTATCAAAGAAGTATTGCAATACCAAAGATGATTACATCTGAGCGTGTGGTATTAAGATTTGGTGCAGTAACTCATTATGCAAAAGTATATTTAAATGGCAAGTTAATCAAGGAACATAAAGGTGGATTTTTACCATTTGAGGTTGAAATTAACGAGTATATTAAAGCTGGAGATAATCTTTTAACAGTTGCAGTTGACAATGTGATAGATCTTAGTACTTTACCAGTAGGTAGTGAGACAGGTGGAAATATGTTAG
Organism: Bacillota bacterium; assembly: GCA_023387655.1. Taxonomy (GTDB): domain Bacteria; phylum Bacillota; class Clostridia; order Lachnospirales; family Lachnospiraceae; genus Lachnoclostridium. Next base: position 23,062 of record JAEWHR010000013.1, read on the forward strand.
GTTCTGCGCTACCATCAATGCCAGGGGTAACTCCTAAGAAAGAAAATGCTCCTAACTTTGACTTCTTTAATTACGCTGGTATTACTAGACCAGTTAAAATATATACAACACCTAAAAACTATATTAACGATATTACAATTACTTCAAAAGTAGATGGCAAAGATGCAGTAGTTTCTTATGCAGTTGAAACAGTTGGAGAAGGCGATGTATCTGTTGAGATTATAAATGAAGATGGTGTTGTTGTAGGTAAGGCAAATGGAGCAACTGGTGAAGTAAAAATTAGTGATGTAACCTTATGGCAACCATTAAATGCATATTTATATACAGCAAGAGTAAGTTTTGGTGATGATACTTATGATCAAACCTTTGGTGTTCGTACCATCGAAGTAAAGGGAACAAAATTCTTAATCAATGGAGAACCATTTTACTTTAAAGGTTTTGGTAAACATGAAGACTCTAACTTCCGTGGAAGAGGAATTGATGAGGTTCTTAATGTAAAAGATATTTCTCTTATGAAATGGATGGGAGCAAATTCCTTTAGAACTAGCCACTATCCATATTCAGAAGAAATGATGAATTTATGCGATCGTGAAGGTATCGTTGTTATTGATGAAACTCCAGCGGTTGGTGTAACAATGAATTTTGGTGCAACCAAAGGACCAGTACCTGTGGATAGTTTTAAAATATTAAGAACACATGAACATCACCATGATGTTATCGTAGATATGATTGCTAGAGATAAGAATCATCCATGTGTGGTTATGTGGTCTCTTGCAAATGAAAGTGATACTATAACCTTCCCAGATAGTGCATATGAATATTATAAGCCACTTTACGACTTAGCTCACGAATGTGACCCAGAAAGTCGACCTGTAACTATTGTAGGTGTTCAAATGGGATACGAAGGGGATAAGACATTACCAATGACAGATGTCATCTGTTTAAACCGTTATTATGGTTGGTACATCTATGGTGGTGATTTAAATGCTGCAAAACAAGCACTTCAAATCGAGTTTGATTATTGGAAACAATATAATAAACCACTTATGTTCACTGAATACGGTGCGGATACTGTAGCAGGTTTACATTTAGCAACACCAACTATGTTTACTGAAGAATATCAAGTAGATTATCTTGAAGCAAATCATGAAATTTTTGATAAAACAGATTTCTTCATTGGTGAACAGGTATGGAATTTTGCTGACTTTGCAACAATCCAAGGAATAAACCGTGTTGACGGTAATAAAAAAGGTGTATTCACTAGAGATAGACGTCCTAAATTAGCTGCGCACTACTTAAAATATAGATGGACTAAAATCCCTAACTTTGGATATAAAAACAAATAATTTATAACGACAAATAATTAAAAAAAGCAAGGCAAATCTATTTTTGGTATGGGCCTTGCTTTTTTTGACATGATAGGAGAAAGTCTATCATTAAAAGAATGCTCTGAATCAAGGAAATTAATGTAAACATGTTTTAGACAAATTACAAGCAGTGTCTAGTTTTTAGACACTGCTCTTTTTTTGTCTATATGAAACGAATAAAAAAAGCATTATTATAATGTTAAGCAGAAAGAAAGCGAGACAAGATAATACGCTTACGATCGTTAAGAGTGCATGCGGCATGTTTGCAGCGTGCTTATAATTCTTAGTCTTGTACTATAGTTCTGATTTAAGAAAGTACTGGAAGTCATATGCATGATTTTGACCAGACTAATATCAACTTATAACTGGATACACTTCAAAATCTATGTTCAGTACAAAAAATAATCAAAATTATAAGGAGGAATAAAATATGGGTAAGAAATTTGTGAAATTAGGAGCAGCTTCTTTATTAGCAGCAGGAGCAGGAGCAGCTGTTATTGCAAAAAATAAAAAGAATGAACAAAAAAAGGAATTAAAAGAACAAAGAGCCAAAGAGCTTGCAGCTTATCGCAACACAGAAAGAGGAAAAAATGCTAAGAACAGCAAAGGAATCTATTATTCCAATGGTAACTATGAAGCATTTGCCCGTCCAGAAAAGCCAGCAGGGGTGGATGATAAATCTGCTTACATTGTAGGGAGTGGACTTGGTGCATTGGCTGCAGCTTGCTTCCTTGTAAGAGATGGGCAGATGAAAGGTGAGAATATTCACATTTTAGAAGCAATGGATGTTGCGGGTGGCGCTTGCGATGGTATCAATGATCCAATGAGAGGTTACGTGATGCGTGGCGGACGTGAGATGGAGAACCATTTTGAATGCTTATGGGATTTGTTCCACAGTATTCCATCTCTTGAAAAGCCAGGTGCTTCCGTACTTGATGAATTTTATTGGTTAAATAAACATGATCCAAACTATTCTCTTTGCCGTGCAACGAAGAACAGAGGGGAAGATGCCCATACTGATGGTAAGTTTAATTTAAGCCAAAAGGGTTGTATGGAGATTATGAAATTGTTCTTCACAAAGGACGAAGACCTTTATGACAAGACAATTGAAGATGTATTTGATGAGGAAGTATTTGATTCTACCTTCTGGTTATACTGGAGAACTATGTTTGCCTTTGAAAACTGGCACAGTGCGCTGGAAATGAAGTTGTATTTCCAAAGATTTATCCACCACATTGGTGGACTACCAGATTTCTCTGCTTTAAAATTCACAAAATACAATCAGTATGAATCCTTGATTCTACCAATGCAGAAATACTTAGAGGCAGCAGGGGTACAGTTCCAGTTTAATACGGAAGTTACGAATGTATTATTTGATTTTGTTGGAGAGAAAAAGATTGCAAAGTCCATTCATTGTAAGGTAAATGGAGTGGAGCAAGAAATCGCTCTTACAGAAAATGACCTTGTATTTGTAACAAACGGTAGTTGTACGGAAGGAACAATCTATGGTGATCAGGATCACGCACCAATTGGTGATGCAGAGGTTCGTACTAGCGGTTGTTGGAGTTTATGGAAGAAGATCGCTGCACAGGATGAAGCATTTGGCCATCCAGAGAAGTTCTGTTCTGATACCCAAAAGACCAATTGGGAATCTGCTACTGTTACAACTTCTGACGATAAGATTATTTCTTATATTGAACGCATTTGTAAGAGAGATCCAAGAAGTGGTAGAGTGGTTACTGGTGGTATCGTAAGCTGTCAGGATTCTAGCTGGCTTCTTAGCTGGACTATCAACAGACAGGGGCAGTTCAAAGAACAGAGTAAGGATGAAGTCTGTGTATGGGTATACAGCTTATTTACCGATGTACCTGGTGACTACATTAAGAAACCAATGAAAGAATGTACTGGTAAAGAAATCACAGCGGAATGGTTATACCATTTAGGTGTTCCAGTAGATGAGATTGATGATCTTGCTGAGAACCATGCGATCTGTGTTCCAACAATGATGCCATATATTACTGCATTCTTTATGCCAAGAGCAAAGGGTGATAGACCGGATGTTATTCCAGATGGCTGCGTAAACTTTGCATTCTTAGGACAGTTTGCTGAAACACCGAGAGATACCATCTTTACCACAGAATATTCTGTTCGTACTGCAATGGAAGCGGTATATGGATTACTTGGTGTAGACCGAGGAGTACCAGAAGTATGGGGAAGTGTTTATGATATCAGAGAGTTACTTGATAGTAGTGTGAAGTTGATGGATGGCAAATCACCACTTGAAATCGAACTTCCTGGACCATTAAATGCATTGAAAAAACCATTGCTTAAGAAGATTAAGGGAACTGTGATTGAGAAGGTTCTTAGAGACCATGATATTATTAGAGATGGAATGATGTAAAAAAATCTACGGATGAACAAAGAAATGGAGCTGTTGTACTAAGTAATTAGTGCTCAGTTCCTTCTTTATGTAAACAAATAACTCCAAGAGCACGGAATAGTTAAACCGTAACAGGTGTAAAAAAGAAAAGTGCATTTTTGTGAAAAATGTATAAGCATACAGTTTGTATTATCTAGAATCTATGATACAATTAATTTATAAAAATATCTTCTCTTGTAAAGTTCTCCGCTTTACACTTGCAGCTTTATAAAAAGCAAATATAATTATTAGGAGAGTTTAACTATGAGAAATACATATTTAAAAAATGATACTAAAAAAGACAATTTAATATTGAAAAGAGGAGATGTTTTTTACGCAAATTTAGTTGAAAATGGAAGTATACAAGGTGGTATTAGGCCTGTTATTATTATATCGAATGATATGAATAATAAGTTTTCCACGGTTGTACATGTGATTCCTGTAACATCGAAAGTAAAAAAGAAATTACCAGTTCATGTTTTAATCAATAAAAATAATATATTTTCAAGTGATTCACAAGCACTTGTTGAACAGTTAACAACTATAAATAAGAATGACTTGTGTGAGAAAAAAGGAAGTCTACCTAAAGACATTATTGAAAAAATAGAAACTGCTATCCGTATTCAGTTAGGTTTTGCGGCATAGAAAAAGCTCTGGAGCAATATAGTTCCAGAGCTTTTTTATACTATTTGTCAATTTATAGTGTTTCAATTTAGTTTGTATAATTAGGATGATTATATAGTTTTGAGTGTTATTTCTAAAAATAGGATAAGATGAACTTTAAAACTGTGTGTTATAATGACTCAGTAAAGAAGTAAAAACGGAATAGAAACGGAGTATTTTTATGTTAAAGGAAATCATGCATGTTGGTATTACTGTTCGTGATATTGATAAATCCATAGCTTTTTATCGTGACGTTTTAGGATTAACATTCCAAGGAGAACTTGTTATGCAGGGAAAGGAAACGGATTTACTCTTTGGCAGAGAAAATTGTAAAGTTAGAGTAGCTTACCTGAATGGAAATGATAATAGGATGGCACCACCGGTGGAACTAATTCAGTTTGTTGGTGAGGAAGCCGATAGAGCAGATAGTGATTTAAGCAAGACTTCAATTTCAGAGATTTGTTTTAAAGTTAAAGATATTGATGAGGAATATAAAATGCTTATAAAACATGGGGTAGAGTGTCTATCTAAACCTCAGTATTTTGATTTTACAGATTACGGATTTGGTAAGAGTAAAGCTTTATATTTCAAAGATCCGGATGGGATTATCTTAGAGCTTATGCAAACGATAGACGAATAATATAGGAAACATTTTTAGAGAGGAACTGTCAGCCATTCGATTTATTTTTGGGGTGATAGTTCCTTTTGTTAAATTGCATTATAGTATCATGTAAACTAAATTTGTTTCGCTCATCTGTCGATTTCGTTACAAATTGAAGATCATTAACCCTCAATTGTAATAGTAAGGTTAATGTTATATAATATTATGATTACATACCACAAGTTAAATAAATAGAATGGGTGTAATGAAAATATAAATTTAGAAAGGCCACCATGTGTTTCTTTCACATGCAATGGTGATATTATGAAATCATTAGTAATCGCTGAAAAGCCCTCAGTTGGTAGAGATATAGCAAAAGTTTTAAAATGTACAAAAAATATAAATGGAGCAATCGAAGGGGAACGTTATGTCGTCACATGGGGATTAGGACATCTAGTTACCTTAGCAGATCCTGAAACTTATGATGAAAAGTATAAGGAATGGAAAATGGAGCATCTTCCTATGCTTCCAAAGAAGTTTGAATTAGTTGTAATGAAGCAAACTAGTAAGCAATATCATGTGGTTAAGACACAGATAAGCAGGAAAGATGTATCGGAAATTATTATAGCCACTGATGCAGGTCGTGAAGGTGAATTAGTTGCAAGATGGATACTTGAAAAGGCTAATAATAAAAAACCAGTAAAGAGATTATGGATTTCTTCTGTAACAGAGAAAGCAATCAGAGAAGGGTTTGCGCACCTAAAGGATGGAAAAGAGTATGAAAATCTTTATGCGGCAGCAGTAGCCAGGGCAGAATCAGACTGGATTGTTGGAATGAATGCAACAAGAGCTCTTACTGCAAAATATAACGCAAGCCTTTCTTGTGGTAGGGTTCAAACGCCTACTCTCGCAATGATTGCAAAAAGGGAAGAGGAAATAAATGGTTTTAAACCTGTTCCTTATTATGGGTTAATTGGTAGAGTGAATGGAATGACGCTTACATGGAAAGACAAGAAATCTGGTAGTCATATCACTTACGAAAAGGGGAAAATTGAAGAATTATTAATAGCTGTAACAGGGAAGAAGGGTATCGTTACTGAAGTTAAATCCACATTGAAAAAATCTTATTCCCCTGGGTTATATGATTTAACAGAACTCCAAAGAGATGCAAATGTACGATTTGATTTTTCAGCAAAAGAAACTTTAAATATTATGCAACGTTTATATGAAAATCATAAAGTATTAACCTACCCAAGAACGGATTCAAGATACCTAAGTACAGACATTGTTGGAACGCTAAAGGAACGACTTGATGCAATTACCATAGGACCTTATAAAAAATTAGCAAGTACATTAGTGAAAAAACCAATCGCCACCAATTCAACCTTTGTAGACAATAAAAAAGTTACCGACCATCATGCCATCATACCAACGGAACAATATGTTCAACTTGATAATATGAGTTTAGATGAGAGAAAAGTATATGATTTGGTAGTAAAAAGGTTCTTATCAGTGTTATATCCACCTTGTGAATATGAAGAAGTTGCAATAAAAGTACAAGTGGAAAAGGAAGAGTTCACACTAAAAGGTAAGGTGATAAAGTCATTAGGATATAAAGAAGTTTATGCAAATTCTAATGATGAGGAAACAGAAGAAGAATCTTTACCAAAGTTAAACAAGGATGAAGTTTTAAACAATATACAATTCTCTATCACCGAGGGAAAAACAAAACCTCCAGCACCTTTTAATGAAGCAAGTTTATTATCTGCTATGGAAAACCCCATAAACTTTATGGAAGAAAAACAGAAGGATATGATAAAAACTTTAGGAGAAACCGGTGGACTTGGAACGGTTGCTACCCGCGCTGATATCATTGAAAAACTTTTTAAATCCTTTTTAATGGAGAAGCGTGGAAAGGATATTTTCGTTACATCCAAGGGAAAACAGTTATTAGAATTAGTACCTGATGATCTAAAGAAACCAGAATTAACTGCAAAACTTGAGATGAAATTATCCCAGATAGCAAAAGGAAATCTTAAAAAACAAGTTTTAATGAATGAGATGGTAGATTATACAAAAGAGATTATTGAAGAAATCAAAGAAGGTGATGGTAAGTTTCGTCATGATAATTTAACAAATACAAAGTGTCCGGAATGTGGAAAGAGAATGCTGGCTGTGAATGGTAAAAACAGTAAGATGTTAGTCTGCCAGGACCGTGAATGCGGGCATAGGGAAACAATAGAGAGAACTAGTAATGCAAGATGCCCTGTATGTCATAAAAAGATGGGGCTTAGAGGAAAAGGTGATAGCCAGATATTTAGCTGCTCTTGTGGATACAAAGAGAAGCTTTCAGCATTCACGGAAAGACGCAAAAAAGAAGGTGCTGGAGTTAGTAAAAAAGACGTTGCTAAGTATTTGAATCAACAAAAGAAAGAAGCAAATGAGCCACTAAATAATGCATTTGCAGAAGCTTTTGCAAAAATAAAATTGTAAAAGAAACCTCCTAGTGTTCGTTTTCTACGACTGGCACTGGGAGTTTTTTTGTATCGAGAATCTTCTCATTCTTGTAACATAAGAGTACTGTAACTAAGTTACAGATAAGATTTATCTTAACTACTATAATAAACTCATCAAATACAAAGAGGTGTTAAGATGAAATCAAAAAATTGGATAGTGAAGGCGCTTATCTTAGGTACGGTGTTCTTCCTCGCAGCATTAATTGTAAAACCAGTTGGAGTGTCTACACAGTTTTCAGTTCTATCTGGAATAGTTCATTCTACGATAGATCGAGATGTGATATTAGAAGATGATACTAGAGAGTCAGGATACATAAGCAGTAATGCTTATTATGACAAAAGTGAAGGGAAATTAGCTGAGAATATAAAAAATCCACTTAATTATGATTTTATATTCGTATTAGCTATTCCATTTGGTGCTTATATCGCTTATATGGTTACGAAAAAACGTAATAAAAAAGAGTTCGATGATACAATAGATATGGTCGAAGTACCTGAATTACCAAAACAAAAGCAGAATCTAGCAAAGCTTTATTTACCAAGTTTTATAGGAGGTTTTTTACTTCTATATGGTGCGCGTATGGCAGATGGATGTACCAGTGGTCATATGATGAGTGGAATGATGCAAGGATCGGTGAGTGGATATATATTTGCAGCGGCTGTGTTTGTAGTAGCCATCCCAACTGCAATTTTTATAGGAATGAGAAATAATTCAAAAGGAGGTGCAAAGTAATGGAGATTATACTTGCAATTATATTAGGAGGTCTATTTGGATTTGCTTTGTATCTAGTAGGTGCATCAAACCCTAAAAAGCTATTGTCAATGCTTCGTTTACAAGATCTATCATTAATGAAGATTATTGTATTTGGTATTGGATTTTCCAGCGTATTATTATCTATCGCAATTGCTCTTGGAATATTTAATATCTCGCATTTAAGCATTAAATCAACTCATCTTGGCGTTGTAGTTGGTGGTCTAATCTTTGGAATTGGCTTCGGTTCCGTAGGAACTTGTCCAGGAACCTGTGTTGCCGCAACCGGTACAAATGGAATTCGTAAAGCGATTGCCGCGGTAATCGGTGGACTTTTGGGTGCATTTGCATTTTCTATGACATATGGTTTTTGGAAAAATACAGGACTATTTAATAAAATGGATTTAGGTAAATTAACACTATTTAATATTTCAGATAAGTTCCCTTCGGTATTTGAAATCGGATATCTTGGACTATTAATCGTAGGAATTTTATTTATGGTTGTTGCATATGTAATTCCACTAAGAGGAAGAAAAAGTTAAGGTTATGGTTATATCATAAATATAATGGTGTAAAATGGCTTCATTGAATCGTGGTGAATAACGAATCAATGAAGCCATTTTTAGAATACTCATGATTTAGTAATCCATATTAAGGTTAATATGTTATTTTATCAAGAGAGAATATTACGAAATTAACTTGACGTTATGAAAGGTATATTAAAAATTACAATTATAACTAAAGAGCTAATATAAAGATCTGCTAAAAAGATCTGTTATAAAAATTTGTTATAAAGATCTAAATAAATATCCTTCATAATTTGAAATTAAAATACAATAATGCCTTAAGTTATTTACGTAATACAGTGTAACCATTCATAAATTACAATAATTGTTTAGCTGAACAAACGGTAATTTCTAGAACTCTATTTGCAAATGGAAATTTGTTTTTCATCATTTCAAATTCATCTCCAGTACTTACAAACCTAGCAGTACCTTCAATTAAAAATCCAGTACCTTGATAATCATTAAAGCCTAATACTTTTTTGCTACCTAATGTGAGTTTTACTTTATTGTTGCTATTTATGTCATTTTCTGTACTACGTAGTCCAGCAGCAGGAATTAGAATTCTTTCATCATCGGTTACAACTAAATAAGAGTTCCATGTATTAGTGACATGTGGCTCATCAAGCCCCCATGAGGTGATTGAAACGACGCCTTCATGTTCCAGTACTTCGTAGAATTTTTTTGTTAACATATTAAATACCATCCTTTTTAAATTATAGACAACATATATCGTGGATAAGATATGTCTGTAATTAAGATACAAAATATTTTTTCATTTGTCAATACTAATATTCTTTATAGGGAAAATAATTATATCTTTATAGCGAAAATAATATATGATACAATAAAGAACAAAAGATGATAAAGAGTAAACTAACGTTGGAAAGTAAGGAGTATAAAATGAAATTATCTGTTGGAGTAGAGTATGCAATACATTGCTTATTATATATGGTGAACATTGAGAATGGAAAATCAGTAGGAATTAAAGATTTATCAACTTTTCAAGGAATATCGGAAACTTATTTATCAAAAGTATTTACAAAATTAAGTAAAGCTGGAATTGTGAAGTCTGTCCCTGGTGCAAAAGGAGGATATGAACTGGCGCGTGATGCGAAAGAAATTACATTTTGGGATATTGTTGAAGCTGTTGAAGGAAGTGAAAGTTTTTTTCAATGTGCGGAAATTAGAAGGAATAATGTATTATTGGATAAAGATAATCTGCCTGACACACATACAAAATGTCCTTGTTTAATAAAAGTGGTTATGCTTGAGGCTGAAAATGAAATGAAAAAATACTTAAGTAAAAAAACTCTAGCGTGGCTACACAATGAGGTATATGGTAATATACTTTCTGAAGATATGGTAAATGCAACTAACGAATGGTTTGATAATAGAATTAAATAAAAATTTTTATGGCTAAAGAATAGTCATTCCTTCTGCCTTTTAGCTAAAATCATTTCATGAAGCATTATTTGACTTATACTACCATTGAATATATAATTCGAATATATTACAATAGTTTTATACAAAGGAGATTACTATGAGATTAAATAAATTTAAAGGTGCTGTATTTGCATCAGTTATTGTATTATCAATTGGAGCAATCGCAGTAAAAGCGGCTCCTTCTTCAGAGAAACAAAGAGGAGCGTCCACCGAAAAAACAACAGAAAGCACAAATGTTACATCAACAGTAACACCTACAGTAGTACCTACAACGACGATTACGCTAACTCCAGAGAACACAACTACGAGTACTAATGAAAGTACATCAAAAGTCACACCAATAGTTGTATCATCTACAAAATACAAAGAGGTTACTTTATTAACCAAGGAAGATATTAAGGAGTTAACGGGTTTTGAAGTAACATCTAAGAATGTTTTTTCAATATACAAGCAATTAAAGAAATCCTCTACATGGAAAGCAGCAGGTTATAGTGAAAGCGATGCAGAATTAATTGCATCTCGTTTTAAAAATAGCTATAATCAATCAATTGGGATATTAAAAAAACTAGCAAAGAATAGTAAATTAAATCTTAAGGTTGTAGTGATTGAGAAACCAAATTATCAAAGTGCTAGCATTGGTGTCTCTGGATATAATTCAGACAAGGAAAATACAAAGCCAAGTGAGGACAAAGAAGGAAATACTAACACAGGAGCTACTACAACACCAGAAGCTAAAACGTTAAAAGAATTAGAGGTTAACATTAACTATAAAAATGGTAGCATTGAACTTGAATATAGCGTAAAATCAGATGGCAGTATAAAAGCAGAGTATCAAAATGATTTTACAAAGGAAGATTTAAAAGGAAATGCTGCGCAAGAAAAGATTGAAGAAATTTTAAAAGGTTTAGATATGAAAGAAAATAATCAAGAAATGATCGAAAGCCATATTTTAAGTAAATTAAACTTAGAAAAAGGATATAAACAATTTCAATTTGAAGCAAGTTACAATGACGGAAAAGAAATTGAATTCGAGTTGTAGATTTTAATATAATTAAATGAGGAAGCTATTACAAAGTAGGTATTTATAGGAATACTAAAATACTACTTGTAATAGCTTCTTTTTCGGCTCTGTGTCAAAGTCTTGTAGTATGATTGTTTTTATAATCTTGCTTCATTACTGGATATAGAGCTTCTTTTTTCGGCTCATTTAAAAGTTGGAGTAATATTTAAAAGTCAGCTTTAAAAGAAAGAAAAGATAGAAAAATTCGACTAAAGATAAAAGTAAAAAAATGTTTACGGAAGATAAAATTTGAGATATTCTATAGCAAAGGGGAAAAAGGAATTGTTAGCACTTAAAACATCTCATTATGAATACACAAAATGAAAGGTCATTACAAAAATGAAACAACGATCAGAAGTAATTAACTATTGTTCCAATTTAAAAGACATCTACGAAGACTATCCGTTTCACGATGCAAACTGGACTGTAATGCGGCATAAGCAAAATAAGAAAGTATTTGCATGGATTTATGAAAAAGACGGTTACATTTGGGTTAATGTAAAGTGTAATCCGGAATCAAGGGACTTCTTTCGAGCGGCATTTCCATCGGTAGTTCCAGCTTATCATTTAAATAAGGTGCACTGGAACTCCATAATTTTAGATGGAACTGTTCCAGAAGACGATATTGAAAGGATGATAGAGGAAAGTTATGAACTTACAAAAGGACGAAAAAAGAAGAAATAGAATAAAATATGCAGTGGGATGTATCATACTGCTCATTCTTGAGGTTCTGATTGCACTATTTGTACATGATAACTTTATACGTCCATATCTGGGTGATGTATTGGTAGTTGTTGTACTCTATACTGCAATACGAGCAATAATTCCAGACCAATATTCCTTACTGCCATTATATCTATTTATCTTTGCTGCAGGAGTGGAGTTTTCGCAGTATTTTAAACTGGTACAGGTGTTAGGATTACATAATATTACTCTAATTCGAATAATCCTAGGCTCAACTTTTGATTGGAAGGATATCTTGTGTTATGGAGTTGGGTGTGCAATCCTAGGAGTATATGAATGGGTG
>JAEWHR010000113.1 GCA_023387655.1 Bacillota bacterium
ATCGTATGTAATCAATACTACTATAAATATTCGTAATTTGTTTTACAGTTTGTAGCCGAAACCTTAGCTTTTTCTTCATTGTGATGTCTCCTATGCATGTCGTAACTAGTAGTCAGTAATCAAATGAATGGTAAAATTGATAGTTAATATTAAGAAGAATTTTTCTATCAAATCTTCAACTGAAGATTTCCGATGATGTCACCTTGGTCACAAAGAAGTACGTTTTGTGTACCATCTGTTGTCACATTACAACTTACAGAAGTAAAACCAACAATATTTGATACTAATACTAAAATAGAGCAAATAACTAAAATTTTTCTTCCCATGACTAATCTCCTTAAGGTATAATGATTTTGAACAAGTTATCCACCTGCTGATTGAATAATAACATAAAGTATAGTATAAATATATTGACAAGTATGTCACATTGGGGTGATAAAATGAAAAATGCAGATTTTGGTTCTTTATTAAAAGAACTACGTAAACTATCTAGACTTACTCAGGCAGATGCTTGTAAAGACATATGTTCCCTTCGACAATATGTAAGACTTGAAAATAACATATCTGAACCTTCTATGTATTTAGTACAGTTACTATCACATAGGTTTAACTATGACTTATTATCGTATTATAAATTAATTTACTGCGATCAGACATTACAAGCCAACACATTAAAAACAGAAGCAGATGAACTAGTTAAAAATGGTGATTATAAAAAATTGCAACATTTAATATCTAAAATTCAAACCATGCCTGAGTTTCAAAGGGGTGAAAATTTGCAATGCTTATACTACTACAAATCTCTCATCTCCTGCTTTTATACTCAAGACTATATGCAAGCAATTAATTTTTGTATCAGTGGACTACATATCGAAGATACATCTATTACTAAGACTAATTTTATCGGAAAAATCTCATCGAATGTAGGCTTAAGCCTTCTTAATACAATGGCATGTGCCTTCTTTAAACTATCTAATACAGAAAAAGCTATCGAGATATGGAATAGAATTTTGATTGATATTGAGAAAAAAATGTCTATTAACTTTTCCTATTACCAATCAAGCATTGAATTTGTTAAGCAACTATATCTATCAACTTCTTATAATATAGGTATACAGAAAACTTTATTAGAGGATTATCAGTCCGCCCTAGAATATTTTGATAAGGGAATATATTTTGCCACTCAGTATAACTGCTTATATTATTTAACAAATATAGTTAGACAAAAAATGCGAGTATTATACTCATTAAAACGATATACTGAGGCAAGAAGAGCATATGATGTTTGTATGGGATTATACATTTTAAGAAATGATATATCAGAGTTAGAAAATTGTGAGAAAATTATGAAAGAAGATTTCCCAGAACTATTAAACTTAAAATCCTATGTATAAATGAAGGAGATAGCCTTATGCTATCTCCTTATTATTTATGTAACTTTATTTTACCTCGGCAAAGGCACTTGGTACATAGCCTCATGTACCTCATCAATAATACTCATTAAACTTTCCGTACTAAACGGTTTTGAAACAATATTCGTGATACCAAGATTATATGCCTCTCTCATCTTTGATTCATCTACGGTTCCGGATAAGATTGCGACATATGGCATTTCTATCTCTTTATCCATTAAATAACGAACGATATCTAAACCATTCTCATGTTCTGTAATAGTTTGTGCATATGAATTTAAATTCAGATCAAGAAATATTAAATCTATCTCTTCCTTATCTAAGATCTTCACTGCCTCTTCATAGGTTCCAGCATCAAACATATACAAATTTCTATATTTACTTAAACTTGTCTTTATACCGATTCTTATAAAAGCTACATCGTCAACAATTAAGATATTCAAGTCTGCTCCCTCATTTCATAAAAAATTTATTTTTATAAAATTAATTTATAATACTATAATAGCAGAAAAACTTAAATACTTCAATTGCCTTTCTCTAACCCAATGACTTAATATTATCATTTAGGCATAAAGAAAGCAGAGTCGATTATTATACAATGTACGACTCTGCTTCCATTTATTCTACATAGTTAATCAATTAATTCCTCTGGCATTTCCTCTTGTCCGAAAATCCAAATTACACATGTACTCGTAAATAATTCAGCAACTGCTACAAATGTCGTTATTGCAGATAATAAAATTTTTGCCATGATTAGTACCTCCATCTGTTCTATGTACACTATTGTACAAGCCCATTTTAGCACTGCTTACATTTATTTACAAATACTTTTGTTCCCGTATTTTCGACATTTTTTTCATTTATACTCTGTCATGTTTCACACGAAATAAATAATATGCTGCAGGAGTAATAAGTAATAACGTAAATAACATCGAGTATAAACACATACTATAAATATCCTTCCAAAGGAAGCGAATTGTGAATGTCAACAACATGCTAAGAAAGAAGTATAGTTTCATCTTACTTTTCTCTTCCTTCTTTCTAATTGGCCTTGCATCAGTTCCTTGAGGCACATATTGAAACCATAAAAATAGATTAATAAGCCACAAAACAATTTCTATTTCAATTGTTAAAGGCAATGCCTTGGTTATCGCTATTGTGCCACCTACCAATAGTAAAGAACTTACAAAACATAACAGATAATTTTTAATATGTATTCCTCCTGAATAGCCACGGTATAACTTTAGTAAAATGATTATAATTAGTGCTTCTTTCAGACTATGAAACCAAAAAAGTATAAAAGCTATTAAGGTAGAAAAAAGTAAGCTACGCAAAAATATTTTTGTTTGATAAACTGCGCGTTTGGCTCTTTTGGGTTCGTATCCCTTCTTCGTAATTAATAATAGCTCCAAATCATTATAAGTGAAATGATTTTTCAAATTACAGCCTCCAGTAAGTATCGTAACAAATCACGTTCCTTAATCCTTGGTTCACTGATTATCTATAGTTAGTCGTATCTCAAATTCCTTTTCGCCATCAATCAAATCGTAAGTAATATTTTTATTTTTTCTAACTAGTTTCTCAATATTTCTAATACCAATATGCTTCGAAATTCCGTACTTTAATAAGTTCCCATTTTTATCATAGCTTTTCAAATTCTTAGTATTAAATACAAATCGATTATCATCAAATTTTAAATTAATGTAAACCGTCTTGTCCTCCACAAAGTGAGCAACCTCGATTGCATTATCTATAATTATGTTTAACAGATCTATAAATATTTTAGAGTTAATTCTAACACTACTGCTGCCATCGTAAGCAACCAATAAATTTACACCAAGTTCTTGTGCGTAATCCTGCTTAATACTTAAAATAGAAGCTACCACAGTATTTGGGATATTAATATACTTGAGCTTATAATTTATTTTATTTTTTCCATCCCATTCTAGTAAATCTTTTAAAACAGCTCGGATATCCTCAATTTTTAACTCTTCGCAATTTACAAAAAAGTTAACAGCTTGCATCATATTATTATAACTATGACCAAAGTAATTAATATTCTCTACAAAATCCTGATGAATCTCATTTAATGTATTTCTTTCTTCAATTTGACGATTTCTATAGTTAGTAATAATGGACTCATAATATGTTAATAAAATAATAGTTAAGATAAGAAGAATTGTAAAACAGATTAACATAAATGATTCGTTGCTAATACCTTGTTTGTTATAAATTTCTGCTCCTAACACAACAAAAATTAAAATAAGAAATATTGTTACAATGAACTTTATAAATTTGACATAACGTTTTGTTTTTGCTTCGCAGTACTTGATTACTTTATCATAGAAGTTATCCTTACTGACCCACATATAATAGGAAAGACTTAACATCCCTATCATATAAACTCCTTGTACAACATCTATATGAACTTGCTCGGGTAATGAAAAATCTAATAACTTAAATGCTAAAGTCGTAGTTAATAAAGATATTATCTGTACCAAAATAGCAACAACATTAACAAATAGGCTAGTAACTAAAGATACCAATAGATTACGTTGATATATATAATAGATCAAAATTATAATAACAACCATCGGTAATACTTGCATAAGTATTTCACCAATATAAAAAACAAACTTGATATCAAATTTTGTTTTATAATATGACATACAAAATAAAGCTGATGTAAAACTTAATATGCGGTAGATACTTTTTTTTCGAAATAACGAGCGTATAAAAAGCGTTATTGCCAAACTATCTAGTAATAAGAATATTGCATCATGCATATGTACTACCCTCACCTATTTGTTATTAATCTCAAATACAATATAGATTCCCCTACTTTCTTCCTATATTCTACCTTTTTTGAATATTTTTGTCAAAATTAATTTATTATTTATATCATATAGAATATTTTCTCCTTTTTTTGTAATTGACTTCTCTTCTTTACTATGCTATAGTTAGAGAGTAATAATAAATGCGATTTTGATTCACATATTTTTGTAAGTCATTAACATTTAATGATTTACAAAAATATGTGATTTTTTTATGAGCTAACACTCGTAAGCATTAATGTAAAATGCAGTCGCTATTAGGTCTAAACAGTAAAGTCACTATGATGTTTCTTTATTGTTACAAAAGACAGCAAGCTGTCAAATATTCAAATTTTTTAGGAGGTATTTTATGAACAATGGTACAGTAAAATGGTTTAATGCACAAAAGGGATTTGGTTTTATTACTAACAGCGCAACTGGCGAAGATGTATTCGTTCACTTTTCCGGTATCGCAGCAGAAGGATTCAAGTCTTTAGAAGAAGGTCAGAACGTAACTTTCGATATTACCAAAGGCGCTCGTGGTATGCAGGCAACTAACGTTTGTATTGCATAATCGAATAAAGATGTAAAAAGAAGAGCAAACCACTTTGTGGTTTGCTCTTCTTTTATGTTATTTCATAATTTCTGAGTATCATAATTTAAATTTTACTATTTTTTATTAATCTAAGATTTATTCGCTACTTCTAAAATCTCTGTTTCCTACTATTCTTGCATAGCTGCAACTATTGCAGGTATCAACTGTTTCTTTCTTGATACTACACCATCTAACTTAAAACTATTGGAAACCTCTTTTACATGGAAGGCATTCTCTATCACTTGTTTTGCCATAGAACCAACACAAAGTAATTCTGTAGATTCTCTAATGATATTTGTTAACATAAAGAATATCATATCTACGCCATGTTCTTCCTTCGCTTTTTCCAGATAAGGATACAAACGTTCTCTGATTTCAGAGAGTTCCAATGCATTTAGAGAGTTGATTTGACCAACACCAAAAGTCGTATCTCCCACGGAGAAATCCTTATAGTCTTGATAGAAAATTTCATCTGCTGATTTTGATTTCAAGTTACTACCAGCTTCAAAAATCTCACCTGCAAATTCCGTCACGTCAACTCCTGCAATCTTTGCAAGATGTTCTGCTGCCTCTATATCAAGCTTTGTACAAGTTGGTGAACGATACATTAGTGTATCTGAGATAATAGCAGCACAAAGAATCCCAGCAATCGGTGGTTGTATCTCAATCCGATTTTCACAATACATCTGATACACAATTGTCGCAGTACAACCTAGAGGTTGGTTTCGGAAAAATACAGGTTTCATTGTCTCAATGGTACCAAGACGATGATGATCTATAATCTCTAGAATTTCAGCATCTTCAATCCCATCCACCGCCTGATCTTTTTCATTATGATCAACCATAATCACTTGTTTGCGCTCCATATTCAATAAGTTACGTCTAGATATCATACCACGATATATTCCTTTGTGATCAAGAATAGGGAAGTCACGATTTCTTTGTTTTGCCATGACTGACTTAATCTCATCAACGAATGCATCATTACGAAATGTGATTAGATTATCACGAATCATAAACTGGCTGATTGGCATACTCTGGTTCATTAGTCTTGCTACTGTATACGTATCGTGAGGAGTACTAATAATCGTACATCCTCTTTCTTTCGCTAGCTTCATAATAGTCATCGAAACCTTTGCACCTTCACATACTACAATACAACCAGCTTTCATCTCTATCGCACATAACTGAGATTCATATCGATTCCCTAAGATAACAAGATCATGTTCTTCGATATAATCCTCCATTAAGTCTGGGTTAGCAGCCGCAATTAGTACCTTCCCTTGGTCAAAGATAGCTTTCTCATCTCCTACCAAAAGAGTTCCCTCTAGCGTTTCTAAGATATTAATATAAGGCGTCTTTGCTTCCGCAAGAATTCGATTATCATATACTTCCATGTAGGACGTGGTAATATCACCAATCGTAATAATACCCTCTAACTTCCCTTTATCAGTAATCGGAAGAGTTACAACATTATTCTTTCTCATTAAGTTCCATGCCTTTTTTAACGACAAGGAACTGTTGACACCTTCTGTTTCTCTAATTTCGATATCACGAACTTGTGTCCTAACATCGGCAACGTACTCTGGTGGGGTTATTTTAAATCGTTCCAGGATATATTGAGTTTCCGAGTTTATCTGCCCTGCACGTTTTGGTACGTAATCGCCGCCTGTAATCTTACATTTTAATGCAGCATAAGCGATTGCCGAACAGATGGAATCGGTATCCGGGTTCTTATGGCCAATTACAATTACTTTCTTCGCATTTGTTGTCATACCATCCTCCTGCTAGAGATTCTTTACCTTAAAGTCCTTCTCTGCTTCTCTTTTCTGATCTTTCTTTGCAATGTCCTGACGTTTGTCATAGAGTTTTTTACCTCTAGCAACTCCGATTTCCATCTTTACAAGACTACCTTTTAAATAAATTGTTAAAGGTACTAACGTATATCCTTTTTGTTGTATCTGTCCAACAATTTTATTAATCTGGAATTTGTGAAGTAAAAGTTTTTTTACACGCAATGGATCTTTATTAAATATATTTCCCTTTTCATATGGACTTATATGCATGTTATAAATATAAACCTCTCCATTTTCAATACGGATAAAAGATTCTTTGATACTGCACTTTCCCATACGTAAAGATTTTACCTCGGTACCATGTAATACGACACCTGCTTCATACGTATCCTCTATGAAATAGTCGAATCTGGCTTTTTTGTTATTTGCAATGAACTTTATTCCTTCTTTTGCCATGTCCTATTCCCCCTGCTTCTTTTTATTCTTCGATACGATTTGCTCTACCTACTAAAGAAAAGTTAATCGTACGCATTAATTTGTCCGTATCTTCAACGCGGACAACGACTGGCTCTCCTAATTTATACGTTCTCCTAGTATGCTCTCCAGTTAATAGATAATGTTCTTCATCATAAATATAATAATCATCATGCATATCTGCAAGACGAATCATACCTTCTACTGTATTCGGCAATTCTACATACATACCCCAAGAAGTTACTCCTGAGATTACTCCTTCAAAGGTTTGCCCAATAAATTGACTCATATACTCTACTTTTTTGAGTTTTTCAACTTCTCTCTCTGACTCATCCGCCCTACGCTCAGTTAAACTTGATTGCTTTGCTACCTCTGTTAATATACTCTCGTAATGATTGATTCTTTTTTCCTTTAATCCCCCACGTAGATTTTCTTTAATAATTCTATGAATCTGAAGGTCAGGATAACGTCTGATTGGAGAAGTAAAGTGACAATAGTATTTGGTTGACAAACCAAAATGACCATCACAGGTCGTAGTGTACTTCGCCTGCTTCATACTTCGTAACGTCAATCTGCTAATCAATGCCTCTTCTGGTTTTCCATCAATCTTAACTAATAATTTCTGCAATTCTTTCGGATGAATTTCCTCTTGACCGATTCGCATGGTATAACCAAAATTATTGATAAAAATACTTAGTTTTTGAATTTTTTCTATATCTGGATTTTCATGGGTACGATATACAAACGGTAACTCCTGCCAAAAGAAATCCTCCGCAACCGTTTCATTGGCAATAAGCATAAAATCTTCAATGATCTTCGTTGCTTTATTTCTTTCATATGGTTTAATTTCAGTCGGTCTACCATCAGAATCTAATGTTATTTTACTCTCTGGAAAATCAAAGTCAATAGAACCGCGCTTTCTTCGTTTTTCTCGAAGTATATTCGCTAATTCTAACATTAATTCAAACATTGGAACAAGCTCTTTGTACTCTTCTCTCTCTGATTCATCATGGTCCTCTAAGATTTTTTTCACAGAAGTATAGGTCATTCTACGATCAACGTTAATCACTGTTTCAGCTATTCTATGACCAACCACATTGCCTTTCTCATCGATTTCCATCATACAGGACAATGCTAGACGATCGCTACCTGCATTCAAAGAACAAATTCCATTGGATAATTTGTGAGGTAACATCGGTATTACTCTATCAACTAAATATACGCTAGTCCCTCTCTTTAATGCTTCTTTATCAAGGGGAGAACCTTCAGTAACATAATTACTAACGTCTGCAATGTGAACTCCCAAGTGATAGATATCACCTTTCTTTGTGATAGTGATTGCATCATCTAAGTCCTTTGCATCTTCACCATCTATGGTTACTGTTTGTAGATTTCTAAGATCAACTCTACCACCAATGTCTGCGCTACTTACTTCTTCTCCAATACGCTCTACCTGTTTCATTACTTCATCCGGAAATTCCGTTGGTAAACCATTTTCTAAGATTACAGAAACGACATCTACGCCAGGATCGTTAATATGACCAATAATTTTAGTAATCTTCCCCTCAGGATTCTTTGTCTCATTACCATAGTTCGTAAGATGTACTAATACCTTATGCCCATTCACTGCACCTTTGGTATGTTCCTTCGGAATAAATATATCACTATTAAACTTCGTATTGTCAGGAATAACAAAGCCAAAGTTTTTACTTTTTTGGAAAGTTCCTACAAGCTCGGTTACATTTCTCTCTAAGATACTGATAACCGCACCTTCTCTACGTTTTCCACTTTGTTCCTCAAAAATCGCTATTTGTACACGATCTTTGTTAAGGGCACCTTTGGTTTCACTCTCTGGGATAAAGATATCTTCTCCATCTTCTTCTCCCTCGATTTTTACAAAACCAAATCCTCTCGTTGTACCTGAGAATATACCTGTTTTAATATTACCATTTGTCTCTTTGTACCTTCCATTCCCATCTAACATAATCTTTCCATCCGATAGTAAGGAATCTAGTACTATTTTTAAATCGTCTCTTTCATCCTTTGGTACTTGAAGTAAACTTGCTAGTTCGCGAAACTTCATTGGACGATAGGATTTATTCGTTATAACTTCAAACAATAATTCCTTTTTATTATTTAAAACTTCTTTTTCCATTCAAACTCCAATCTGTGTACTTTGGTACACACTATATCAATTCTGTCTTTCTTTTATTATTCGTTTTATGTGCCTTTATTATAATCAAAAATAAATAGAATCATAAATCCTATCCTTCTGAAACACCACCGAAATCCTTAATATATATCTTTTCCTCAATTACTACATTTTGGACTGTTCCTATTATAACATGTCATGTGCTTTTTGTCTTATAGCAAAATTATAAGTTTAGCAGAATATGTACTCAAAAAAAAGCAAGAACAAAGGGTAATCCTCAATGAAGCTAGCCTGCTTCTCTTTGGAATCATCCATTTATTCTCGCTTTTCCTAGAGATTTTAGTATCTTTACTATCATCTCGTTTTCTTTTACCTATGTGTAATCAATTTCCTATAAGCCCCAATTCATGTTTAGAACTACAGAAATAACGATGAAAAGAAGACCTAAAAGTTTTGTAATCTTAACAAGTGCGCCCTCCATGGAACGTCCTTTGTTCTTTCCCCAATAAGTATCTGCAACACCGTTGATTGAACCAGAAAGTCCAGCAGACTTACCTTCCTGCATTAACACTACAACAACTAATCCTAAACAGATGAGAACATATACAACTGTAACTATCGCTCTTAATATTTCCATCAATAACACCTCCTAAAGTCACACTGAATATTTTACCACAAGCACGGTAATAAGACAAGTAGTAACTGATTTTGGAATTTATTTTTTGATTAATAAAGATTTTCCTGTCATTTCCTTTGGTTGATCCATCTCCATCATTTTAAGTAAGGTTGGAATGATATCTGCTAAACATCCACCCTCTCTTAAAGTATAGTCCTTATCGTAGTTCACCAAGATAAATGGAACTGGATTTGTAGTATGAGCTGTAAATGGCTCTCCATTTGTATAGTCTACTAACTGCTCTGCATTTCCATGGTCTGCACAGATAAACATCTGACCATCTACAGAAAGAAGTGCTTCATATGCCTTACCAACACAAGCATCTACTGCTTCCACTGCTTTGATTGCAGCATTTGGGATTCCAGTATGACCAACCATATCTGGGTTAGCAAAGTTTACGATAATAACATCATATTTTTGAGATGTTATTGCTTCTACTAACTTATCAGCTACTGCAAAAGCACTCATCTCAGGCTGAAGATCATAAGTAGCTACCTTTGGAGAATTTACTAGGATACGATCCTCTCCTTTGTTTGGTGCTTCAACACCACCGTTAAAGAAGAATGTAACATGAGCATACTTCTCTGTCTCAGCAATTCTAGCCTGTGTCTTTCCATGCTCTGCAAGGTATTCACCAAATGTATTTGAGATTGATACTTTTTCAAATGCAACGCTCTTATTAGGAATAGTTACATCATACTCTGAGAAACATACATAAGTAAGAGGTAATCTACCACTCTTACGCGCAAATCCATCAAAATCATCAGAGCAGAAAGCTCTAGTAATTTCTCTAGCACGGTCTGGACGGAAGTTAAAGAAGATGATGGAATCATTTGCTTTAATAGGAGCAATCGCTTCTCCATTCTCCACTACAACAGTTGGTTCAACGAACTCGTCATTAACACCTTCTGCATAAGAAGCAGCAACGGCCTCAACAGCATTCGTAGCTTTAATACCTTCACCATCCACTAAAGCAACGTATGCTTTTTCTACACGGTCCCAACGATTATCACGGTCCATTACATAGTAACGTCCCATAACAGAAGCAATACGACCTACTCCAATTTCAGCCATTTTAGCTTCTAAAGCTTCCATAAAACTCTTACCAGAGGTTGGAGCCGTATCTCTACCATCTAAGAAAGCATGCACATAAACATTCTCTAAACCATGTTTCTTCGCAAGCTCTAATAATCCATAAAGATGTGTAATATGGCTATGAACACCACCATCGGATAATAATCCGAATAAATGAAGTGCTGTATTATTCTTTTTACAATTCTCTACTGCTTTTATTAACTCTTTATTTTCAAAGAAGTCTCCATCCTGAATTTCTTTTGTAATACGAGTTAACTCCTGATATATGATTCTTCCGGCACCCATATTAAGATGTCCTACTTCTGAATTTCCCATCTGACCCTCCGGAAGACCAACTGCCAATCCAGAAGCATTTCCTTTTACAAATGGATAGTCTTTCATTAATTTATCAAGAACAGGCTTCTTAGCTAATGCAACTGCATTTCCTTCTGTCTTCTCATTTAATCCAAATCCATCCAGTATCATTAGTACGGTCGGTTTTTTGCTCATAATTTATTCTCCTTTTGTTGATTATAAACTTGTGTCATACAATTTATTAGCATGCTATGTTCTGGAGCTAGAAAATTGTAAAACTTTAAACGGTCAATTATTATCTATGTAGTGTCAATTTCTTTGTTAAAAAAATAGCAAACCTATACACTACTTCATCCTTTTCTATCATATCATGAATTATTCATTAGTCAAGAGAATTTCTGTTTCCATCTACCCTTCTTTCGTCTAAATAAGTTGTGTTTGTAGATAGTTTATATGCTCTCTTTCTATAGCATTTTACTCTATTAATACTTAATATGATAACGCTTAACCTGGTACTCTATTAACTCTTAATATAATAAACTGTTAATACTTGACATGATAAACTGTTATTACTTGGCATGCTACACTATTATACTTGGCATGCTACGCTATTATACTTGGCATGCTACTCTACTAATGCTTAACATAATACTCTACTAATGCTTAACATGCTACTCTACTAATACTTAACATGATACTCTATTAATACTTAACATGCTACTCTACTAATACTTAACATGATACTCTATTAATACTTGACCTGATAACCCTCACATTTTACAGTTTTGGGTTACTTACGAAATAAGAGGAACAGGTATCACTCTTTGCTTCCAAGTTCTCTCCAAACGGTAAATAGCATCGTTATTATGCAGGCAGCTCCGCCAAGGAAATTTGAGATTGGTTCTGCTAAAAAAACTCCATTCGTCCCAAGATTTGCAATGCGCGGTAATAAAAGTGTTAGTGGAACTACGATAATTGCTTTTCTTAACAAAGAAAAGAAAATAGCATACTTTGATTTACCAAGAGCAACAAAAGTTGCTTGACCAACAAATTGAAG
Source organism: Bacillota bacterium (assembly GCA_023387655.1). Taxonomy (GTDB): domain Bacteria; phylum Bacillota; class Clostridia; order Lachnospirales; family Lachnospiraceae; genus Lachnoclostridium. Next base: position 12,365 of record JAEWHR010000113.1, read on the forward strand.
TGACATCATAAAGAAACCAAAATAATAAATTTTCATCGCCGGTATCGCTGCATTTATTAAATCCGCTTCATGATTGAATAGGCGGATGAAAAATTCCGGAAACCAATTCAACAACCCCCAGGCGGCTGTAGTATATGTGATAGATGCTATTGCCATAAATTTGATTGCTTTTTTTACTCGCTTATATTCTGACGCACCATAATTAAATCCCATCACAGGCTGAGCACTGTTTGTTATTCCGCTTACAGGCATACTTATTATTTCACGGATAGAATTGATTACAGTCATCACACCTACGTATAAATCTCCACCATAACTTTGAAGTGTGGTATTACATGCAATCTGAACTGCACCATTGGTTGCTGACATAATAAATCCTGACATTCCAAGCCCAGTGATTGATTTGACTCGTTGAAGAGATAACTTCATCGTTTTTCGTCTTAATTTCAAAATTGTCTTTTTCCCAGTTAAAAATCTCAAAATCCATAACGCCGAAATCATTTGGGATATTACCGTAGCAATCGCTGCGCCCTGAACACCCATGTCAAATACAAAGATAAGAATTGGGTCTAATATAATATTTGTTACTGCTCCAATCACTACAGAAAACATGCCTATCCTACCAAAACCTTGTGCATTGATAAAACTATTCATCCCGAGTCCTATCATAACAAAAACACTACCAATTAGATAAATCGAGATGTATTGATCTGCAAACGGATAGGTTGCATCACTTGCTCCAAATAAATATAACATAGGACGCTTTAAGAGGTAACAAACAAACGTAATGATCAATCCTGCCGTTAGAAGTAAAGCAAAAGAGTTTCCCATAATTGCTTCAGCCTCTTCTTTATCTCCTCTTCCCCTCGCTATAGAACATAAGGGTGCACCACCCATACCAAATAGATTAGCAAATGCAATGATAATAGTTATAATTGGTAGAGTTAATCCCATGCCTGTTAATGCAAGTGTTGCATCTTTTGGCAATAAGCCTATGTACATTCTATCTACTATATTATATAAAACATTAACCAGTTGTGCTAATGTCATTGGGATAGCAAGTTTTATTATATTACCTACTACACTACCTTTTGAAAAATCATTGGTTTGTGCCATGTCATCTTCCACCTTACTATTGTCTGTCATAAAACGTTAATTACGGAAGGGTAGCAATAATACCCTTCCGTAATTCTAGACCCCTTATTTCATTCTGTCAAGTTTCTCACTTTTAATAGACCTAGGATTTCTATTTTACGAAACTTATTTCAAAAGTAATAAAAACGTACCCAGTACAATGAATGCTAATCCAATAAAGGCTTTATTACTCAATTTTTCTTTAAAAACAAAATAAGAAAATGCAATCGTAACTACGATACTTAATTTGTCTATAGGTACAACCACACTAGCTGGGCCTGACTGTAAGGCACGATAATAACATAACCAAGAACCACCTGTTGCAAGACCAGATAGGATTAAAAACAACCAACTTTTTCTATCAATATCCCTTATCGTATTTTGCTTTTTGGTTACAAACACCACAATCCAAGCCATAATTAAAACAACAATAGTACGGATAGCTGTTCCTAGGTTAGAATCGATATGTTCAATTCCTATCTTTCCAAGTATGGAGGTTAAACTAGCAAAGATTGCTGAGCCAAATGCGTATATGAGCCATGCATATCCTTCTTTTTTATCTCCGCTCTGTCCTTTTTCACTTTGCTTCTTTTCTATCATTAGGTAGGTACCTATTGCGATAAGGAGAATAGCAAAAACTATCACTACGGTTATACTCTCATGAAGGAATATAAAAGCAAAACAAATCGTTAAAACAGTACTCGACTTATCGATGGGAGTTACTTTATTTATATCCCCTATCTGCAATGCCTTAAAGTAACAAAGCCAAGAAGCACCTGTTGATAATCCTGACAATATTAAAAATATCCACGTCTTAACAGCAATATCGCCAATGCCCCCTTGACTATTCACAAGAAAAACCATAATCCATGAGAAAATAAGAACTACAATTGTTCTTAATGCGGTTGCGACATTAGAATCTGTATTTTTAATTCCACATTTCGCTAAAACAGCTGTCATCCCTGCAAAAAACGCTGATAAAAAAGCAAATAATACCCACATATTCTATTCCCTATTTCCTTTCTATACATTCGCTTTGTATGCACGAACCGAATTGATTCCTTTCAGTATCCTATGAAATAATGAATCTATTAATGCAAGTATAATTTTAATACAACAGATAAAAAAAGCAACCTTTTTTGTTTTAAAGTATATTAGGAATATAACTTTTCTATTAAGCGTATTATCCTTTTTGAAGCAAATCAATTATCTTATCAAAGATAACTATACTATTTGAAGTGAATCAATTATCTTATTCAAAGTAAAACAACTATACTATCTGAAGTAAATCAATTATCTTATTCAAAGTAAAACAACTATACTATCTGAAGTAAATCAATTAACTTATTTAAAGTAAAACAACTATACTATTCTTAGAGTGTTAAGCAACAATCGGAATAAACTAACGTTCAAACTGACTTGGATGTTTCGCAAAAAAATCAACTCTTGGCTCTAAAAACTTAAGCTCATGTTCCTTCTCTGATGATACAAAATAAGATATTGGTTCAAATACATTCTCCCAAGAAAAGAACTCTTTTCCAACTTTTAGATATCCCTGTACCATCTCGCAACCTCTTGGTGCTATAGGATGAAGTAAGATAGAAGCAGTACGCACACCGTGGAAACAATCAATTAAGAGCTGTTTCATTTTCAATTTATCACTAGATTCTTGTGCTATCTTAATTCCATTTGTAAAACGTTTATTCATAGAGCGAATATACGTATCTAGCACATAGGTAATACTATGAAATTCATGACGATACATATGCTCCTCGTAGGTTAAGATAGTCTCCTTTGCCTCATCAAGTACTTCCTTACTTACAGCACCAATTGGAAGCTTACCATCAAAATCAGATTGTACCTGATAAAAACAAGAACGAATCAAACGATTAAATACATTCGTAAGTAGATTTCCATCCTTTAATACTGGATCAGCACCAATCTGTTTCTCCTTTGGCAAATATACCTGTGGCATAAAACTGACACTCTTATTTGCTAATCCTAAACTCAAGAAATGGATTCTTAGCTGCTCCTCTGTATAATATTTAAGGAGCTCCCCAGCCATTGGAGGTTTCACGTCAGAACTGCTGCTTGCTTTCTTATCCATAAACAGAATATGATTGTTGGCAACAAGCATTGGAAGCTTTACTTTCTCCATATCGATGTGACTCACATCTTCACTAAAGAGAACTGCAAACATTGCCATTTCAGCAATACCATAAAAGTAAATATTATCTTCACCGATAAATTGATACACCTCACTATCCTCATCAAGAAAATAATCTTTCCACAACTCCTCTTCTTTTCCTTGAAGTCTTAGATATTCTCTAATAAATGAAATTGGTGCCCATAAGGATTCCGGCCAAACCCAAAAAGTCAAATCTTTTTCTCCCGGAACTGGTACTCCCCATTCGATATTTCCTGTCAAACGAAATGGTACTAACGTTTTCCCTGTACGATAGCGAATCCCTTCTGCCGCTAAGATATCTTTTGCTTTATCCCTATCGTCTAGATTTTGAAATACAAAAGTTACAGAAGACTTCTTCTCTTCATTGATAGTCTCATGCATTGGAAGTTTATCTTCTAATTCCTCAAAATTCTCAATTTGCTTTTTTAAAACATAAATGACTGGTGGTTTTAAAAACTCTTCAATTGTATTTAATAAATATTTTCTTGATACCGTATTCTTTCTTAGCCAGTCAATTCTATCCTGAAGCATCTTCGTACAATCTTCTAATCGAAAGTACCAGTTACTAACTTCTTTCATTATTGGAGTTTTTCCAGATAAGGTACTCTTTGGATGGATCAAATCACTTGGCATATACTGATGTCCTAAGGAGCATTCGTCTGCATACCCATGTTCTGATTGACAACCTTCAATAGGGCACTTTCCCACAACCTGTCTACCATTTAAAAATACATCAAAATCAGAATCATAGAACTGAGTTGTTGTTAGTTTCTCTAAATAACCTTGTTCTTTTAACTTTAAAAATACTTCTTCTGAAACCTTTTCATGAATATTACCAGCCCCTCCTAATGCTGAGGCTGCATATAGGTCTGGAGAAATCTGATATCTCTCTAGTACTTCTTTCTGCTTTTCATGATTCCTTCGAACATAATCTGTTATAGACCCAATATCCGAGTTCGCTTCTTTTTCTTTACGATAATTTTCTAAAATTGGTGAGCCATAACAATCTGTTCCCGAAACAAATATTACATTTTCTTCTCCAATGCGGTCTCGTAAAAACCTTGCAAAGGTATCGGCATGAACAAACATACCTCCTACATGACCAAAATGAAGTTCCTTATTGCCATAAGGCATTCCTGCTGTAACCACTGCACGTTTTGGAAAAACCGGCCGTGTTTTTTCTTTTTTCCATTCAGACATAAAAAAATCACCTCTTGCGTTTATTTTAGCAAGGGGCGAAGAATTCGCGGTACCACCCTATTTCATTGATATGTCACCATATCAATCTCGTCAAGTACACAAAGATACTCTATTCCAGTAACGGGGACAACCGTCATAGCATCAATAAAATAAGGTACATTAATATTCCTTATTTCATATCCGTATGCAGCTCCGAGACTTGTTTCATCTAACTTTCACTACCTTCTTCCACCAACCGAAGGCTCTCTGTAAGTGTTAGAAAGATTACTCTTCTCTTCCTAGCCTTTTTCTTGTTTTCTGTATTATAGGTATTATCTTTGCTTCTGTCAAGGGGGTAGCCTAATAAAATCCAAAATCTGCTAGGATGTATTCTTTATTATACTACAATAACTCTATAAATCATAAGCTCAATTGTTATAATAAAAAGATAAGTAAATAAGCAAAGGTCATAACATACTAAACCATAATATGTTATGACCTTATTTTATAAAGAATTTTAAATGATCTTGATCAAAAAAGCACTTACTTTTAATACACTATAGCAACTTTTCATGTTTATCTATCAAAATCAATTATGCTAGAAATAATTCTTATTCTGTCTAGTGAAGTTCAGCTACTTTCACGCCTTATTTATAATTTACAATCTTTCCAAAGTCAGGTTTTAAGCTAGCGCCACCAACTAAGCCACCATCAATATCAGGTTGAACAAATAACTCAGGCGCACTTGCTGCTGTTACACTACCGCCGTACTGAATACGGATCGCTTCTGCAGTCTCTTTACCAAAAAGCTCACCGATGCATACACGAATCGCAGCACAAACTTCCTGCGCTTGCTCCGTAGTTGCAACTTTACCTGTTCCGATTGCCCAAATAGGCTCATATGCGATTACAGTTGTAGCTGCCTGCTCTGCTGTCACATTTAAGAATGCAATTTTAATTTGTTGGCGAATCCAGTCGATTGTAATTCCTTGCTCTCTTTGTGTTAAGGACTCACCACAACAGATAATTGGAGTGATTCCATGCTCTAATGCCTTTAATACTTTCTTGTTCACTGTAATATCAGTCTCAGCAAAGTATTCTCTTCTTTCAGAATGTCCAATGATAACATATTTCACACCGATATCTGTTAACATGTTAGGAGCGATTTCTCCTGTATAAGCACCATTTTCTTCATAAAACATATTCTCAGCGCCGATACAAATGTTTGATCCCTTTGCTGCTTCAATGGCAGTTGTTAAAGAAATCGCTGGTACACAAAACACTACATCAACATCGTCATTCTTCACTAATGGCTTTAACTCTTCAATTAACTTAACAGTCTCACTTGGAGTCTTGTTCATCTTCCAGTTACCTGCAATAATTTTTCTACGCATAGTTTATCTCCCTATTTTGTTTTGAATTATTATGTATGATGGCTGCTTGCCCAGAGCTTACCGCTTCTGGCCAAACAGCCACGCATAGACTTTTGTTTATAGTTTCACTTGCAAACCTTAAAATTTGTAAGTAAATTATTTATCGTTTGCTGCTACTACACCTGGAAGCTCTTTGCCTTCAAGGAACTCTAGGGAAGCACCGCCACCTGTAGAGATATGAGACATCTTATCTCCAAATCCTAACTGGTTAACAGCTGCTGCAGAATCACCACCACCGATGATGGTTGTAGCATCAATATCAGCCATAGCCTGAGCTACTGCGATAGTACCCTTTGCATAATTAGACATCTCGAATACACCCATTGGTCCGTTCCATACTACTGTCTTAGCACTCTTAAGAGCATCTGCGTAAAGCTCACAAGTCTTTGGTCCAATATCAAGACCTTCTTCATCTGCTGCAATTTCTCCACGACCAACTACTCTTGATGGAGCATCGTTACTGAACTCTTTTGCAACTACAGTATCAATTGGAAGTAATAAGTTTACACCATTCTTTTTAGCCTTTTCCATCATTTCTTTTGCGTAATCGATGTAATCAGCCTCTAATAAAGAATTACCAACTTCTTCTCCAAGAGCCTTCATAAAGGTATAAGCCATACCACCACCAATGATAAGAGTATCCACTTTATCAAGAAGATTATTAATAACAGAGATCTTAGAAGATACTTTAGAACCACCAAGGATCGCTACTAAAGGTCTTACAGGATTGTTTACTGCATTACCTAAGAAGTCAATTTCTTTCTGCATTAAATAGCCAACAACTGCAGTATCAACATACTGTGTAATTCCTACGTTGGAGCAATGTGCTCTATGAGCTGTACCAAATGCATCATTAACGAATACATCACAAAGGGAAGCAAGTTCTTTTGAGAAAGCCTCACCATTCTTAGTCTCTTCTGCTCTATAACGAGTATTCTCAAGTAATACTACATCTCCATCATTCATTGCAGCTACAGCTGCCTTTGCATTTTCTCCAACTACAGTTGCATCTGCTGCAAATTTAACTTCTTGTCCTAGTAATTTAGTTAAAGCCTCTGCTACAGGAGCAAGAGATAATTCTGGCTTTGGCTCTCCCTTTGGCTTACCAAGATGGGAACAAAGGATAACCTTTCCACCATCATTGATTAATTTCTTAATTGTAGGAAGTGCTGCTACAAGACGAGTATCGTCTGTAATCTTTCCTTCTTGTAATGGTACATTAAAGTCACAACGTACTAAGACTCTTTTGCCTTGTACATTAATATCATCAACTGATTTCTTATTTAACATATTCAAACTCCTTTCTTATCGGAACAAAAAACAATTCATCTTGTTTTCTGTCATATTCCATATGAATGGGAGAATTCTTCTATACCCAATCCATATTTGACTTCTAAAATTACTACTAAACGAATGCGAAGCCAACATTCTATTTATAATAAAGTGTTTTACCACTCTAGTTATGCAATTATAATAATTAAAAAGATGGGCCCGGCCCATAAAGACCGGACCCATACTGGATCTTCTATTATGCTAATTCAGCAAAGTACTTGATTGTTCTTACCATCTGGCTTGTGTAAGAATTCTCATTATCGTACCAAGAAACTACCTTAACTAAAGTCTTTCCATCTGGAAGCTCTGTAACCTTAGTCTGAGTTGCATCGAATAAAGAACCAAATCTACTACCAATGATATCAGAAGATACTAACTCTTCTTCAGTATAACCAAAAGATTCGCTAGCTGCTGCCTTCATAGCTGCATTTACTTCATCCTTTGTTACTTTCTTATTAACAACTGCTACTAACTCAGTAGTAGAACCTGTTGGAACTGGAACTCTCTGAGCAGAACCATCTAACTTACCAGCTAAATCTGGGATAACTAAGCCGATTGCTTTAGCAGCACCAGTGCTGTTAGGAACGATATTACAAGCAGCTGCACGAGCTCTTCTAAAATCGCCTTTTCTATGTGGTCCATCAAGTACCATCTGATCGCCTGTATAAGCGTGGATTGTAGTCATGAAACCTTTTTCGATTGGAGCTAACTTGTGTAATGTATCTGCCATAGGAGCTAAGCAGTTTGTTGTACAAGAAGCTGCGGAAATGATAGTATCTTCAGCCTTTAATGTATCTTCATTTACACTGAATACGATAGTAGGAAGATCATTACCAGCTGGAGCGGAGATAACAACCTTCTTAGCACCTGCATCGATGTGTGCCTGAGATTTTGCCTTGGATACATAGAAACCTGTACACTCAAGTACAACGTCTACTCCAAGTGTTCCCCAAGGAAGCTTAGAAGCATCTGCTTCAGCATAAATTTTAATTTCCTTACCATCAACTACGATAGAAGATTCTTTAGCTTCTACTGTATGTCCGTCATATCTTCCCTGAGCTGAATCATACTTTAACAAATGAGCTAACATAGCTGGGCTTGTTAAATCGTTGATTGCTACTACTTCGTAACCCTCTGCGCCAAACATCTGTCTGAATGCAAGACGTCCGATACGTCCAAAACCATTAATTGCTACTTTTACTGCCATGATTAAATTCCTCCTAAATGAAATTTTATAATATACTGCCATAGATATTAAGCAAAGTGGACAGCTATTAATTTATTTCTTGGATTGTTAAGTTTTTGTCAAGCTTTCAGCTTGACTACAACCAAAATCCTTCTCTATTTTACCCAATTTGTAATGGAATTTCAAGTGAATTTTGTTTTTTTACTAATTATTAACACATAGACTATAAATCATCCTTTTCCTATCTTTTTTTTGTGCATTTTACATTTCAATAATCTACATGCTAAAAGTCAGGTTAATGAGTGATTCTATCTATTTAAAGCTACATTAGCATTCTTCAGAACTTATTCTTCTTTCTCTCTTGAATAATTATCTATGTATTATTCAATCGGACCCATTTTATTAACTGGCCATAAACGAAAGATTGCTCTGCCACCTATATTTTTCTTCTTTACTGGGCCCACTTCTTCATAGCGACTATCTAAACTAACAGTACGATTATCACCAAGTACAAAATACTCATCGTCTTCTAAAACAATTGGATATGCTGCATTACCGGGATTCCTAATCGGTTCTTTTCCAAACGACTCATTCAGTAATTCACCATTAATAAAGATATCTTCGCCAATGATTTGAACGGTTTCTCCAGGCATACCAATAATACGCTTGATATAATATTCATCATGATCTTTCCCATGAGGGTAAAACACAATAACATCAAAACGTTTTAGTTTGTCAAAATGATAGGAGACTTTTTCTACCCATAGATTTTCACCATTATACAGTGTATTCTCCATAGAGTCACCTACCACAACAGTTCTTTGCAGTAAGTATCTTGGTACAATTACAGCTGCAAAAAACAAAGCAACTACGTATAGTAAAATCTCTAACACTATTCGTTTCCTCGAATTCTTTTCTTTTGCGTGTTCTGTTTGTATAACATGATAATCATCCATTGGCCTTTCTTCCACGCTACCACCACCTATTTATGTTTTACTACTCCAAAATCCCCTAGGGGCCATATAGTACACCATGCACGACCTAAGATTGAATCTCGTTTTACTACTCCAACGCTTGGATCTCTGCTATCTTTACTATTATTCCTGTTATCCCCAAGTACAAAATATTCTCCTTCACCAAGGACAATTTCTTCCCCTGCAACACCAGAACTTTTGATAACATTTTCAAGTCCATAATTTTCATCCAAACGTTCTCCATTGATTAAAATTACACTATCTACAATTTGAATCGTCTCCCCTGGTAAGCCAATCACACGTTTAATATAATATAATTCCTTTTCATCCTCATATGGTCTAAATACAATGACATCAAATCGTTTTGGTTCTGATACACTATACGATACTTTTTCTAACAGAACATGATTGTTATTATGGAGGGTTGGTTCCATGGAACTTCCATTCACTTCAACCGGTTGTATTAGAAAACGTTGTACTAACAATACTACTAAAAAAATAACGATAAAGTATGCTATCGTCTCTATTAATTGTCGTAAAAACGATTTATTTTCTTTCATTCCTTTATCCTTTTCTACAGTTGCTGTCTCCTCTATTTTAATGCCATTATCCATAGTTTCCCTTTCATTTAAAACAAGCTGTTGCAAGTCGTCCTATAAGACATCTTTACAACAGCCTTCACACTTGTTATATCTTATTCGTTTTCATTCTCGTCATCTTCGCTTACAATCTTTACTTTGGATTTGTAAAGCTCTTCAACAGCAACTGAAAGTGGTTTGTTACAACTACTTTCTGCTAAAGGTTCTGCACCGTCAATGATCTGTCTAGCTCTCTTTGCAGTAGCTAATACAATTGAATAACGGCTGTTAACTACTGGCTGTTCACCTGGTTCTACCTCGCTATTTACTACTTGCATTAAGTCATTATAAGATGGATGTAACATCTGTAATCTCTCCTTCCTTGACAATCCTTACTATATTTTATTGAGCTTGAGAAGCCTCACTACCTTCTATACTCTCACGTTGGTTCACACGATTGGCAATTGTCTCAGGAAGCAATGCGGATAACACAATCTGCCCTGTTTCCATTACCACAACTGCTTTGCACTTTCTTCCGCAGGTCGCATCAACACAGTTACCGCTATCTTTCGCATTTTGAACCATTCTTTTTACCGGAGCTGCCTCCGGCCGTATTACAGAAATCATTTTTCCTGCATTTACTACATTACCAAAACCAATATTAATCAGTTTATTCAAATGTATCCCCTCTTACTCAATGTTTTGTATCTGTTCTCGTATCTTTTCAATTTCTGTTTTTAAATCGATTGCTTGATTCGATACAGCCAAATCATTTGCTTTCGACAAGATCGTATTAGCCTCACGATTCATTTCCTGAGCAATAAAATCTAGCTTTCTACCTACGTTTACCGCTTCATTTAGGGTGCACTTCATATTATTGATATGAGCACGTAATCGAACCGTTTCTTCATCTACACAGATTTTATCAGCAAATATAGTTATCTCAGTTGCTAATACACCTTCGTCTATGGAGGTTTCTCCTAATAAATCTTTTACTTTATCTGTTAACTTTTTACGATATTCTGCTACGATCTGAGGTTCTCTTTCTTCAATAAAATCTACGATCGCAAGCATGCCATCTAACTTTGCATGAATATCTGCTAACAAATGCTCACCTTCTGCTATTCGTGTTTCCACAAACTTTTCAGCAGCTACTTTTACCGTATTCTCAAGTAATTCCCATAGTTCTTGTTCATCCATGGTCTGTTCCTCAAGCGTAAAAACATCTGGAAATCTTGACAATATGGAGGCTCTTACATCATTTTCTATACCAAAATCCCGGCTCATTTTTTCGAGGCCGTTATAGTATTCTCTTGCTATATCCTCGTTATACTTAACGCATGCCTTACCTTCCGTGTAATCCTCGTATGTAATAAATACATCGACCTTTCCACGGTTAATATATTGTTTTAGAATATTTCGAATACCTGATTCAAAAAAGTTTAATTTCTTAGGCAATTTTACCGAAATCTCTAAGTAACGGTGATTCACAGATTTTAACTCTACAATCATCTTACGTTCCCCGGTATCAATCTCACATCTACCAAAGCCGGTCATACTCTTTAACATATCAGCTCAATTCCTCTCGTGATTAGTGCAAAAGAACTTCATTCTTTTACACGGATATTTGTGCCTGTGTCACCCTTAACATAAATATCCAGCCTACTACAGGCATGTTTTCATGTGTGTAGAATAAATTCTTCAAACTTTCTACTAACTCCTGTGATTCTTAGTTAACCTACTGTCTCGATTAGCCATTATCTAAAACATTATAATGAAAAATACTGTATTCGTCAAGTTATTTCTAGTTTTTGGTGATTAATTCCATCCTTAGTTGAAGTAAACTAACTTTTCTTTTGGTTCCTCTGCCAATTCGATCTTCTTCGCATATAGAACCGGTCCTTTTCCGCGATATTCCTTATAGTACTCTACACGTACTTGTGCTGTGATTGTAATCCACATACGATTCTTTAACTGATCATATGCTACTGGACCCGCAAGATCTGTTTTGCATAAGAAACCAATAAAAGCGATATCATCCGCGCAACAAGTCATCGCAAATCGACCAGGAACAAATCCTCCTTTTGGAAATCGATCTGTTTTATATACCATGGCACGAAATGAAATTGTTTTCCCTTGATACATTTTTGGATTATCCATCGCATGTAAATACCAAAGGCCATAATCCTCATCACATAAGTCAATATGATCTGCTGTAATGTCAAAAGGAAGCACTTCTTCCCCAGCATCGGTGGTTACCCCATCTACAGATTCATAAATAATCTCAGCCTTACGGTTGACTGGTTTAATGGTACGTCTTATTGCGATTTTATCTGTAGAGTCATCACAACGATTTACAATGATAGTATCAGAATACTTAAATTGGGATATCATTATGGATTTAAAGTTACTCATATAGTTTTGGTAGGTGGACGCATCAATTAAGGTTATGATCTGTGCCATTACTAGTGGCTCAGGTAACTCCATCTCTAAAAATTCTTCAGTATCCCACATACCATTGTATTCTATCATAATTCGCTGAGGTTTATAAAACTCAAAACAACGCTTTAGATACTCTTCATTTAATTTATCTTGATCTTCTACAACAACCACATCAACCTTTAACTTTGCCAACATGGCCTCATCATATTCTACTTCTCCTTCTTCACAAACAAGGAGTAAGGTACGAACAGAATCTGTAAACTCTGGGTCTTTCATTGTTTCTAGTACAAACGTACTTTTTCCACTTTCTAAAAAACCATTGACTAAATATACTGGTATCTCCATCTTATCCTCCATGCACCTATTCAACTAAATATGGCATTCCTATTTCGCTGAATAACATTTTTTATTTCAA
>JAEWHR010000131.1 GCA_023387655.1 Bacillota bacterium
GTACTTTTGTTCATCGTTATGGTTTTTCTGTTTAAAACAAAAGTAACGAAAAGGGCTGAATTCCATACCGGGAAATCAGCCCTAATTTTTGCTGACGAAAAAAAGGTTTAGCGGACAGCAATGTAAAAAAATGTGACCGATGAAAAATGGTTACTTGCAAAGGTCTCTAATGTTTTGTTTTGCCATACTCATCATACAACATCAATAGATGAGCTGCACTCCAACTAAAATGCGGAGCTTTAAGCCTTTTGCCAGTATGAGTTCCATAGTTTTCGTGTATTGGGGCTTTTTCTGTTAATCCTTCTAAACGGTTAAATACTTGAAGGGTATATTTATCGGCAAGGTCATTGTAGCCATAATTTCGTAAGCCTTTTATTGCGAAATAGGTTTGGTCAAGCCAAATGGGACCTCGCCAATATCCTCCTGAATCGTATTTAGGATTGTCTGCGGCAATAGTTGGAAAAGGGATATAGGTTGAAAACTTAGATGTATCTTGAAGTTGTGGAAGCATTTGAGCAACTTGTTCTGCTGTAGCTACATTTGCCCATAATGGTGCATAGGCTTCACAACCAGGTTCTGTTATAAAAACTCCTCCATTTATCTGTCGGTCAAAGAAAAAACCATTCTCTTTATCAAAAAAATAGTCTGCTACTTTTGCCGAATGGTCGGGGGCATTGAATGCTGCGCCTATAAGTTTTGAGAACTTCTTCAAGAGTGTTGCTTCAAGTGCTAAGTAAGAGTTTAAGTCCACATTTTCTTGATTCATACTCCACGCATCATTGTAGGGTTTGTTTTGTAGCATTTTTGCGCCATCAAAACGTATGGCATTGTCCATTCCACTCTCCCATGCTGCCGCTAATAAAGTACCATCGGTTGAGCCAAACTCACACAATCCATTTTTGTCATGGTCTCGTTTATTGAACCACCAGTTGTAATAACTCATCATTTGTGGATACATCTCTTTAACAAAAGCCGTGTCTTTAGTTTGTGTAAAAATTTCATTCACAGCCCATGCAACAAGTGGAGGCTTACTGTCTCTTGCATTGTTTTCAGAAGTATCGGAATAGATGCAGTCAATAATCATTCCGTCATTTTGCTGATAGTCAAACATTGCACGAATACCATTTTTTGCCAATTCTGGATGAAACTTAGCAAGGGCTACAGAGTGTTTCCAAGAATCCCACGCCCAAAATCCAACAAAGTAGCCCACAGCATGACTTGGGACAACTCCTTCGTGAAGAAGTCCCCCACGATGAGTTCGCCAATTGGATATAAGTGTAACTACGGCTTTTGTAGCAATGCGATTATAGGCAGGTTGCATATCATTACGCAAAACTTTCGATAAATAGCCATTCCATCGCTCTTCATTTGCAAGAAGTTTTTTGTCAGAGTTGTTTAATATGGCAAGACTTTTCTGTAATCCAGCTGCTAAATCTTTTTCGGAAGTAAAGAAAGAGATAACAACTCGTGTTATATTTTTGTTGCTATTACTAATGGCTTCGTAGTTGTTTACCATGTTTTTTATTTTAATATCAGGGCCAAACGTAAGTAAAACTCTCTCTCCTGATGGATGACGAGCAGTAACAAAGTTTTTGTTAATGGTAACATCAATATCATCGCCCCACTGCTCACCTGTAAATAGAAGGGCTTTTTTCTCATCGGTTTCAACAGTTAGCACTGCATTCGAGGCATCTATGAAGTTAAGAGATTGGCTTATCTTGCCATGAGGTGAGCGGGCTGATATAAATATTTCTCCAGGGAAATAGTTGGTAGAGTCGGGCACAAATAAATCATCATTGTAACCTTCAAAGCTGACTTTAAGGGCAGACTTTGCCAACCATTGACGGCGGTTCATATCTAAACTAAATGGACCACAAAATCCATTCACCCATTTTTCAGTTTCTGGAATGGTATAACTTACCCACGAGCCAGCATCTACAAACCAGCCAGTAGCAGAAGTCGCAGTATCAGGGGTATAAGCGATATCAAGAATATTATCGAATTGATACCTTACGCTCTTTATCGATTCATTAGAACTATTGCTACAGGATGCAAGCACTGTAATAAGGGCAATAAACAAAAGTGTTTTATAAGTTTTATTGTTCATATTTCATATATTTTACTAATCGTTATGCTTCTTACTTAAAACCATCTGTTGTGAGCTTTTTCTGCGGCATCATCATCTGCAGCTAATGGTTGCAAAGTGAAACTGTAACGCCACTCTTTTGGTGTAATTGTGTATTGTGGATGTACTTGTGCTCCCCAAGTTGTGTCGCCACCAACTCCCATTAATCGATGGTCGATGTTTAACCAAACCATTTCTTTTTTGACAATACTTCCTCCATGGCGACGTTCAATATTAAATGGAACATAATCAATATCTTCTTGAGGAAAATTCCATGCACTTACGTTTAAGGGTTCATCTCCAACCACTAATAATCCTTTTCCTTGTTGATTCCGAAGAGCAACCCAGCGAACATCTGTTTTATTTGCGGTTTCTTGTGCTCTAGCATAAGGGTAAAATTGCTTCCATACTGAAGTTGTATAAAGACCTATTAATGCTCCTGTTTTACGATCTACATAATTCTCATGAGGACCACGTCCCAACCAGGTCATAACATCATACTCAGAATTAAGTATCATACGCATACCTAAACGCGGCATCTCAGGTAATGGTTTGTTTCCAGGAATAAAATGCATAGACACTTTAATTACTCCATTCGGACGAATTTGATAGATTACCTGAATAGCTGACTCCTGCTCTACTAATTTGTAATCAACTGTAACAGTTGCAAGTTGCTTGTCTGAACTAATATAGGATTGAATCTTTTTTAGTTGCTGGTTCTTGCCTGCATGCTTCCAAGTTTTACAACGCTCCAAATGTCCATTAGCCACATCGTTATCTGTCAATGGTCGCCATAAGTTGGGCTGTAAGCCCTCCTTTATTATATTGTTATTATTGTATGATAATTCTGTGATTTCGCCTGTTTCGTATGAAAAAGCAATACGAAAATCAGAGTTATATATAAGAATGCTTTCCGATGTTTTCTTAGAGTTTAATGTTCCAATTATATCTTGTGTTACAACTTTAGTATCAGCAACAGGCATCAGCCATTGTTCTATAGCGACTAAATGGTCCTTAGGCACAAGTGGAGTCGCTTTTTTTGTAAAAGTTTTTATATTCATAAAATACTCTCTACCATCTAAAAAAGAGCTTTTTATGGGTAAGGTTATTATCGCAGAAGTTCCAGGTGTTATTTTGGGAAATTCCATTTCTCCTTGTTCAATAGATTTTCCATCAGACTCTATGCTCCACCTAAGAATATATTTACTTAGAGTTATAAAGTCGTGTCTATTAGTAACTTTTACTTTATTAGATGAAAAGTTAACAGGCTCAAAATTAATATATTGATACACTTTTTTTACTTCATGTATATGAGGGTTCAATGTGCGATTAGCTGCTACAAGACCGTTAGCGCAAAAGTTTGAATCGTTAGGAACACCAACAAAGCCTAAGTCCCCACCATAGCCCCATATGGCATTTCCATCTTTATCTTTTATAGCAAAAGTTTGATCTACCCAATCCCATATGAATCCACCCTGTAGTTGATCGTATTCATGAATTACATCCCAATAATCCTGAAGGTTCCCAACACTATTTCCCATTGCATGTGCGTATTCGCACAATATTAAAGGGCGACTACTACGCTGGTTTACATATCTTTTCAGTGCCCATATACGTGCATACATTGGGCAATATATATCAGATTTAGCATCAAACCCTCCTCCTTCATATTGTACAGGACGAGTTGGATCTGTTGCTTTAGTCCAATCATAAATTGTTTCAAAATGCTTCCCATAACCAGACTCATTTCCTAACGACCAAGTTACAATAGATGTAAAGTTGCGATCACGCAAAACCATACGACTCATACGTTCCATAAAAGGTTTCTCCCAATCGGGATAATTTGCTAAGGTTTTATCTTTATGATACATCATCCCATGACTTTCTATATTAGCCTCGTCTACAACATATAGCCCATATTCATCACATAGTGAATACCATTGACTATAATTAGGATAATGACTTGCACGTACAGCATTAATGTTGAACTGCTTCATTAGCTCAATATCTTTAATCATACTTTCAGTGGTAATTGTACGACCTGTATGTTGGTCATGTTCATGACGGTTTACTCCTTTGAACAGGACTGCTTTGCCATTGATTAAGAGCATACCATTTTTCATCTCAACAGATCTAAATCCGAATGGATGAACAAAAGATTCTAATGGTTTTCCATTTGTATCAAAAGTATTTACTACAAGCTGGTATAGGTTTGGTGTTTCAGCATTCCATGACTTTACATTAGGGAATAGGTTTTGGATATTGAATAAAGTGTCAGAAACAGACTTTATAATTTTTTTATGCTGATAAATTGTAACTCCATTGTCAATAACTTTTATCTCCAATGCTTTACCCACCTTAGGTTGATTTAGTTTTAATTCTATATTAAAATCTCCGTCTGAATATCCATTCACCAACCCAGCAGTCATTTTAAAATCTTGTACACGAGTAGAAGGGCGTGCATAAAGATAGACATCACGTTCAATACCACTGTATCTCCAATAGTCTTGACACTCCAAATAAGAACCATCGCTATAACGATAGACTTTTACTGCGAGCTTGTTTTTTCCTTTTTTTATAAATCTACTTATATTGAAATGTGCAGGCAGACGGCTATCTTCACTATATCCTACTAATTCACCATTTACCCAACAATAAAAAGCAGATTCTACACCTTCAAAATCGAGAAAGATATCCATATTTTTCCAATCATCGGGGGCTGTAAACTCACGAATATAAGACCCAACAGGGTTATAATCTTCAGGCACAAATGGTGGATTTGGGGGAAAAGGATATACAACATCAGTATAAATAGGAGCATCAAATCCCTGAAGTTCCCAACTTCCAGGGACTGTTATGTCATTCCATTCATCTATATTGTATCCTAATTTGTAAAAATCCGTAGGACTTAACTCATTGTTTTTTGAATAGTTAAACTTCCAGGTGCCATTTAATGATATACGACGCTCTGTTTGATCATTTAGGGCAAATCGGTCTGATATAGGCAAGGATTGCTGTGCCAATGCATTCTCCTCATTGGTAAATGGTATAAAGTGAGCATTAATAGGCTCGCGATTAATTTGATTTATTTTTGGATTTTGCCAGGGCACATTATCTGCTTTTGAGATTGTGCTTGTAAAAAGAAAAGTAATTAAAAAATATCTGATAGTTTTCATAATTGAAAGATGTTAAATTTATATAGAACAAAAAAGAACTACTAAAAACGGGACACTTAAGTCAACAATAAAGCCATGGAAAATAGCAACTATTATAAAATTCTGTCCCGAAAAACGAGCTATTATAGGCAAGGTGGTGTCCATAGTTGTAGCTCCACCTGCTGAAATAGGTGCAATCTTACTGAAATATTGCACTAATAATGGTGCAAATAAAAGTGTTATTATTTCACGCAATATATTTGACATTAGTGCAATTGTTCCCATCTCTGCCCCTTTGTATTCTGTGATAAAAATACTTGATAATGAATAATAACCAAAACCTGCCCCAACAGCTAAGCAATCAGACAAGCTTCTGTGTGACAATAAGACACTTACGAATGCACTCCCTGCTAAAGTACCTATAATAGTTACTAATGGGAGAAGCATTAATTTGGGATTTATAGAACGAAACTTTTTCAAACTGTCTGAGTCGTTTCCTAAACTAAAGCCTACAGAAAACATTAGAGCACATAGTGCATAATAGCTAAATTGACTCTGTGTGAAATCAAATGAGATAAGATCAAAGAGACCAACAAAAGTGCCTAATATGAAAAATCCAACTATAGTTAAACTTCCTTTCATTAATCTGCTCCTTTTTCAAAGTTATGATTAATCCAATTCCATAATAGACGTGCTCCTATTATGCTGCCTATTACAGCTCCACTAGAGATGATAAAAGCATCTATGCCAATTGTATGAAGTCCATTCATAATCATCTGATTTCCTCCAACATCTACGCCTAAAAGAAAAAGTAACAACCATATCAAAATAGTAATAACTTTACCTATCCATGACACCTGTTTATTCTTAAAAAGATAACCAGTTATCATACCAATAAGCATAAATCCAATTATTTTAAACATTTTTGCATTAATTAAGTAATATAAAAAAATAACTATTAAACAAATAAGGTAGCATTTTAAAAATACTTTAGCTACCTTATTATGTTTGTAAGGATTAATATTATCTGTTTATTTTATCATTTGCATTTATTTCTGTTAAAGGAATAGGGTAGAACAAATTTTTGACAGGATCAAAGTTACGACCTACAAAAGACATTGCATCCTTCGTCTTACCCCATCTACGCAAATCATACCAACGCCAATTCTCTAATGGGAACTCAATTAGACGCTCATGTTCAATTTGTGCACGCACAGCTTCTTGTGATGTTCCTTTCATAGCAGGCATATCACCATGCACATCTCTAACTTGATTAATAAGAGGTATAGCTTGTGTTGTTTTGCCTTGTTCATTTAACACTTCTGCTTTCATAAGTAAAACATTAGCATAACGCATTAATGGAATATTAATAGCACATCTATTGTTACTCAATCCTTCATAATTAGCAGGCATAAATTTACGAAATGCAGGACGATTATAGGGATTACCATCGGCATCCTTGAACCAGTCATCATATTTTTTTCCATATACACGTCCATTATCGTCATTATAATAATCTGATTGAAAAAAAACAGTTTCATATAGACGTGAGTCATATCGCCCTGTTGTTGCAACTTTACCTTCTTTAAAATAGGTGTCCATGAGTTTATTACTTGGTAAAATTTCATCCCAACCACGAAGTTCTGACACACCTATCCATCTATGTAATTGTGTGCGATAATCTGCACCATTAGCAGAGCTCATAGATGTTTGTAATTCAAAAATAGATTCTTTGCTATTTTTATTACTCCCATCAAACATACTTGAAAAATCTTTTACAAGCTCATAACCTTTCACCTCATTTAATGCTGCAAGAGCCAAAGCTAAGTAATCTGTTTTTTGAGTTGGCTCTTCATATGCACGTGTCAAATAAGCAAAACCTAAATAAGCATAAGCAGCTCCTCTTGTTGCACGGCCAATATTATCTAAGTCATATGAAGTTGGAAGGTTCGTAGATTTTATGAGATCTTCTATTATAAAATCCCAAGCTTCAACTCGTGAAGACAAAGGTCTATTTAAATCTTCTTGCTTAGTAATATATTTATCGCCGATGATTATCTCTTCAAAGTTTAAGATTAGTTTTAAATGGAAGTAAGCACGTAAAAAATGAGCTTCATTAATAATCTGTGTTCGGATAGGTGAACTAATTTTTTTATCTGCAATAGTTGCGACTTTCTCTATTACTTGATTTGCGAAACTAATCCCTTTGTAATTATTCCACCAATAGCTACTTACTTGCGAATTACCATTAGTATAAGTGAAATTATACAGTTCAACCCAATTAGGATAATTTCGAGCATCGTTACCCATTTCCACGACATCTTCGCGGTATGCTTCTACTGGCCACTTTACTTCAGCGAATGACCAAGTATTAATATAATACTCCAATTGCGAGTATGCAGCAGCAATCCCTGCTTGAGCATCGCTTTCATCTCTCCAAAAAGTTTCTGAAGTAAGTTGATCAGGCGACTGAACTGATAAAAAATCATCACATGAGCTAATTGATAGCATCATGAGTATGAATACGGATATATATATATATTTCTTCATAATAAATATTTTTTTTTATTAAAATGATACTTGTGCTCCTAGTGAAAGCATACGTGTAAAAGGATAAATTAAATTATCGATACCCGAATTTAAAACGCTTGCACGAGAAAACTCTGGATCTATTCCTCTATAGCCTGTAATAGTGAATAAGTTTTCACCACTTATATAGAAACGTAAATTACTGAGGTGTATTTTACTTATAAGATCTTTTGGCAAAGAATAACCTAATTGTAATTGACGCAGACGAATAAAATCTCCTTTTTCAAGAAATCTATCCGACTCTTTTAAATTACCATTTGGATCGTTATAAATAGCACGGGGAACATTTGTGTTTGTATTAGTTGGATTCCAAGAATCTAATGTTGAGGCTAAAAAATTTGATCCAGAATTCATTCCCTCATAAAAATACTTGTTCCCATTATAAAGTTTATGCCCCCATGCACTACCAATTACAGCTGAAAGATCAAAACCTTTATAGTCAAGTTGAAAATTAAAGTTTACTTCTAATGTAGGAATCCCAGACCCACAATATTCTTTATCACTATCATCAATTATTCCATCGCCATTAACATCTACAAACTTTATATCTCCAGCGTCAGCTAGTGGCTGGTATTTCACACCATCAGCGTTTACATAACTACTTGCTTCTTCATTACTTTGGAATATACCAGCTGTCTTATAAAGATAAAAAGCTCCGATTGGTTTCCCCTCACGAGTTTGTGTAGGGAAATGCTCTGTACCATACTTTAGTCCTTCACCATATAACACTTGTCCCTCATCAGCCAATGAAGTAACTTCATTTTTAATTGTGCTCAAATTCACACCAATGTTGTACCTTAGTTCTCCTTTTCGCTCTCTCCAGTTAATCTCAAACTCGATACCTGAATTGCTAATTTCTCCCACATTCAAAATTGGATTTTCAAGTCCTGCAGAAGGAGGAAGGGCTTTTGTTATTAATAAGTCTTCGGTTTGATTATAATAATAATTTAATGAGCCTGTCAATTTGCTGTTTAACAAACTATAATCTACTCCAATATTTTTAGTATCAGTAGTCTCCCATTTCAATGAACGATTTTCTAATCCTCGCGCTATACTTCCAGCCCAGGCATTTTCACCATTACCTTTCACATATCCTTGATACTTTGTATTATATGTACTAATCAAAGCCTGAAAGTCATAATAACCTAGAGCATTCTCATTACCTAAACGTCCCCAACTAGCTCTTATTTTAAGATCGTCAATTATTCCATATTTAGGAAAGAAATCCTCTTGTGAAATCCTCCACCCAAGAGCAATTGATGGGAAATTTCCCCAGCGATGATCAACACCAAATTTTGATGAACCATCTCTTCTAATCGTAGCCTGCAAAAGATATTTATTATCAAAATTATAATTTAAGCGACCAAAGAATGAAGCTCTATTGTACTTCCATTTAGAACCACCACCATCAAAGGTACCTCCAGTACCTGCATCAATAGTTTCAAAATAAGGATCAAGAAAGCCTCCAGGTATCTCATTAATCACCAAATCTCCATTTTCAACTTTATAAACAGTATTTTTACCTTCTACCCCAACCGAGTTCCAATTATAAGTTCTTGAGGTAAAAGATGTTCCCACCATTGCATTAAGACTATGGATACCATATTCTTTATCAAAGCTTAGGACATTATCCCATACATTCTCTTGCCAATAACCCGAAGTTTCGCTGTGATATGTGTAGTCGCGTTTCGATTTCTCATCTGCAATATAAGGAGGCGTATGATATGCCTGTCGACTATGTATACCACGATAAGAATATGCTGTTTTAAAATTCAACCATTCTGTGAAGTTCATACCTATAGATACGTTTCCCGTTGAAAAGTATTTTTTATCGGTCGATTTTTCATAATGTTGGTCAGCAATAACATTCCTATTACTTGGCAAACCACTAAAATTAGTAAGTCCAAAGCCGTACTTTTCATTCTCATCGTAAATAGGGACTAAAGGAGATATCATGTAGACCTCTTTAATCTGATACTCTGGCTGCTTACTATCAGTTATTTTAATGGATGCATTTGCGTCAATATCAAAAACAAACTTCTTTGCAGACAACTTTATGCGAGCATTGTCTTGCACAAAGTTATTCCCTATAAAAACTCCTTTATCATCCGCATGGTTATAAGAGATAGAGTAAAGTGCATTCTCACTTCCACCTCTCACATTTACCATATAGTTTTGAGATAATCCTTTACGCAATACTGCATCTTGCCAATCAGTATCAATATTAGTGTTTCTAGTAATATACTCAGGTAAACTTTCTAGACTATTTTTCCATGCACCTGTTCCTTTAGGGTCGTATATACTTTTATGATTTTCAACATGCAGATTCCAGTTTTCATACATCTCTTTGTGTTTAGATTTGTATTGTTCTGCATTTAGCAGCTTAAGTTGCTTTGAAACGTCTACCATACTTATATAGGTACTGAAGTCTACTTTTGTGTCTCCTTTTTTTCCACTTTTTGTAGTTATGATGATAACACCATTAGCTGCAACTGAACCATATATGGCTGCAGCAGCACCATCTTTCAAAACTTCCATTGAGGCAATGTCTTGAGGATTAACATTCTCAATATCACCTGGAAATCCGTCAATAATATAAAGAGGTTGATTATCACCAAACGTCTTTACACCTCGAATTTTAACTTGCACACCTGCACCTGCATTTCCTCCTGACTTCATGATATTTACACCTGCTATTTTCCCTTGTAATGCTTCGGCAGGATTTGTTGTTGAGCGCTTAGAAAGCTCTTCAACATCTACTGATGAAATAGCACCTGTCATATCACTTTTCTTAAGTGTACCATACCCAACCACCACTACTTCATCTAACATTTCAACATCTTCTTTCAGTATAACACGTAAATCCTTTCTGCCACTCACTTTAATCTCTTGCGTCAAATATCCGACATAAGAGATTACAATGGTTGCATCAGCTGGTACTGTTATAACAAAATTTCCATCATAATCTGTAACGACACCATTAGTTGTTCCTTTTTCAACTATACTTGCCCCAATTACAGTTTCATCATTCTCATCTAAAACAGTTCCCTTTACTTGCAGACTTTGTGCCCAACTAGGTAAAGAGGCAAAAATGAATAAGCAGGCAAAGACAACCTGTAAAATCACACATTTTAATTTTTCATGTCTGTTCATACCAATTTGTTTTTAATTTTATTTTGCACATTAAAGATAGAATGCAAAGCAAACTTAAACAAGAAAATCGTCTCTATAAATGACCTACAATGGGGGTAATTTTAGCAAGTTTTTCTCTACATCACACAACCTAATATACTGTATTTAAGTCGATTACATACAATGATCACCCTACAAAACTTAAGGAGAATAGAATGACCTATATTTTTTGCAAATAATTGGATAAACTGTCATCTGATGAAAGATTTAAAGTTTTTCTTAATCTATAGCGATTCATATTAATTGTTTTAGGAGTTTTCCCTGTTAGTAAAGCAATCTCTTTTGTAGATAAGTTTATACACAATAACAGGGATAGTTCTTTTTGACCTTGGGTCAAATCTGGATGCTTCTTCTCAAGGCGGTTTAAAAAGTTTTGGTTGTTCTCTTCTACACTGAGTAAGAGAGATGTGTTATATGAATCTAAACTTTGGTATTGAGCTATAAATAGGTTTAATTTTTTTAAGTGTTGAGTAATTTGATTGTGATTCATCTTATATCCTTTTTTAATCATTTCACGAATCTTATCTAACAAATCATTCCTACTTTGCAAGAATACAGCAAAGGCAGTAACTTCTCGCCGTTTATTCATTAAAGAGGTATGGGCAGTTTCAAGTTCTAATTTCTGTTGGTTTATTTTTAGTTCTGCTAACTGCCGTTGATATTGTTCCAACTCGTACTGTTTATTAAGGAGTTCTAATATTTTCTTTCGTCTATACCATTTAATTACGAAAAAAGTAATAGAAATAAGTAAGATAAGTAATACTATCAATATTAAAATATTAAGGCGTAATACTTTAATTTCATAGTCATACTCTTTTTTCTGCGCAAGTCTTTTTTGTTGCTCATAACGTCTGTTGGAAATATCATGTTCAACGGCTCTTAATTTGCTACTGCTATACAACTCTCTACTCAATTTGTAAAGTTCTTTAAAAGAATTGTAAGCTTTTTCATAATCTCCTATAGCTATGTATACCCAAGAATGGTATTGGTAGTTATCGGCCACAAGTTCTTTTGCACCAATACCTGTACTAATGTTTTTTGAAATTGACAAAGCTATTAATGCATCATTATATTGACCAGCATAATAGTATTGTTTCCCTAAATTATTGTAATTTTCTCCCAAGGCCCATTGGGCGTTAAGATTTCTATTTATAGCAATAGCTTCCTTGACATATGCTATTTTTTCATTGCTATCTCCTTTGTATAGAGCTAAATTATTAAGATTTGCAGCAACCTCTTTCAATAATTTAAGAGAACGGTTAATTTTTAGAGCTTGTAATAGAAAACGTTCCGCAAGATCGAACTCTTCTAAGCTGTAATGAATAATTCCTCTACTATTATAGTTTGCTGCAATGGCTGCTGAATCACCAATTACTTTAAAAAGAGCTGTTGCTTTATCGTTGTTTTCTATAGCAGCATTATAATCCATTAAACTACAATATACAATTCCCATCATAGAATATATTTTCCCTTTAAGTAGGATGTTATTGGAGGTGACATAATCAATAGCTTTGTGTAACATTTTTATGCTCAAATCAAAGTCGCCTAATAGTTTTGCTGCAAGAGAGTAAGTTAACATGGCTTCTGCTATCAGGTTGTTTTTTTCTCCTTCCTTAAGGTTTGATGATAACAATTGAATTGCTTTATTGGCATAATAAGAAGCCTGCTCAGGGTTGGTATATGTAATATCTTTAGATTTATTAATAAGCTCTTCTGCATTTAAATCTTTAGACATACTTTGAGAATAACTACTTAAAATAAAAAACAATAAAAAAAGTATCAATATGCTCCTCATACAATTAAATAGTCGCTCCTTATATATTAAAATCATACTTAAAAATATATTTTATTTTTTTGAAATAAGCATCTGAAAATAAAAAACAAAAACTCTTTCTTGAATTTTCCCATCATTTTCTTCAAATTCCAAGCAGTTGCTGCCATAAAGGCATTAATTTGTGTCCCTTTCTCGCCCCAAAGGTAATTCTGTTCCATGCGAAAATCTTTTTTCAAGTGTCCGATAACTGGCTCTATGGCAGTTCTTGTTCTACATTGTTTTCGTTTTTTACGCTTTTGAAAAACACTGTCTTTGGCTTTGGATTTATCCGGCGTAATGATGCTAACCCCTCTTATCTGTTTTTTACCTTTGCCCCCTCTGTCATAGGCTAACTCTTTGGGTAATGGTAAATTGTTGTGCTCCATCTGCTCAAGTAATGGTTCAATAGTGTGTCCATCATATGGGTTGTCTAAAAAAGTTTTATGGCGGTAATAATTTTACAATTCCTGTTCCCTGTACTTATTAAACCTACTTTGTTGCCAAATTCATACTGCTTATGTGCTTTACCTTTAGCAATGCAACGAGTAAAGGGTTTGTGGAGACTATATCCCGCATTATTCACCGAAAAATTGCATAATTTGAGGGAAAATCCTTACCTTTAAGGCATTAAAAGAAAAACAATGGAGTTTAACGCCCCCAAATTATGCAAGACAAATATACAGCCTTTTACCGAAA
>JAEWHR010000144.1 GCA_023387655.1 Bacillota bacterium
TCTTCTTGCTCATAAACTCTGGCCGCTTTGTCAAGAAGTTCGGTTAATTGGGTGATGCGTTGTTTTTTTTCCTGCATTGCCTTGCTCCTTTAATACTTCTATACTTTTTTGTTTATGCTTATTTTTAATAGATTCTCATTGTATTTTCTTGTATTAATTTTAATTTACTTTTATTCATTTCTGCATTCGTATCCATCGTTCGTTCTATTCTAATGCAAACTCTTAACACTTTTTTGCTTCTACATTCTTACTTCAGAGAAAAAGCTAGTACCTATTTCCCCTTTGAGTAATTTCTATGTTTTTGTGATTTATTACGTGATGCGGATTTATTGTTCTCAGTTTTATTTCTTGAACTAAACTTATTTTCCTCTGTCTTATTCTTTGAACTGAACTTATTTCCTTCTGTCCTATTCTTTGAACTAAACTTATTTTCTTCTGTCGTATTCTTTGAACTGAACCTATTCCCCTCTGTTCTATTCTTTGAACTGAACTTATTACCCTCATTCCTATTCTTTGAACTAAACTTATTTTCCTCTGTTCTATTCTTTGAACCAAACTTATTTTCCTCTGTCTTATTCTTTGAACTGAACTTATTTTCCTCTGTCTTATTCTTTGAACTGAACTTATTTCCCTCGATCCTATTCTTAGAGGTAAGTCTACTTGCATCAGCCCTATTTCTCGTAGCCTCGCTTCTTTTCTTATCGTCCTTTTTTTCTGTAAAATATTTATCTTTCGTTTTTCTCTTTCCAGTGGTTACTTTCTTACCATGAGATTTTGATATATTACTTGAGTTTACTCTTTCAAGTGGAAATTCATCATCCGGTTCTAGATTCAACGCTTCATTTCTTGATAGTTCAATTTGTTCCTTTAATCCCTCAAGCTCTTTGTCAGTTAAGTTACGATACCCTCCAACTTTTAGCCTACCAAGATTAACATTCATAATACGAACACGTACAAGTCTTATAACCTTATAATCAAAATGCTCACACATACGACGAATCTGACGATTTAACCCTTGTGTTAAAATAATTTTAAATGTTACCTTATCAATCGCTTCTAACGTACAAGGTTTCGTTACTGTATCAAGTATTGGCACTCCACCGGCCATTCCTTTTAAAAATTCAGCAGTAATAGGCTTATTTACTGTTACGATATATTCCTTTTCATGATGATTTCCTGCTCGTAAAATTTTATTAACGATATCTCCATTGTTTGTTAAGAAGATAAGACCTTCGGAATCCTTATCAAGTCTTCCAATTGGATAAATACGCTGACCATACTTAATAAAATCGATAATATTATCCGGTTCTCTTCTCTCCGTTGTACACACGATACCCTTTGGTTTATGAAATGCGATGAGAACCATCTTTTCTTCTCTACTTACTTCTTTCTTACCAAGCATTACCTTCTGCCCTGGTAATACCTTACTCCCCATCACTGCAACTTCACCGTCGATGGTAACCTCACCTTTTGCAATTCTTGTATCTGCCTCTCTACGGGAACAGATCCCAGAATCACTAAGATATTTATTAATACGGACTGCCTTTTCTTCCGTTTCTTCTGTAGCAAATAATCGTTTTGTAACCTTCGCCATGTTTCTTATATTCCTTTCCATTTGAAAAACTCATAAGGTTTCTAAATTATTATAGAATTATATAATATTTTAATCAGGACATAGTATAAAATAAAACTTATAAAACCATATATCTAAAAGAAAAACCTTATTCTATTTTCTCACCAGTTGTATTATTATATCATTATTTTCTTATCATTCCAATCATTTCTTATTTTCTGATTTTCATATCATCCTTGCCAACTCTTATTATCCACAATGGTATATCTATAACGAGATATCCCCTGTTTTATCATACCCTATCCCTTATAAACGCTGTATTTGCTTCTACTTTTTTATTCTTAAATAGAGAAACATTTAGAATTATTGACTTTACAAATCTTTCATTTGCCGATATAATATTGGAGTACTATAAACAATTTTATATTCTAAGTCTTTCTTAGGCATATTTTGCATCTGTAGCTCAGTGGATAGGGCAGCAGCTTCCGAAGCTGAAGGTCGTAGGTTCGAATCCTATCAGATGCATTTTTTATACTCAAAAATAGCCTTTCTTTTCTCTTTTTTCATATGAAATCTCTTTTTCTTCTTTGATTTTTCCCTTTCTATGTAAATTTTTGTTACATCTTTGTTACGAATTATTAAACTTATGTTACCAAATTTTGAGATGATAGTTGATTTTTGGGACAAATTTTGGTATGATAGGTGAAGTTAGTTACTCATGATATATTCCTAACTCAAAATTATATTTACATATGACACTTTTGATCGACATAGCAATATCATCTCAAAGAAGAACTTAAGGAGTACCCCTATGAGATTAAAGTATAAAAAATTATTGTTATTATTTACGATGGGTATCTTTGGAGTTGGTATGGTCACTATATCCTTTCAAGTTGCGCCTGACTCTGTCTTATCAGCAGCTTTTATGAGAGAGGGTGATCCAGATTCCTCGCAATCCCCTAGTCCTACCAATTCTCTTGCGTCTTCACAAGCAGTCACTCCTACTATATCTGCAACAAATACACCAATACCGGAAGATCCAAAAGCACTAAAAAAGAATGCTTTTCCGGAAATCAATAACCTCTTTGAGACTTTCTTAGAGGCAAAAATAAAAGCTGATGCAGAGGCTATCGAGACAATTAAGGCTTGTGTTACAGATGCTAGCCTAATAGATTTTGAACGTATCTCTAAAAAAGTAGAATATATAACGGATTACAAGAACATCAATTGCTATACGAAACCTGGAACTGGTGAAATAGACTACATTGTTTATGTATGCTATGACATTATGATAACCAAGATACAAACAGGTGCTCCAAGTATTGACGAATTCTATGTTACTTATCAAGATGGAAAACCATATATTTATTATGGAACTGTGTCCGAAGAAACGAAAACCTATATTAATAAAACGCGTTCCGATACCGAAGTTCAGGAATTAATAACTAAGGTAGATGAGAATTTTCTAAAAGCATTGGATGCAGATGAAGATTTAAAAGAATTCTATGAAAATCTTAAGGCGCAAATTCCAAGCGGTGGACCAACTGTAACACCAGAACCATAATTTTAACATCGAATCATCCAAAATCGATGAATATAACATGTAACATAAACGGGAACCTACAAAACTCCTTCTGAAAGCTCTCCTGCTTCTCAATGGAATCTGTATAAGTTCCCGTTTTTAAAGTAAAGAATCAAATGATTGCTTTAATTAATAATAACTTACCCTCAAACTTATCTAATTGATACTTATCCCATGTATTCTATAGGAGATATTTCATATTAAAATTCGCCAAACTCCAATAATCTATCCCGTATGAACTCATAATTATATACAGTATCCGAAAGAATCTCTTCCAATGCGACTTGAGTTTGATTAATTTCCTTCACCATTTCCTCCAAATGCTCTTTATCTCTTTCTTCTCCAACTGGTACTAATATAAGCTCATGTATACTTGATGGCAAAAGAAAAAAATCTGTCCCTAATTGATTATAAAAAAGTTCCAGTAATCCTTGGTATAATAAACAACTAGCACCATTAATTCCACAGCTGTTAGTTAAAACATACATCGAAGAATTGAAGGAAGCTGGTAAGGTCACCACTTCTTTTTGTGGGGTCCATGTCTCTTGTTTTATGGCATCATAAACAATATCCTCCATCGGTCGTATGATTGCTGGGAATATATTTTTTGTATTTTCCATGGCGACATTACATAATTCTTCTACTGATACGCCCCAACTCTTACTATGTTCTTCTGTAATTCTTACACTACCAATTCCCTCTTCATCTCTTCTGATTAGGCAATGGAAGGTAACAGCAAACTCTAACATACGATAATGCGGAACGCTCTCTAATAATACTTGGTTTTTTTCATAATTTACTAACCGATATATTATTCTAGATTTCATTTCCTCAAATTCCATTCGTGTTGGAATCGCAATACGTGTCGTCTCCTCTTTCGCTTCATCATAAGCCTTTATCACCTCATTCACTATGTCATCTAATGATTCACCCTTCTTATAATTCTCATAATAAGGATTCAAATAAATACTTGGTAGTATCTTATCCTTAGTGCAACGAATCATTAGACCATCTAGTAATAGACCGTTGTTTTTACGAACCTGATTTAAATTGGTATCGTATTCCTCCCCTAATCGTATTTTTACTTCCTCCTTTATATAATTTAGGAAGTTTTCATAGGATATTAATTTAGTCACATAGAACACAATCAGCGTTTAGCTTATAGACCAATGCTGATATTCTCCTTTCCTTTATTTCCATGAATTATCTTCTACTTTTAACCTTCGCCTAACAAAAATAATGAATTCCACTAATATAAAACCGATACTTTTATAAATGATTTGGGGTTGTATTAAGAGGAAATATAATATGGTTACGAATTAAGAGACCTTTAAAAGATTAATTACTGCATAAAGTTATATGCTTGCAGTAGATTCAGATACTTACAATAGATTCATATACTTACAATGATTCAGATACTTTCAATAGATTCAGATACTTTCAATAGATTCAGATACTTTCAATAGTTTCAGATACTTTCAATAAATTCAGATACTTTCAATAGATTCAGATACTTTCAATAGATTCAGATACTTTCAATAGATTCAGATACTTTCAATAAATTCAGATACTTTCAATAGATAGATTCAAAATCTGATACCTAATACATTTCTTGTAAGGACAAAAGTAGTTGGTTATCTTCCATGGTAGTTTCATCGTACCAAAATAGGGTAAAAAAAACAATCGCAAGTTTCCTTAGCGATTGTAGAAAATTTGTATGAAAGTTCGACATATTAAATAAAAGATCCTCTCGTACTATGAGATGGTTTAGCATCACTCATGCAGATAGCCACTTGTCCTGGCAAATAACAAGCCCACATACCAATACTAGATACTTGAATTAAAACATTCAGGATATTTGACTCAATCGCTATGTATAATGGTAGATTAAATAAGCCAACTTGAATGTCACAGAGAAAAAAAAGAATCATACCAACTAAAAATAATCCATATCGAATCTGTCCATTCATATAATGCTTCTTTGGATAAAGAAGAAGTAAAAAGAGAATGTTCGCAACGAAATTTACAAGATAAAATACAGTAACCAATAAGAGGATATCAATAAGAAAGCCTTTCGATTGCAGGAAAACGATAATCAAAGCACTTAAGAAACACCTAGTAGCTAGGTGAAATAAAAAGTCTAATAATCCTTTCTCATTTCTGCGTCTATGAACACGATTTTCCATACGAAGTGAATACCGTAATAAGCTAAACATACGATAAAAATAAATCAACTGAACGAAACAAAAAGCAATAACACCATATTCAAACACCGAGGTAAATAACAAAAATACGTCTGCTATTACCGTAAATGCAAAGGCGACATTTAATAATACTCGATCCGCTGTTGCTTGATAACATATTGTTCTAACCAATGTTAATATAAGACATAACAGAATCGAAGTAAATTTTATGATTGAGGCCACAATCACTGGACCTTCAAAAAAGTCCAGTGCTAAGAAAACTAGATATAAAATTCCAAGGCTGCAAACAATACCCTTACTAATAATATTTCCTAAACGATAATTCATATGCTTTCTCCAAATCTAAGGAAAGACATTCTGCCAATTCCTACGAATTTTCGCTATTTAATCTCTTAAGTACCTCAAATGCTTCTTCTTTTGGTACAGGCTTACCATAATAATATCCCTGCGCCTTTCCACAGTTGATATCTTTTAAGAATTTCTCTTGTTCAGACAACTCGACACCTTCTGCAATCACATCAATATTAAGATGCTTCGCAAGATCAATCATCGTATGAACTATCTTCTGATCAGAATTATTCTCTAAGACAGTATCTAAAAAGCTTTTATCAATCTTTAAATTATTAACTGGTAATCGCTTTAGGTAGTTTAAGGAGGAGTATCCCGTACCGAAATCATCTAATGCGAATGTAATACCAATTTGTTTAAGTTTTGATATCGTATTAATAGTGAATTCCAAATCATCTAACGCAACCGATTCAGTAATCTCAAATTCCAAACCTCTCGCATCTACTTTGGTCTCCTCTAATATCTCATATACCATCGGTAGAAAATCTTTGTCTTTAAATTGTCTCGCTGATAAATTTACAGCAATTACAATATCATGGTATCCACTCTCTTGGAGCTTTTGAAGCTGTATACAAGCTTCATATAGTATCTTCTTACCTATCGCTACAATCATCCCATTATCTTCTGCGAGTGGAATGAAATCAATTGGTGCAATAATTCCCTTCTCAGGATGCTGCCAACGGGCTAATGCTTCAAAGCCTACTACACGATCATTCGTCAAATTAATCTGAGGTTGATAATAGACAATAAATTGTTCTTCTTCTATCGCCTTACGAAGTTCTGACTGCATTTCTAACTTCTGCATCATTTTTAAGTTAATAGAATCATCATAATAACAGAAGTTATTTTTCCCGCGTTCTTTTGCTGCATACATTGCAGAATTCACATTTTTAACCAAACTTTGTGTTGTCTTTCCATCCTTAGGCGCAATCGCAACCCCAATACTTACTGTAACAAAAAATTCTTTCGTTGCAATTCGAAACGGCGATGCAAATATTTTTTGTACTTCCAAAATTCGATTTTCTAATTCTGCTAAATCAGTTAAATTCTGAATTAAGATAGCAAACTCATCTCCACCGATTCTTGATAAATAATCATTCTCTTGAATTAGTTCCTCCAAACGATGCATTACATCGATTAACATTTCATCACCGTATGAATGTCCTAAAGTATCATTAATATCTTTAAAATTATCAATATCGATGTCTAAGATTCCAACAATCTCATTTTGACGCAAAGTCGCCATAACTCCATCTAATAATTCGACAAATGCAAGTCGATTTGGCAAGGAGGTTAAATAATCGGAATACGCCATGCGTTTTACTATTTCTTTGCTTTTTTTAAGTTCTTCATATTTGCTATGTAATGCATCCTTGGTTGCCGTAACCTCTGATAATGCTTTTTCTAACTCCTTGTTACTCTCTTTTAACTTATAATTAACAACAATAGCTGCTTTCTCTGCCTTAGTCCGTCTTCTAATATTTACAATCAATAGAAGGATTAATACCGAGAACACCACAATCGTCACAAGTAAAATATATAACAAGCCCCGACCAGATCCATTCTCTACCTGTAAATTGGTAGTATCTGCGTTAATACTTAGCAAATTAAGATTGGTATCTGTAAAAACTGTATTCATTGCTGATTGTACACTTTGAAGCAATCTGCTTTTTCCCATTCCCAATACGTATGCTCTTTGTTGCTAGTTTAACATACAAGACTCAAACCTAAGCCTCTTGCATGTAATTGAGCAATCCTTTCTATTCAATATGTATGCCATTATGTTACCTCATAAATAAATCCTTATGTTCTGTTCAAAATATTACTTTAACAGCTATATACTAACATAATTACCACATTCTTTCAATTATAAAATTACAAGTTTTTGCAAAATAATACACAGATCTCAAGAACAAAGTGGAGACAACCAACACTTCTCTATGAAGTATAACTTCACATTGAAATATTTTAGTTGTCTCCACTTCAAAAGAATATTTATACTCACGATAGATAATTTTCTACTTCATTTTATTTTATGATAAAAATTCATCTATTCCTTTTGCGGCTGCTTTTCCTGCACCCATTGCTAAGATAACTGTCGCAGCTCCTGTCACAGCATCACCACCGGCATAAACGCCTTCTTTGGAGGTTTTTCCGTCAGTTTCTTCCGCAATAATACATTTATGAGAATTAATCTTAAGACCTTCCGTTGTAGAGGAAATCAGCGGATTTGGACTTGTTCCTAAAGACATAATAACGGTAT
>JAEWHR010000159.1 GCA_023387655.1 Bacillota bacterium
AAATAATACCTTTTTTCTGCTTTTATTAAATGTGTATAAAATGTGGGATAAGTATTTAAAAATAGCTTGTTAGATGGTATAATGGGAAAAAACAGTGGAGGCAGCTATGAGGGAGATATTGTTTCTAAAACCAGTTTTTAAAGAGATGATCTGGGGCGGATCGAGATTAAAAACTGATTTTGAATATGAAATTCCAAGCAATAACACCGGGGAGTGCTGGGCAATTAGTGCACATCAGAATGGTGATTGTGAAATTATAAATGGTTACTATAAGGGTTATAGATTAAGTGAATTATGGTCGAAACACAGAGAGTTGTTCGGGAATGTAAGCCAAGAGGTTTTTCCACTGTTAGTTAAGATTATCGATGCGAAGGATGATTTAAGCATTCAGGTTCATCCGGATGATAACTATGCGAAGAAAAATGAAAATGGGTCATTAGGAAAAACAGAATGTTGGTATATTCTTGATTGTGATCAAGATGCTTCTATTGTAATAGGACATCATGCAAAGAGTACAGATGAGTTACGAGAAATGATTGATAAGAATGCTTGGACGGACTTAATTCGTATTCTACCAATTAAGAAAGGTGATTTTTTTCAAATTGAACCAGGAACAGTTCATGCGATAAAAAAAGGTACCATGATTTTAGAAACACAGCAAAATAGTGATATTACGTATCGGTTATATGATTATGAAAGATTGCAAAATGGAAAACCAAGGGAGTTACATCTAGAAAAAAGTATTGACGTTATACGTTGTCCACATGTTGATGTAAAAACCAATCGTGATATAACAGAATATTCGCAAGCAACAAAGGAACATCTAGTGACTTGTCCATATTATACAGTTAGTAAGATTGAAATTACAGGAACTCAAGATTTTACGCAGGATGAGCCATTTACACTTCTAAGTGTAATTGAGGGAAAAGGAGAGATTGATGGAACTCCGATTCATAAAGGAGACCATTTTATTATTCCATCTAATTATGGTACATATCAGTTGTCAGGTAATCTTCAACTGATAGTTTCACATAGTTAAATAGACTTACATTGACTTATTAGTAGACAAAATATTAGAGATAAGTAATATTTAGGAGGAAAAAATGAGTAATTTTTTTAATATGGACAATGCATTCTTTACAATCATGGGAAAAGTATGGGATATGATACTCCTTAGTATAATCTGGGTGTTGTGCTCCATGACAATTGTGTTAATTGGCCCAGCTACAACTGCTATGTACTATAGTGTGGTAAAAGTTATTCGTAGGGAGCGCGGTTATGTAACAAGAGAATTTTTCCATTCATTTAAAGATAATTTAAAATTAGGTATTATAACTACGATAGTATTCTTTATATTAAGCTATGTGATGTACATTGACTTCAATTATTCCAAAGTGATGTTAGATCAAGGGAAAAGTTATGGTTCCTTGTTAATCGCTGGATTTATTGCAATTACCACGGTATTGGTATTTATCTTAATCTTTATATTCCCGATTTTATCAAGATTTACACTTAATTTTAAAGGTTTATTTAAAACTGCATTTATTATTTCTATGAAGCACTTTCCTACTACATTTTTAATGGCAATTATTATCGCGATATTTGGATTGGCAGTGTATCTCATTTACCCAGCGATTTTTATAGCACCAGCACTTTGCTGCTTGGTATGTTCCTTCTTAATTGAACGAGTATTTAAGAAGTACATGCCAAAGCCAGAAGGAACAGAAGAAGAAACAGGAAAGGACTTATGGTACTGGGAATAACATCTCTGTATTAAAAAACTTTCTATAGACGAATGTGATAAGCAAGCCATTGTTATGTTACTTTTAACGATGAGCTTGCTTTGTAGTTCATAGTAGCAGAAGTATATGATTTTTATTTACTTTTACATTTTATAAAATTCTAGAAAGGAAAAGGCAGAATAAGCTAAATATTCTGCTAGTGTTAACATATGAATGATGCATTATACCAAATGATGAATTGGGAAGCAGTTGAAGCGATTGTATATTCAGAACACGATAATCCACATGAAATTCTAGGACCACATAAGACGGAAAATGGCGTTGTGATTCAATGTTTTTTTCCAAATGCTTGTAAGGTAAAAGTAAAAATCGATTCTACAAACAAAGAGCAATATGAGATGGATCAAATGGATGAAGCAGGATTTTATTCTATTCTTCTGCCAATAGAAGAAATACCAAAATATAATTTAGTTGTTACTTATTCCGATGGTAATACAGAAGAAGTTCTTGATCCATATTCCTATCCTGAAATGATTACAAAGGAAGATTGTGAGAATTTTAGACAAGGAACTCATTATAAGATATATGAATGTTTAGGTGCACATGTAAAAACAGTAGATGGCGTCAAAGGAACCTTGTTTGCTGTTTGGGCACCTATGGCAGTTCGCGTTAGTGTTGTTGGAAATTTCAATCTTTGGGATGGCAGAAAACATCCCATGAGAAGAATTCTAAATTCAGGAATCTTTGAACTTTTTATTCCAGGGGTATCTCATGGTGAACTTTATAAGTTTGAAATTAAGGCGAAAGGTGGATTAACCTTCTTAAAGTCAGATCCGTATGCCTTTTATGCAGAAATACGTCCAAACAATGCTTCCATTGTTTATGAGAGGAAAAAGTATCCTTGGAATGATAAAGAGTGGATAGTGAGAAGAAAGAGGGCAAAAGTAAAAGAAGAACCAATGAGTATTTATGAGGTACACCTTGGCTCTTTTAAGAAACCATCCGAAGAAAACGGAAGCTTTTATAATTACCGAGAGCTCGCACCAATGCTTTCGGCTTATATAAAAGAAATGGGGTATACTCATATAGAGATAATGCCAATCATGGAGCATCCATTAGATGCCTCTTGGGGATATCAGGTTACGGGATACTATGCAACAACTTCTCGGTATGGATCTCCAGATGATTTCAAATTTTTCATGAATTATATGCATCAGGAGGGAATCGGAGTCATACTTGATTGGGTACCGGCACATTTTCCAAGGGATGCGTATGGACTATCTAATTTTGATGGAACATGCTTGTATGAACATAAAGATCCCAAAAAAGGCTCTCACCCCCATTGGGGAACCTTAATCTTTAATTATGGGCGACCTCAAGTATCCAATTTTCTAATTGCTAATGCACTTTTTTGGCTAGAGGAATATCATGTAGATGGAATTCGAATGGACGCAGTTGCCTCGATGCTATATTTAGATTATGGTAAGAATGATGGAGAATGGGTTGCTAATGAGTATGGTGGTCATGAAAATTTAGAAGCCATGGAAATGTTAAAACATCTTAATTCGGTAGTGAAAAAACGAAAAGATGGAACAATTATAATTGCGGAAGAATCTACTGCTTGGCCAATGGTTACTGGTGACTTAGAGGAAGGCGGTCTTGGCTTTGACTTCAAGTGGAACATGGGATGGATGAATGATTTTACAAACTATATGAAACTGGATCCCTTGTTTCGAAAAGGTTGTCATGGCGCCCTTACCTTTAGTATGGTTTATGCATATAGTGAGAACTTTATCTTAGTGCTATCCCACGATGAAGTCGTACATGGGAAAGGTTCTATGATTCAAAAAATGCCAGGAGAGTTAGAGGATAAGTTTGCTAATCTTCGTGTAGCATATGGATATATGATGACACATCCAGGGAAAAAACTACTCTTTATGGGGCAAGATTTCGGTCAGTTTTCAGAATGGAATGAAGATAAAAGTTTAAACTGGGAACTTCTTGAGTTAAAAGAAAATGTGACACTAAGAGAGTATGTAAAAAGTCTTCATAAGCTTTACCATGAATATTCATCGCTTTATGAAACCGATCATCTTGTGGAAGGATTTGAGTGGATAAGTAACATGGATGCAGACCATAGTATCATAAGTTTCGTTCGCGTTAGTAAGAAACAAAAAGAGCGACTTTTTGTTATATTAAATTTTACTCCTGTGGTATATAAAGATTATTATGCTGCGGTACCTTGTATGGGAAAATACAAAGAGATATTAAATAGCGATGATATAGCGTATGGTGGCAAAGGCTATGTGAATAAGAGGGCAAAAAGTGCCATTGCAAAAGAAGTTGATGGTAGGAAACAAGTAATCAAGATAACGCTACCACCACTTGGAATGGCAGTGTTTACGATTTCATAGAACACTTTACAAAGAATACTTTTAAATAAATCCGGAGGATATTGATGAATAAAATAGTTTTAATGGCTCAGACCACAGAATTAAAAGATGTTCTCATAGACGATATCGATGTTAATAAAGTTGTATCAAAACTGTCGAAACTATGGGATGATTTTTGGCCTAAGGCATTACATTTCTTATTCTTATTACTACTGGCATGTCTTATCTATATTGTAGGTAAGAAGCTTATGAATATTTTAATTAAAATAGTAAAAAAAGCTTTTGA
>JAEWHR010000045.1 GCA_023387655.1 Bacillota bacterium
GAGAGTGGTGTGACTATGATATATTTAGATTCTTTTACTTTTCCAGACGATGAGATGGAATTTGACTTCATTTTATCTATTAAACGAAAATGTTATAATACTTTCTATCCTTTTAAGATTCTATCAAAAAAAGAACTTCGTATCTTAAACTTTGAACCCATCACTATTTTATATGGTGGTAATGGTTCAGGTAAAACAACCGCGTT
This sequence comes from Bacillota bacterium, assembly GCA_023387655.1. Taxonomy (GTDB): domain Bacteria; phylum Bacillota; class Clostridia; order Lachnospirales; family Lachnospiraceae; genus Lachnoclostridium. The sequence continues at coordinate 207 of JAEWHR010000045.1, forward strand.
AAACGTAATTTCTGAAAAATTAAAACTAAATAGAGACTCTAGGTTTAATCAATCTAGCTTTTTCCCTGATTATTTAAATCTTTGTGATTATTCTCTGCTACGTGAAATTCCTACTCATAGCAGGACAATTACCAGTGATGATGTATTTGACTACATGCTTAATGTACGCATGATGAATGAAGGTATCGATACCAAAAGGGAAGAACTTTTCGATGATTATTTAGAAGCGAAATATTCTACTTTTAGATTCAATTCCTTAGAGGACTATGAGCAGTTAAAGAAGGTGAATCAAGCTAGAAATAAAACACAATCAAAATATGTACGCAATAATCTAATGGAGAATATAAGAGAACATTCTAATGGAGAAAATGCATTTTTATACTTTCAAGAAAAAATACAGGAAAATGGCCTATATCTTCTCGACGAGCCTGAAAATAGTTTATCACCAGAGCGACAGATGGAATTAGTTAACTTCATTCATGAATCCGTGAGATTCTTTGGCTGTCAATTTATCATATCAACACACTCACCATTCTTATTAGGTATGAAAGATGTTAAAATTTATGATCTAGATGAAAGTCCAGTAAAGGTGAAACCATGGACGAAACTAAAGAATATAAGAGTATACCATGATTTTTTTGAAGCGCACAGAAATGAGTTTTAGATTATCTTAGATTTGAATTTAATCTCTTAATTATTTTTAGGTGCTACGTGAAACAAAGTGACTATCAAAATCCTTATAATACAACTGGATTGATAGTCACTTTGTTTTTATAATATCTCTTTGTTTATTATATTATCTCTTTGTCATTTTATTATACATAACCTTCTAGTCAAGATTAGAATTCCTTATATACATCCTTTTTTGCACCACAAACTGGACAATTATCAGGAGCATCATCTAAGACGGTATGACCACAAACTGGACAGATATGAACAGATGTAAATTCCATGTCTTTGCCTTCTTTTGCACACTCTTGTGCCTTAGCAAACATATCTGCGTGGATTTTTTCAGCTTCTAATGCAAAATGGAAGGAACGTTGTGCTCCTTTTTCTCCTTGAAATTCAGCAGCATTTAAATAGACTGGATACATCTGCTCAACTTCATGAAGCTCTCCATTAATAGCACCTTGAAGATTGTCTACTGTTTTTCCAGTGCCGAAAACACCACCTGCAGTTACAGTTGCATCTGTTGTCTCACCACCAATTTCACGGAAATGGTTATTCGCATGTACTAGCTCAGCATAAGCGATGGCTTCAAATAATCTTGCAATGTTTTTAAATCCTTCTTTTTCTGCCATCTTAGCCCATGTTAAGTATCTCATATGAGCTAAGCTTTCTCCACCATAAGCGGAATGTAAAAAGTCACTTGTCATTGGGTTGTTAACTGCCATATTACGCCTCCTAATTATTCTGGGAACAAAGCTTGTACTGTTTAAGATATCTCTTGCAAATAACAAACTTCAATCGAGTTCCCTTATTTTTATTAATATATAATAAGGTTCCAGTGAAAGCATAAAACTATTTTATACTTTCACTATCGCCATTATTACAAAACTGGAATTCTCCATCTAACTTAAATAGATTCCCTCATTAATGATACCTTAGACAATAATCTTTCTGTTTATACAATAATGCTACTTCTATTTATCTTGATATCTATACAATAATGCTACTTTTAAATAATCTCGATATCTAAACAAACTCACTCATCAATTGTTTCACAACCGAGTTATCTCTTTGTCTATCAACCAGTGGCTCTCTTCCTGCCAGCACTATGTTTTTCTGATGGAATGTCTGTTTTTGTTCTTGATATAATATACCAATTGGTATTCTATCATCAAATTCCATCGCTCTTGTCATAGCCCCTATCTTATTGGAAGGGTCATAATCTTCTTCCAAGTGGTATACTCTACTCTTATAATAAGCAAATGTATTAACTTTATTAAAACTTATACAAGGTTGTAAAATATCTACAATTGCATAACCAGGATAAGTAATTGCTTGCTTCATAATCTCCGTTAAATGTTTGGTATCACCGCTGAAAGCTCTGGCTACAAATCCCGCTCCAGCAGCTATCGCCATAAGAACTGGATTTAGAGGTGTATTCACACTTCCAGTTACTTGTACCCCAGTAATCTGCCCTTCTGATGTTGTAGGAGAAGCTTGACCTTTGGTTAATCCATAAATCTGATTATCGTGTACAAAGTGTGTAATATCAACATTTCTTCGAATGTTATGAATAAAGTGATTACCACCCTCGCCATAAGAGTCACCATCTCCGGTATTTACAACAACCGTTAATTTTTCATTTGCAATTTTAGCTGCAACTGCTGCCGGTAACGATCTACCATGTAATCCACAAAAACTATTAGCGCTGATATATTGAGGTGTCTTCGCTGCCTGACCAATTCCACCTACCATTAGTACTTCATAAGGATCTTTCTTTAATTCTTCTAACGCTGTCTTAAGACATTGTAGAATACTAAAATTACCACATCCAGGACACCATGCTGTTTCATACGTTTTAAATTCACACATATTACTTATGACCTCCTTTTCGTACTCTTTCTACAATCTCTTCTCCAGAAATCTGTCTTCCATCGTATTTTAAAATACTATCGGTACAAAGAATTCCGGTTTGCTCGCGTATAAGGTCTTTTAATTGCCCCGTTGCATTTTGTTCTATGTTAATAATATACTTTGCTCTACTTACTTTTTCCTTTAAGAGTTTTGTAGGAAGTGGATAAACATCACCGAAAGATAATGCTCCGTACTTACCAGGCTCAGCTTCGTTTAGAATTTTTACTGCCTCTGCAATCGGACCATAGGTGGAACCCCACCCAAGGAATAATGTCTCACAGTTCTCTTCTCCGAAATATTCTGGCTCTATTAGCTCTTCTTTTAATAATTCGAGCTTCTTCATTCTTTTATCCATCATTTGATTACGAACATCAGCAGACTCCGTAATAAAGCCACGCTCATCATGCTCATCACTATCAGCGGATACAAAGTTTCTTGACTTCCCAGGTATTAATCTTGGTGAAATACCATTCTTTGTTAACTGATACCTTAAGTATTCTCCTTCTTTGTATTCATCATTCGAAGGTTCAGCAATTTTTATGTTTGATACATCAAATTGCTCTACTGTTGCAGTAGAATCTCCTAAATATTGATCGCTTAATATAATAACTGGTATCTGATATTTTTCCGCAATGTCAAATGCTCGAATCGTTTGGTAAAATGCATCCTTATGATTTCTAAGTGCGATAACCATCCTAGGGAATTCCCCTTGAGATGCAGATATTACAAATTTTAAATCACTTTGCTCAGTTCTGGTAGGTAATCCAGTCGCAGGACCCGGGCGCTGAACATCAACTGCAACCAGCGGAATCTCCGCTATTCCAGAAAGTCCTAGTGCCTCAACTTTTAAACAAAATCCTCCACCAGAGGTTCCTGTCATTGCTCTTGCCCCAGCGTAGGAAGCTCCAATTGCCATATTAATAGCGGCGATTTCATCTTCTGCCTGTTCTACAACGAAATCTGCTTCCACACTTTTAGAAGCTAGATACTCCATGATTGCTGTGGACGGTGACATAGGATATGCAGAATAGAATTTTACTCCTGCAGCGATTGCCCCAAGGGCCAAAGATTTACTACCAGATAAGATCATCCAATCACTAAAGTTACCTGGTGAAAGTGTGAATCTTGTTTCAACGCTTTCATAGCCAAGCTTCACTGCTTTTAGGTTCATATCAAGATATGCTTCTTTCACTAAAGTCTTCATAGTCTCTTCCACATGATCTGTCGATATATCAAATAGCTTTAATATCGCGCCAAGCGCAATACTTCCGGAAACTCTGAAATTACCAAGTTCTTTTGCCATACCCTCCATGTTAAGCTTAATTGCTTTTGGATCTGTTGTTGATAATTTCGTATCACATAGAATAAATCCATCTTTTTTTAAATTTTGTTTATGTAATTCAACAGTATCATCATCAAAAGCTATCATACCATCCACTTTATTGCTATGGGATGATATTACTTCATTTCCAAAACGTATCATACAAAAATTATGACCGCCTCGAACACGAGACATAAAGTCTCTTATCGTAAATACATAATATCCAGCTTTTTTTAGTAAAACTTCTAGGTTTGCAACCGTTGTATCAATTCCCTGCCCAGCTGCGCCGCCAACCAAAATATTATACATAAAGCACCTCCTTAATTAGTATTTATTGTATTATATAACTTTTATTACCAGAATACAATAAAAAGGAGTAGTATTTTTGTTACATTATGTAATATATTTTATTTTAAATGATAATATAGTTATAAATTCTATATTACTAGTCTTTTTTTACTAATATGTATTCCTGTGAAATAATTTTGATTCACTTTTGATATTTTGACACTATTTATTAAAATAGTACACAATAACTATCAATTCACCAGCTATCGTTCATTCCGAATTATAGAAATTCGATTCTAACTATTAGAATGCAGCTACTTATGGTTCCTCCATTCGCCGCAGCCACCTATTCTTTTATCGATTGAAAAATAATTATATGGTGCATATATTACAGGATCTAATTTTGTTAAATCAATCATCTCCATATTCATATCTTCCAAGCTCTTATCTATTTGTATATTTTCAATTCTTGCTAAAAACAAATGACTTCCCTCTAGTTCAATTGTTTTGCTTACAATACATTCATAGACCCATTTACTTTGGTCAAGTATAGGTACTTTTCGATGGTTTCCCCAACTATAATGGAAACTTAATTCGTCTTTTAGCTTCTCTTCCCCTTTTGTCGTTCCAAAGTAATCTGCTAACCATATCATATCAGTGCTAATTAAATTTGCTGAAAAGGACTGTTCTCTCATTATATTGGTCTTGGTCTGTTTACTCCCTCCTATTGTTAACATAAGATGTGGTCCATTATCATAGCTAAATCCCAACCAAGTAATTATGTAAAAATTCGGTGTATCATCTTCATTTTTAGTACCAATAAGATACATGGGTT
>JAEWHR010000090.1 GCA_023387655.1 Bacillota bacterium
TTGGAATTGGTCCCGGTGAAGATTGTGCTATTGCCGTGATGTCCAACATTTCATCTTCGGTAAGCCAACCAAGCTCTTCAACGAATTTCTTTTTCATTAGCGATACAATGACAAATCCGCCCCCAAAAGTGAATGCACTGAGGCAAAATGTTGCTTTAAATAACTGCCAGAGTACATGTTTGTGTTGTGGCTCGGTAGATTGTACCACTTCATTCGTTACATTTTGATCCATGAATATTACCTCTCTTATTAGAATATTAGAAGTCTTCATACAAAGTGATGAAACCTTGTATTATTTCGACTTTTTTCGACATGTTTTTATCATAACGGATAAAAGCTATTCTGTAAAATATGTACTTTTTATCAATCTGATAAGTATTTCATTATCAAGTTTGATTATAATTGGTAATATTACGACAAGTTCATTTATTTATAATTTCATTCGTCAATAAATTTATTTGCCAATAAATTCATTTTAATAATAAGTAGCATTCTTTCCTTCCTGTATGATAATATAGGGTAGTTTAAATTATTTAGTAAGATACTTAGGATACGGATAAAAGAAAGAAGGTTTATCGATGGATGAAAAAGTTCAATGGTATATAGAAAAACAAGTAGATAGGACGATTAAAAATCTCAATAGACGTAATATGGCAGGATTTTATGTAAAGGATGAGGGTGAATTACATAAACTTTTAAAAAGCTTTCTAAAGGATAAAATGGTGATAGGTGTTGGAGATTCTATGACTCTTTTTGAGACGGGAACTATTGATTTTCTTCGTCGAGGAAATTACGTGTTTTTAGATAAATACAAAGAAGGTCTTACGAAGGAAGAGAAAAGGCAAATTTATCTGAGAAACTTTTCAGCGGATGCATTTTTATGTAGTACAAATGCTTTAACGGAAGAAGGGGAGCTATATAACATTGATGGAAATGGCAGTAGAGTTGCCCCTATGATATATGGACCGAAAGAAGTCATTATTGTAACAGGAATCAACAAGATTGTTAAAAATATAGAGGAAGCAGAAAAAAGAGTTAGGAATTATGCCGCTCCAATTGATGCGAAACGATTAGGGAAAGATACCCCATGTACTACATTAGGATATTGCGTCGATTGTAAAAGTCCGAGCCGAATATGCAATGATTTTACAATTATTCGTGGACAGTTTATTAAGGATAGAATCAAGGTTATTATTATTGATAAGCAATTAGGGTATTAATAGTTTCATAATATTAAAAGCTTTATTTTACTGAAATTCATTCAGATTCCATAAGAGTAAAAGATGTTGGAAGAAAGGAGCATAATGATACTAAGTGTTAGCAGAAGAACAGATATTCCGAACTATTATATGGAATGGTTTTTAGAGCGTTTAAATGACGAGGTTGTCTGTGTAAAAAATCCTTGGAATCCTCATCAAGTAAGCAAAATCCCATTAAGAAAAGAAGATATTGATTGTATTGTTTTCTGGACAAAGAACCCAACTGGATTAATAGAACATTTAAATGAATTAAAGGACTATATGTTTTATGTTCAATTTACCTTAACAAGTTATGGGAGGGATATCGAACCATGCTTACCGGATAAACGTAAAGTTCTAATTCCACGATTTATTTTCCTAGCAGAAAAGCTTGGTAAAGAAAGAATGGTATGGCGTTATGATCCAATTATGTTAAGCAAGCGTTATACAATTGAATACCATATAAAAGCTTTTGAGCAAATAGCCAGTGCACTTGATGGCTCAACGAATAAAGTGGTTATCAGTTTCTTAGACTTATATCGTAAAATGAAGAATCGTGAAAATAAAAGAGAACCATTCAGAGAGGTAACGAAAGAAGAAATATATGCTTTGTCAACTGAGTTTGTGAAAATTGCAAGAAAACATCATATGACGGTTATGACTTGTTCTGAAGAAATTTCACTAGATCATCTTGGAATTAAACATGGTAGATGTATTGATAAAGGAATGATTGAAGAACTTGTGGGATACGAATTAAAGACGATAAAAGATACCAGTCAAAGAGTGAACTGTGGCTGTATACAAAGCATTGATATAGGTAGTTATGATACATGCCCAAATGGTTGTGTTTATTGCTATGCTACAGAAACAAAAGAACATGTAAAATATCATCGAAGGCATTATAATATTCATTCAGAAATACTATGTGATTCTATCTCAATCAACGATAAAGTAACGTTACGAAAGGTGTATTCTCTAAAGAAATAAAAGGAATTTCACAATATAGAAGACATCACATAAGAAAATAAAGACAATCCCATTACTTTGTTCCTATTTTGATTGTTATTCTACATGTTTCATGTTATTCTATGGTTAGAACATCACATTTACAAAATTATATGATTTATTTGGTAGTTGGCTTGAGTTGATATAGTGTGTATGGGGGTACTCGAAATGAATAACTTGAAGGTAATGTCAAAGTTCCTGCTTGGTAAAATGCGAAGGATATATTTTATGGCATTGCCAGAGAATAAGCAGGACTTAAAGAGAAGCAGGATGTGGTATACGGTAGGTGATTCTGCGAATCAAACAATTGCACAACTCGCTGGTGGTACATTTATTGTAACCTTGATGTCTTATGTTGGCATTTCTGATGCTAATATAGGTATCCTGACATCGTTAGCAAGTTTAGCAGCAATATTTCAATTAATTATGATGCGGTTTGTTAACAAACTGCCCAAATATAAATTTTATGTTTGCTTTACAGTTCTTCAGAAATTAGCTTTTTCACTTATTTATTTTATACCGTTGTTTTCATTGAGTGGTCGAGCAAAGATAATCTGGGTTGTTGCAGGGTATTTCTATGCACAGATTTGTACCCAGATTGGAACACCTGCGAATCAAGATTGGATAGCGAGTCTTGTACCAAGTCGATTACGTGGACGGTATTTTGCTATTAAAGATTCTGTAGCAGTATTTGTAACAGCATCTGTTATGTTAATTGCAGGTATTCTTCTTGATTATTTTAAAAAAGGTCATTTAACTATTGGATTTGTATTAATTGGAGTTATGATTGCTCTATTAGTAATAATCAACCTAGTTGCATTTAGTTTTATGAAAGAACCACGGCTCTCTTATACAAATGAAGATGGTTATGAGATGCATGGTACTTTAGCAAAGCGGGCAAAAACAGTACATAATAAAGATTCACATGATAGTATGAAGTCAGAATTAACTTTTGCATTTGGAAATCGTTATTTTCTTAAAGCTTTGGGTTTAAATTGTTTATGGATGACTTCTTTTTACATAGCAGCACCGTTTAACTCGAGTTACCAGATTAAAGAATTAGCACTCCCTTATACTTTTATTATGATAATAGGGTTTGCTTCGAACCTTTTTCGTATCTTTATTTCACCCAAGGTTGGAAAGCTTGCGGATCGATTTGGTATGGCAAAAATATTTAAGTATTCCTTATTAGGTTTATTAATAAATTATTTATTGACTGCATGTTCCCTTCCTAGTAACGCTTATATTATGATACCAGTGGCAGCATTTTTCTCTGCTTGTGGGTGGTCATTTATAAATATTGGTTTGTTTGGAATACAACTTGAGTTCTTGGATGAAAAGAAACGTATGATTCAGCTTAGCCTATTGTCTTCGATTTCTGGTGTTTATGGATTCCTTGTCTCATATCTGGGGGGAAGATTATTAGATTATTTTCAAAAAAGTCCACTTGTGATTTTTCGACAGGAATTATATGCACAGCAGATTTTAAATTTAATGGGCGTTGTATTTTTACTAGTAACTTTTACTTATACTAAACTTGTCATACAAGGAAAATCACCAAAAAATTAGGATTAAAAAAGGTATGAAAACCATTTTTATAGTAGAATGGCTTCATACCTTTTCTTATCTGTAAATTTCTATATTTTATATTGTAGTTTTTATTCTTATAAATTTCTATATTATGTTGTAATTTTTATTCTTGTAAATTTCTATATTTATGTTGTAATTTTTATTCTCGTAAATTTCTATTAATAATTTGTCTAATTTTATTTGTAAATTCATATTTAAATGTTATTTTATTTTGTTACGTCATCTTTAAATTGGTTATCTAAGTTATAAAAAAGTAAGAACTTTAAAGTTTCTAACAGAAATTGTTCGTAGTAATTTTGTACAAAATTTGTTATGATATCCAATGTTGGGTTTATTTTGATAAGATATACTTAAGAAATAAGAAATAGAAATACTGAGGAATCTGAATGACAAATGAGATTAAGTTACAAAATTACAATATTACAGAGCAAGCTGCATACTTTTATAATGATGTGAAATACGTTACTGTTAGTTTAGAACGAGAACGGAATCAAGTATTATCAAAGTTTCAATCTGATATTTTAACAATAGATGTGATAGGTATGCGAGAACGCTTTCAAAAGGAATATCAGGAAATATTTCATTCCATAAAAAATGAGCTACATAATCAGATGTCACTGTGTAATGCGAACGACTTGTTGCAATTGATCAAGCAAACACTTACTATTTTAGAGAACGGATATCATCAGTTAATTAAGATGGGTGAATTATCGTATCGTATCAAAGAGCGATACAATCTAACATTTTATACGATAGGTAATATGATTGACTTTATAATGCTATCGATGCAAATTGATAAAAATACAAAGCCAACTGCATCTTGGTTTGTAGAAGCTAATTACGATGCTATCATAGAAATGATTGATTTGGCACAAACAAAGGTTGAAGATTATATAAGGTCTCAAAAACGTCTTTCAAAGGTATGGAAAGATGAAATTTTTTTAGAGGAAACCTTACCCTTAGTTGAACGCTTTCATTCGATTATGAAAGGGGGATTTCGTTTCTTTAATAGTTTTTATTGGAAACAAAAGAAACATTTCCGCTCTTTATTTAAAGAAGATATAGAACTACTTAATGACCAAGAATATGAAGTTTTATATCAAAATCTTATTCTATATCATGAATGTAAAGCATGGTTAGATAAGGAATATAGTAAAGTAGTAAGTTTATTAGGAGATGGTTATCAAAAGGAAGCGACAGTATTTCATAAATTAAGAAAAGAATATGATTCTATTTATTGTTTTCTTCACATGTTATCAATTGAGCTCCCAATGAACTGTATTAAAGAGCTTTTACAAAAAGATGGGATAAGGAAACTTAGAGACTTAATTGTGACATTCATAAAAGAAGATAACATAGAGAGTCTTTTGGAATTAGGAAAAATTTCAGTACCAAATTCATATAAGATAACGGAACTATCAGTTACAGAAGGAATTCATCTGCTTACTAGTTTACAAGAAGATTATACACAATTAAAGAATGATCTAGAAGTGATGCTTTCCTTTGCTCATAAAAAGGGTGAGGAATTAACAATTTCTGAACTTCGAAAGTATCTTCTCTTAATTGAGCGAATCAAGCGAAAAGAAGAGTGGCTTATAACGAATGAGGATAAGATAAAGGATGAATTTGGTGGGCATTATCATAAATATTTGACTGACTGGGAAGAGGTGAAACGTTACCTTGCCATTTCAAATAAGCCAAAGAGCTATGGGTTTTCTTTCTATATTGAGGCAATAAATCCTCAAATTGGAGCAGAGCTAGAACTTTCCAATGAGTCTATATGGAGAATTTGTGAGATTATTATTCTAACAGAGCATCCAATCAAAGAAGAAATCTTCCAAAAAAGAGTAGTAAAGCTTTTAGAGCAAAAGAGAATGACTGTGAAATTAAAGGAGAGTATTAGACTTTATTTAGACAATAATCTAGGGGAAGGATTTATTTTTAAAGAGGGTGTAATACAAAAGGAAGATACTACAGAATATAACCTTCGAATTAATATGCCTGAGAATGGGAAAAGAGAAATAGAAGGTATTCCAGAGTGCGAGTTAAGTGCGGGAGTCTTATCTGTTATCCGTGTTGAGGAAGAAATAACACTGGATGAGATTAGTAAAGTAATAGCCGAACAATTAGGGTATCCAAGACGCACTAAAACACTTTATAATGCCATTGAGAGTATTGTAAAAAAGTTAAAACAAGAGAATAAGATTGTTCGTCATAGTGGTGGATGGCGAATATGTGAGTAATTCTTTTCATTCTTTAGAGATATTCCTATTATAGTTCACATAATTTTGGTAAGAATGGGTGAAATTATGAATGTGATAGGTACGAATTTCTGAAATAGAATCAAGGGGACATTTAACCAAGCTTGACTGTGGGAGAAGGTAAATTCGTAACACAAATGAAAGCGAGGTTTTTGTATGAAAGGATTGAACTATTCACCTAAAATACAAGCTATTTTCTTTAGTATGGTTTCAGGATTATTAACTGCATATACATTTTTAGAAAAAAGAGCTTGGTTTTTAAGTTTTTTTTCTTTGATACCGCTATTTCTTATATTCTTTCAAAATAATAAAATGGAATTAAAGAAAATATTCCCAATCGCTATCTTTTCCTATTCTATCTTTTATTATGGTCCAGTATTATATTGGCTATATTATTTATCTCCGGTATTGCCATTTGAAGGCATTTTATCAGTACTTTTGTTAAGTTTAGCAATTTTTTTAATTGTGTTACAAAATGGATTGGGCTTGTATTTATTCATGCTACCATTTCGGCGCTTACGAACTGGCACGGCATGGGATATTGTTACGATAGCATTTCTCTATGTGCTTGCAGAATGGTTTCAAGAATTTCTTGGTATCGTAGCTTTCCCATGGGCAAGATTAGCGCTTTCTGTAACACCTTGGCCATTATTTATTCAATCAGCATCTATATTCGGTGGATTGTTTGTTTCTTTTTTGTTGTTAATACTTAATGGTGGATTAGCATTTAGTATTGTGAAAGCAAGTAGACATTTTTTTGGGATTCTACCTTTAGCAACGGAGAGAGTTCGATTAAAAAAAGAATCACTAATTAATTTAACAGCATACGCTTTTATAGTGGCGCTACTATTAGGAAATATTGTATTTGGAGTGCTCAGAGGAAATAAAAACTGGAACAATGGGAACTCGGAGTGGATTGAAGTATTATTAGTTCAAGGAAATCATTCTGGGCTCGATAAATGGCAGACTACAACGGTTCAAATCTTAGCGGACTACATGGATTTAACGGATGTTAATGTAACAGCAAAGACTAAACTTGTATTTTGGCCAGAAACTGCGGTGCCTTTTTATATTGAAGAAGCACAAGAGGAGCAAAAAGAGTTAATGGCGTTATGTGAAAAACATAATATCAGTATAGTTCTTGGTGCTTTTGACCGTGAAATAGTGGATGGCGAAACTATCAGTTATAATGCAATGTATGCAGTAACGAAAGATGGGATATCTAATAATCCTTATTATAAGCAGAAATTAGTTCCTTTTGGTGAGTACTTACCGTTTTCGAAAATCCTAAAACGAATTTCACCTGATTTTGCCTTCATGCTAATGGAACAGTTATCAGAAACTCCAGGGACTGAAACATTTCCGGTAAGAACAGAGTATGGAGATGTAGGTGGAATCATATGCTATGAATCGATATTTCCAAAGATATCGAGAGAAAGTGTAAAGAATGGAGCACAATTATTAGCAGTAATAAGTAATGATTCTTGGTTTGGCTATTCAGCAGCACTCAACCAGCATCACTCACAGTCTATCCTTAGAGCAGTTGAAAATGGTAGGTATGTTGTACGTGCAAGTAATACAGGATTAACGTCAATTATAAATGAAAAAGGAAAAGTTATCGAAAAGGTTGATGCTTTGATAAGGATTACCCTACGTGGTCAAGTAAGATTTTTGGACTATAAAACGATATATACAAGAATCGGGGATGTTATCGTTATACCAGGAGTCTGCCTGGTATTTGCTGCTATTATAAAAAGAAGGTTTCATCATATTTAATATAAATCTCAAAATCTATAGGAATAGATTATTAAAATAAGAATCTATAATAAGATATAAGTAAACAATTACAAATAAATATATTTAATATTAATCCTCTGTAGTAGAAGCATCTATTTAGATCTACAATAGAGGATTATTTCAGTTCTACAACAGTTTAATATTTTAGATCTATAAAAGTGTAATATTTTAGTTCTACAACAGTTTAATATTTTAGATCTACAATAGAGGATTATTTCAGTTCTACAACGGTGTATTATTTTAGTTCTAGGATTATTTAACTTCTATTACTATGTTGAAATAAGCCTAAAGATAAAATAGTAATCCAAATAAAATATTAAGAAGGGAAAACTTATACTTACCAATAACCTAGTGGATTGAATTGAGTTATAATTTGTATCAATTGACATAAAATTCTAAATTACATATAATGGAACTACGGGAAATGTGTATGAAGGAGGAAGTATAATGTGGATATATTATGTTAGTGCGGGTATTCTAGCAAGTTTTATCATATTATGTATCATTTTGATTTTAGTAAGCAAATCAAAGAAAAAAGCACTGAATACGGTAAATCTAAAACTTCCAATGAATCATGGTGAAGTAAGAGCCTTTGGTTTGCGGGAGGAGTATCTTATTACAGTTATGGATCGTTATCAGTATCTAGTACGCCACGGTGAGATTATTGCAGTAAAGGATTTAACCAAACCTGATTCTTTTAAAGAATATTTGGGGGGACAATATCATGTTTAATGTTGGCAGTTTAACTAAAAATGATTCGGTATTAGAGCTTTCGAATACATTAGATATAATCTTCCTAACATATCAGAGGGAGAAAGAGCAACTATTAGATGATTATGAAATGAAAAAGAAAGAATACCAACAGTTATTATTAGCGGTGGATAATATTAGAACAGCTTATATGAATCCTTACATAAATCAGCTATATCAAGAATTAGAAGAGTTTGGGAGTCCAAGTAAAAAACCAAATTTTATCACTTTTTTAACAGATCAATCGTTAACAAATACTTGGAATGATAATGAGATTAAACGAAGGTATGTTATAGCAAAGAAGCGCTTATTAAAGACTAAAATTGATAGGAAGGACATAGTAACAAAATTCTTTTCCGAATGGACAAGCAATAAGAAAAAATTAGAAATTGGTAATCAGGATTTAAAGAAACTGCAGGATATGATTGAAATACAAAGACAAGAATACTTAGAGGAAATAAAAAAGATATCGGAGATGATCCCAAAACTAAAGATTTATCTTGATATACTTATTGAATTAAAAGTTATTATAAAGGAGATTGTTTTACCGGAAACAGAAGGGATACATGCCTTCTTAGTTGCAAAACACATGGCAGCGCAGATTTCTGTTCGACAATACCCAGGAACAGTTACATTAGAATCGATTTTAAAGTTATCTAATACACCCTACGAAATGCATTATTTGTTTATAAAACAGTTGTTTTATTTCTATTCGAATGTTATTGAACTATTGGAACATTCTATTAACATTGATTTTTCTGCAAAAAACAGTATTACACCGAAGGAGTTTTCTTGGATACAGGAGAAAAAAGAAGTCATAGATAAGTCTGTCAACGAAATGAAAAGAAATTTATTTTATATACAAAAGTAAGTGATAGGGGAAGAATTCCAATTATTTTTACTTGCATTATGGATAGTAATTAGTTAAACTATACATAATTACTAAATACGTGCAAAGATAAAATACTATATTAGTCAATTTACATAGGAAAAATAAAATTTCGGAGGATGCGATGAAACGAATTCCGATTGTAATTCAATTAATATTTATTTTGTTATTATTGTTTTTGATACCTACAGTAATGACAGGATATTACAGCAATATTCAAATTATGAAATATTCTGAAGAAGAAATTGCAACTTCTGCTATGGCTCAGATTGATACAGGTAGCTCTTATAGTGAAGCAATCTTGATGAATATTGTTAAGAACATATTACAAATGGTAGGTACCAACGAATTTAATGGTTTAAAAAACCTAACTACATATGAAGTACTAAACTCAGAATATAGTAAAGTAAATGTTGCAGTCCAAATTTATAATCAGATGCGTGAAATTCAAAGTAACAATCGAATTGTAAATTCCATTTATTTTTGTTTAGATGGCGCTGATTATGTTATTTCTACAAATCGTGGGATTGTAAAAAAACAAGCTTATGAGGATGTAACTTGGCTGGATGAGTTAGAGTCTAAACGTCAGGGTTCCGCTGGAATTTGGCATCCAAGAAAATATAATGCAGCTACTATTAGCGAAATAGAAAATGGAAAGACTGCTATTGAAATAAAGAATGTAATCTCTTTTATCTATCGTCTAAATAGATTGACGACATCAACCAAAGGAACTATTGTTGTAAATATTGACGCGCAACAACTAAATGAGTTGTTATTTTCTAGTTTAAATTCAAAAGAAGCTCAGGGACTCATGGTAATGCCGGATGGCACAATTATTTCTCACAAAGAAAATTCTAAGTTTCTTAAAAAATTTGAGGATATTGAATTTGTAAAAGACTCTCTTTCCAGTGGAATTACGACAGGCTATCAATATCAAAAAGATGGAGAGCGGGCTATCTTATTAACTTATCAAAAATCTCCACAATTTCAATGGATTTATGTAAATACCTATAATATGGATACACTGATGAGTAAGGCAGAAAGTATACGCTATGGCTATTCTATATTTATTTTAATAATTATTGCTCTAGGTACTATTGTTGTAGTTGTATTAGCAAGAGAGTTCTCAAAGCCAATGAGAAAGTTAGTTCAGAATGTAAAGCAACTAAATGGTATGGAAGAACTTGGTGTAAAAAATGAATTATCATTTCTAAGTGGTGCAATAGAAAAGATACAGGAACAAGAGAGTGAATTACATCAACTTTTAAAGGAAAAAGAAGTGGAAGCGAAAAATTTACTCCTTCATAATCTGTTAACTGGAGAATTAACAAATCAAAAACAAATTGGTGATATCGAAAAGATATTTCCTTACAATCATTATATGGTTGCAATATTATCCATTGATAATACAAAACTATATCTTGAGACGACAGCAAAAGAGAAACGTGGAATACAGCGTTTTGCTCTTCAAGATAAGATAAAAAAAGCGTTCTCTGAGGGGTATCATGTAGAATCCATACGAAATGGTGCGGGTATGATGGCTATCATTATTAATATGAAGTCATATGATTATGTAAAAGTGTCAAGAGAATTGTTTCATATATTAACGGGAATCCGACAAGAAGCATATCGTATCTTTGAATATACGGTTACAGTGGGGGTTTCTACGGTACATAATGGATATGAATTGATTAATGAATGTCATGTGGAAGCATTAGAAGCAATTAAGCGACGTATTATTGTTGGTCGTAACCAAATTATATTCTGGAATCCTCAAAAGAAAGAGAATAATAAATATTCTTATTCTTATAACGGAGAGAAAAAGATTTTGAATTTCCTCTCAGCAGGAGATGCAGAAAGTGCTAAAGCAGAGCTTTCTTTAATTTTTAAGGATATTAAGCAGAAAGAAGATATTTCTTATGAAAATTTATTATTGATTTTAAACCAATTAACAGGTGCTACAGTAAAATTTATGATGGAACAATATATAAACACAAGTAAGGTATTTGGAAATAACACGAATTTATATCAGACAATTGGTGGGATGGATACCTTAGAAGATATCGAAGCTTATTTAGGTAAGGTTTATATTTCAATAACAGAATATTTAAAGGAATTTCAAGAAAATACTTCAGAGAAAAGTTCAGAACAGATACTTATGTATTTACGGAAAAAGTATAAAGAGGAAATCGTATTTGAAGATCTTGCAAATCAAATTGGTATTAGCTATTCGTACATGAGGAAAATGATACGAGAAGAAACTGGAAATAGCTTGATGGACAATGTGAATCTTTTACGTATTGATGAGGCAAAACGTTTATTGCTACACTCGGATTTAAGCCTTACACAGATAGCAACAGAAGTAGGATATAATAATGTACAGAGCTTGAATCGATTCTTTAAGAAGTACGAAGGAGTAACTCCTAGTGACTTTAAGAATAATATAAAATAATTCAAATGTTTAATTTGTGCAAAATATCCATAAAACCAGGCTGTCAAAATGGTTTTATGGATATTTTTTTTGATTTTCGCTATCAAATTTGATACTAATAACGTATCATTTGTTGATTCGTCCATACTCTTTTTTGGATAAAATTATGTAATATTTTGTTATATAGTCGTTGAAACACTATTAATACAAGGCTTTGTAGAATAATCATAAACGATATGTAGTATCAAAAATGATTATTTACAAAGCTATACTTCCAGTTTATAGTGTGAGTATGTGAAATGAAAAAATGCACAAAACAACAAACAGAAGGAGATGGTATTTGTGAAATTTGCCAAGGCAAATAAGAGAAGCAACAGTGTGGTTCCTTTACAAATGAGGAAAAGG
Organism: Bacillota bacterium; assembly: GCA_023387655.1. GTDB lineage: Bacteria > Bacillota > Clostridia > Lachnospirales > Lachnospiraceae > Lachnoclostridium. Next base: position 12,367 of record JAEWHR010000090.1, read on the forward strand.
GGCATATTTCATTACATAAAGAAAGATTGGCAACTATACGTATTGTTGCTAGTACCATTAGCTTTTGCATTAATCTTTAAATATGGTTCGTATTTTGGATTAACCATAGCTTTTAAAGATTATAAGATATTAAAAGGTTTTAGTGGTAGTGAATGGGTTGGGTTTGATATCTTCCGTAAAGTATTTACGATGAGAAACTTTTCAGTTGCGGTTCGAAATACTCTATTATTAAATGTATTAACCTTACTATTTGGATTCCCAATGCCAATAATCCTAGCTCTCCTATTAAATGAAGTTAAGAATAAATACTTTAAAAAAGTAACACAAACCTTAATTTATTTACCTCATTTTTTATCTTTCATTATTATTGGTGCGATGGCCTACCAAATTTTTGGTCAGGCAAGTGGTGTAGTTAATAATATCATTGAATCGCTAGGTGGTAATAGAATACCATTTTTACAAGAGAATACTCATTGGTTAGTGTCTTACGTCATAATTAATGTTTGGCAGACAATGGGATGGGGTACGATTATTTACTTGGCAGCAATAACTAGTGTAAACCCAGAACTATATGAAGCTGCTACAGTTGATGGAGCAGGTCGATGGGGGAGAATTAAACATGTCACGCTTCCATGTATTAGAAGTACTATTGTAACCCTTCTTATTATGAACTTAGGTAAGATCATGGCTGGTTCTTTTGAAAATGTATATGCACTTATGAATGTAGCTACTCCAGAATATACAACAACAATTCCAATCCTAGTTTATCGTATGGGTTTATCCAATGGTAAGTACAGTGAGGCAACTGCAATTGGTTTATTCCAGTCAGTAATTGGTCTAGCACTTGTTCTTATATCCGATCGAATAGCGAAGAAACTTGGCGAAGATGGCTTGTTATAAGGAGGAGAGCAGATGGAAGCAAAATTACAAACAAAGAGTTTAGACAAAAGAGTAACAAAACATAAGATAACAGACGGAATCGCATCATTTTTTATCCATTTTGTGTTGTTACTTACTGCATTGACTTGTGTATTACCTTTTCTTCATGTGTTTTCAAAGTCAGTAAGTAATGAAGCATATGTAATTGCCAATAAGGTTTTTCTATTACCAAAAGATTTTACAATATCAGCGTATCAGAAAGTATTTGCAGATACTAGTATACTGAGATCTTTTTATGTATCTGTAGTAGTAACCATATTATTTACGATATTAGGCATATTAATTACGCTATGTGCAGCGTATCCATTGTCAAGAAAGGGATTAAAAGGCCGCTCCTTCATCACCTTCTTATTTATGTTTACAATGTATTTTTCTGCAGGTATTATACCGGAGTATTTATTAATGAATAACTTAGGACTTTTGGACACATGGGCAGTATTAATCTTACCTTTAGCATTTAGTCCTTATAATTTCCTAATATGAAGACATCCCTACAAAGCACGATACCTGATAGTTTAATTGAATCGGCTCACCTCGATGGTGCAACACAATTTCAAATACTTAGGAGAATTGTGGTACCACTATCCAAACCGATACTTGCCACATTATCCTTATTTTATGCAGTGGGCCGTTGGAATGCTTATTCCGATGCATTGTTTTATGTAAAACAGAATGTATCCTTAAGACCGCTACAGTTAAAAATGTATTATTTAGTAGTATCAGCGACAGAGTCATTACAAGCAGCATCTGAAGGTGCGGCTCAGATTACAAACCCAGAAGTTTTAAAAGCAGCATGTATCATGTTTGCTACGATTCCAATTATTTGTATTTACCCATTCGTTCAGAAGTTTTTTGTTCAGGGGACTATGATTGGTTCGGTGAAAGGTTGATAGTTTTCCGGGGGTCCGGATACTATATAAATGTATTTGAAAAGGGAGGTACTATTATGAGAAAATCAATGAAAAAAGTAGCAGCACTTGTGCTAACGCTTGCTATGTCTACGGCATTATTAGCAGCCTGTGGAAACAAAGGCGAAACAGTTGATTCTAAGAAAGACCCTACCATAGCGCCTACAAAGGCAGCTGAAAATAGTCAGGGGACTACAGATCCTACCAAAGCTCCAGAAGGTGGTTTTAAGGATTATTCCAAGGGATTTGAAAAAAACGTAACTATTCAAATCCCTGTTTATGACAGAGCTTTCGAAGGTTGGAATCCAACAAACAATTATTATACTCAGTGGGTACAAAAAGAATTTGGTGATAAATACAATGTCAAAGTTGAATTTGTTGCAATTGGTAGATCAACAGAGGTAACTGACTTTAATCAGATGTTAGCTGCTGGTACAGCACCAGATATTATTTTCCATTATGATATGCCACAAGCAATTGCTTACTATGATGAAGGTGCAATGCAGGAATTAAACTATGATGAAATTGCTAACTATGCACCTACATATTATAAAAACCTTGGTTCTACTATTGATTCCTATGGTACGATCAACGGTGAGAAGGTTTTCTTCTTTGCATCAAGACCAACTGCTTATAACTGGGTTACTTTAATTAGACAAGATTGGATTGACAAAGTTGGTAAGGCAATGCCTGCCAATTTAACTGAATTAAATGAATTATATGCTGCTTGGAGAGATGCGGGTCTTGGAAATGGTGGAGGCGCTTTGGTTCAGAACAACTTTACGTACGATTATTTCTTCCGTTCCTGGCCAATCGATTCAGATGAGAGAGCATTATATTCAGATCTTTCTGTTGCTGCATTACCATGGGAAGCAACACATAAATTCTTAAAGAACTTAAATTACCAATATAATAACAATTTAATCGATAAAGAGTTTTACTTAAATACTGATGATGCTTCAACAAAAGCAGATTTCGTATCTGGTAACAGCGGTGTATATAGCCTTTATTTGTCAAGTTCCACTGATGTTATGACTTCCTTATTGGCAAATAACCCAGATGCCAAAGTCTCGCTACTTCCTATGGCTGCTAATGTTCCAGAAGGTGGGGTTCCACAACAACGCGGATACTGGCCATTTGGTATGATTATGGGTATCAATTCTACTACTCCAGAAGAGGAGAGAGTTGCTGTATGGATGTACCTTGAGTGGTTAAGCCAGCCAGAGAACTTATTCTTCTTCCAGAATGGTGTAGAAGGTGCAAACTATACGTTAGATGCAGCTGGTTTAGCAGTTAAGAATGCAGATTTTACAGGAGAATCAAAACTTTCTAATAATAATAACAAAGACTATTGGTGTTTAGTAGTTGAGAGCGCACAATATGCAGATGAAGACTTAAATTTCAAAGCTAATATTGCTAACTGGGCTCCAGCTGGTTATGAATATATAATTGAAGATGCTTACAAAGATTTTGTAGATAATCTAGAGTATATGACTCCAGATGCTATATTCTTAGATACGATTGAATCCGTAGCAGAATACAAGTCTGATTTAAATGACCTTTGGAAAGAGCTTTATGTACAGTGTGCAATGGCATCTGAAGCTGATTTCGAGGCAGTATATAAAAAAGCATGTGAAGAATACTTAGCGGCTGGATATCAGACAATTCTTGATGACAAACAGGCGGCTATATCAGCAGGTGGATACAATTAGGACTTAAACTAGGATAAGTAAGTACTATTTATAACTAAGAACAGAAAATTACTTATGGATTTTACAAAAGAAATGGTAACAAGTTCATAATCCATATAACCCTCCTGTTTTTACAGGAGGGTTATATGATATCATGAAATCAATTCGCAAAGCGATGGCAGAATGGAGATTATTATGTTTAAAATAGAGTATGATAAAGAAAAATTATTACAGGTTATTGACCGCGTTGTGAAAAAAACTATGACTATGGACATGACATGGGATTGGCCTTGCGGAGTTGCCTATTACGGAATTAGTGAGGCTTATCGTGTTACAAAGAATGAAGAATACATAAATTTATTAAAAGCTTGGGTTGATGAATACATTGACCTTGGATTACCTAATTGGACTGTAAATACCTGTGCGATGGGACATTGTTTGATTACTTTATATGAAGCAACGGAAAACGAAACTTATTGGGATATCATAATGAGTAAAGTGGATTATATTCGCAATAAAGCTCTTCGTTTTGGAGACCGTGTACTTCAGCATACCGTATCTGTTAACAATGATTTCCCGGAACAAGCATGGGCAGATACTTTATTTATGGCTGCATTTTTCTTATTAAGAGTTGGAGTAAAATTAAATGATGCTGATATGGTAGCAGATGCCCTTCATCAGTATTATTGGCATATTCAATATTTACAAGAGCCAAGTGAAAGCCTTTGGTACCACGGTTATAACAATATCAATAAAGATCATATGTCAGGTTTTTATTGGGGACGTGCTAATGCATGGGCAGCTTATACGATGTCACAAGTTGGTAAGAGACTTCCTGAGCCATATTTATATCCAACCTTTATGGATATTGATTGTGCACTAAGAGATCAACTAGCAGCTCTTAAGCTTTTACAAACAAAAGATGGATTGTGGAGAACAATTTTAGACGATGAAGAATCTTATGAGGAAGTTTCTGCTAGTTGTGGTATTGCGGCAGCAATGGTAATAAATCGCAATCCACTTCACACCAAGTATATTCAAAAAGCATTGGATGGCATTCTTAAGAATATTTCGGAAGATGGCAGAGTACTGAATGTATCTGGTGGTACAGCAGTTATGAAAGACCGTGAAAGCTATCATAATGTCCCAAAAACTTGGATGCAGGGATGGGGACAAGGATTGGCACTTGCATTCTTATCAGCAATTGTTGCAGATAGTTTGAAATAAATACAGAAAGGGCTATTGTAATACATTATTTTAATTATTACGGCAGCCCTTTAATGCATAGATAAGGAGAACTAACGTGGAACAACAAAAGGAGATTATAAGTGGCGGATTTACACTTCCTGGTGAAGCTGGTTATGAGGAGTTGACATTAGAACTTGCAAAAAAATGGGGAGCTGATGTGATACGCGATAGTGATGGTACGGTTTTATCAGACGATATATTAAATGCTGGTTATGGCATTTATTCTACCATCTGTTTAATAAGAGACCATAATACTTGGGCAAAAGATAATATGGACAAATTACAGCAAACTTTTCTTGTTACAAGTCCAATTGTAGCAAATTCAAATACCTTAACGATAAACTTAATGGAGGACTTTTTTAAAGAGCAGTTCTTAGTAAATGATAGTGAAGAAGCTATGATATATTGGCAAGTATATGATAGAACAACAGAAGTTCTTATTGAGAAGGATAACTGGAGTTACCACCCACAAAATCAAACAGTAGTATTAACAGACATCTGTCCATGGCACAAGTATACGGTAAGTTTTCTGGCATACCGTATTTGGGAAGAAATCTCAATGTACAATCATACAACAAATAATTGGAACAAAGAACATTTGATGCAGATTGATCCGATGCACAAGGAAACGCAGGAATATTTACTTAATTGGATGGATAATTGGTGTAAACATCATAAACAAACAACAGTAGTGAGATTCACATCGATGTTTTATAACTTTGTTTGGATGTGGGGTAGCAGTGAAAAAAATCGTTTTTTATTCACAGATTGGGCATCTTATGATTTTACAGTAAGTCCACTTGCTCTAAAGTTGTTTGAAGAAAAGTATGGATACACACTAACAGCAGAAGATTTTATACATCAAGGTAAGTTTCATGTTACGCATATACCTGCAAAGAAGCATAAGCTTGACTGGATGGAATTTATTAATAACTTTGTAGTTGACTTTGGTAAGAAATTAATTGACATTGTACATCACTATGGAAAGTTAGCTTATGTATTTTATGATGATAGTTGGGTTGGAGTAGAACCTTACCATAAGAATTTTGAAAAATTTGGCTTTGATGGTTTAATAAAATGTGTTTTTTCTGGTTTCGAAGTAAGACTTTGTGCAGGAGTTAAAGTAAATACTCATGAATTAAGACTTCATCCTTATTTATTTCCAGTTGGACTTGGTGGGGCTCCTACATTTATGGAAGGTGGCAACCCAACACTGGATGGAAAAAAATACTGGATAAGTGTACGCAGGGCATTACTAAGGGAACCTATTGACCGAATAGGCCTTGGAGGTTATCTTCACTTAGTAGAGGCGTTTCCAGACTTTATAGACTATATCGAAAAGATTGCAAATGAATTCCGTAAAATCAAAGAACTTCATAAATCAGAGAAACCAATGGTCCTTAAGCCACGTGTAGCGGTACTTCATAGCTGGGGTTCTTTACGCTCCTGGACATTATCTGGACACTTTCATGAAACTTATATGCATGATTTAATTCATATTAATGAAAGCTTATCTGGACTACCATTGGATGTTAAATTTATTAGTTTCGAGGATATTAAGCAAGGCGTACTAGAGAATGTGGATGTGGTAATAAATGCTGGGACGCTGGGATCCGCTTGGAGTGGAGGTGAAGCTTGGGAGGATGAGGAGGTAATTGAGCGCCTTACACAATTTGTTTATAATGGAAAAGCATTTATCGGAATAAATGAACCAAGTGCTTTTTATGGTTATGATACATTGTTTCGTATGGCTCACGTACTCGGTGTCGATATGGATTTGGGTGATCGTGTTTCCCATGGTCGATATAGTTTTACAACAGAACCAGTAAAAGAATTTGAATTTATGGAACATGGACCAAAAGAAAAGAGAAACCTTTATCTTACAGATGGCTTAGCTAAAGTTTTAAAAGAAGTAAATGGAGTACCAGTCATGACCTCTTATGAGTTTGGTAAAGGACGTGGAATCTATCTTTCCTCTTATGAGCACACAATAAAGAATGCGAGAACTCTTCTTCATATTATATTATATGCAGCAGGTGAATCCTTCCATCAAGAAGGGATTACCGATAATTGCTATACTGAATCTGCCTTTTATGAGAAAGACAATATATTAGTCATGATTAATAATAGTGATACGTTACAGAAAGCATCGGTTATAGTCAAAGAAAGAACCTATACAAAGGAGATTCCACCATTTGATACAATGATTATATCTACAGAATAAATAATTTCTTAAGATATGCATATTAAATAACTGCTATATACATATATTATTCTCTCAATTTATAATAATTTAACAAATTAATAGAAAAGTACTATAGACAAGAGGAAGAAAAAGGATTACCATAAAGATATACTTACAAGTAATAATTTACTTCTATAATAACGTGTTTTATAATATGTTTTCCTTCATGATATTTTGGAATTACGATTTGTTGAATGCTGTCAGTTATCCGGTGGGACAAGCAAAAAAGTACTATAGATTTACATTGACAAAATATGGTATTTATAATATAACAATTATAAATACTTCAGATAATTATCAATGGTTGATTACATAGGAAATTCCAATAATATTTAGGAATGATAGAAGGTTACACCAATATGTATTTGGAGGTGAAGTTATGGGTAAGGATAGTGGTAAAGCTACAGGTCCAGTAGGAAAAGCAGTTGCAGGAAAAAACGATAAGAATAAGGCTGGTGCAGCTACTAGCAAAACAGCGTCTAAGACTTCAAATAAGTCAGGTAAACGCTAAAAAAGAAAGTAGAAAACTCTATTCTATGGCAGATGGAGTTTAGAATCTGTCATAGATAGAGTTTCAACATAGAGAGAAAAGCTATTTATTTATAGCGTAATGTTACTACATATCATACAAGAAAAAGCGCACATAGCGAATTTTCCTTGACATAAACAAAGGAGAGACAATTTGATAAGAGTAGCATGTTTTGATACCAAATCTTATGATAAGGAATGGTTTGATCGTAAAAATAATGGTGAATTTCATATTAAATATTATGAAAATAAATTAAATGCAGATACAGCTAAATTAGCTCATGGGTGTCAGGCTGTTATTGCTTTTGTTAATGATTCTATTGACAAAGAGACAATCGATGAATTATATGAACTTGGCGTTAAAGTAATCGCTATGCGATGCGCTGGGTATAACAATATTGATTTTAAAGAAGCTTTCAACAAGATAGCAGTAGTGCGAGTTCCGGGGTATTCCCCACATGCGGTGGCAGAACATGCAATGGCATTGTTACTATGTTTAAATCGAAAGATCCATCGTGCTTATATAAGAACTAGAGATTACAACTTTAGTTTAAAAGGACTGATTGGATTTGATTTATATAAAAAAACAATTGGTATCGTTGGTACAGGGAAGATAGGTCAAGTATTCATTGATATTTGTAAAGGTTTTGGAATGCGTGTATTGGCATATGATTTATTTCCGGATGATACCAAAGATATTGAATATGTAAGTCTTGAAAGACTATTAACTGAAAGTGATGTTATTTCGTTACATTGTCCCTTAACAGAAGAGACAAAACATATGATTAATGCTGATAGCTTGCAATTAATGAAGCATGGCGCTCTTATTATTAATACATCAAGAGGTGCTTTGATTGATAGTGAAGCTTTATTAACTGCTCTGAAAGAAGAGAGGGTTGGTGGTGCTGGTCTTGATGTATATGAAGAAGAATCTGAGCTATTCTTTGAGGATAATTCCAATACCATTCCAAAGGATGATGTTCTATCCTTATTGGTTGGTCTACCGAATGTTATAATAACGTCTCATCAAGGGTTCTTAACCAATGAAGCGTTAAGTAATATTGCTGAGACCACAATTGAGAATCTTAGAGCTTATTTTCATAATGAGCCTTTGATAAATGAAATATGTTACCTTTGCCAGCCAGGCGGAGCAAATCCGAACTGTAGACGGCAAAAAGAAGGACGTTGTTTTTAGAGAGGAGAATACGTATGAGTAAAGAACAAAGATTTTTTAAGTGTGAACACTGTGGAAACATGATTGGTATGATTGAAGATTCAGGTGCTCCAATCGTTTGTTGCGGAAGCAAGATGACAGAGTTAGTTGCCAATACATCCGATGGTGCTCATGAAAAACATGTACCAGTAGTTGAGGTAAAGGATAATTTAGTTTATGTAACTGTTGGTAGTGTAGCACATCCAATGGTTGAAGAGCATTACATAATGTGGGTATATTTAAGAACAAACCAGGGTGGACAAAGAAAGAGCTTAACACCTGGAAGCGAACCTAAGGTTGTATTTGCATTAAGCGAAGGCGAAGAAGCAATCGAAGTATTTGAATATTGCAATTTACATGGATTATGGAAAACTGTTCTGTAATTTGTTTTGCTGATATCATAAATTCGTGAAATTAATAAGTAGAACCAGTAGACAGAAAAAGTAAACTTATAAAACGGGTGATACATCATAGTAACTTAACTAAGATGTATCACCCGTTTTAAAGTTTCTTATTGTGTTAATCAATATTGCTTTATTCTAAGAGAAATAAATTATTTATCTTCCTTTTTATCAGGAACTCTCTGAAGAATAAGAACGATAGCAGCGATAATTAACATTACTATAAATATACTAAGCATACCCTTCCACATGTAATCTAAAGTTAATAACACAGTTTCTAAATTCATAAACTTACTCCTTTCAAAGACCTATATTTTTAATGTAATATAAGATTTAAGATAATTCCACCAGCTAGAACAGAGCCAATCTGACCTGCTACATTTGCTCCAACTGCATGCATTAACAAGTGATTGGATGGATCTTCTTTGATGCCCATCTTTTGAATTACACGGGCAGACATAGGGAAAGCTGAGATTCCAGCACCACCGACCATTGGATTAATCTTATTCTTTAAAAACAGGTTTAGGAATTTAGCAAACAATACACCACCGATAGTATCGAAGACGAATGCAAACAAACCAAGTCCCATGATTAAGGCGGTCTGAACATTTACAAATGCTTCTGCTTTCATACTGTAGGAAATGGTAATACCGAGTAATAAGGTAATTAAGTTTGCAAGAACGTTCTGAGCAGTATCAGATAAAGAATTTAGCACTCCACATTCTCTTAATAGATTACCGAACATTAAGAAACCTACTAAAGAAACAGACATTGGAGCAACAAAGCCTGCGATTACAGTAACAATAATTGGAAATAGAATTCGAGCTCGTCTAGAGATTGAAGCAGGATTGTAGGGCATACGAATCATACGTTCTTTTTTTGTTGTAACTAGCTTAATTGCAATTGGTTGAACGATTGGAACTAAAGCCATATAGGAATAGGCTGCGACGGCTATTGCCCCTATGTACTGTGATTTTAACACTTGAGAAACTAAAATTGAAGTAGGACCATCGGCTGCTCCAATAATACCAATTGATGCAGCGTCATTTAGACTGAACCCGAGGAGAGCAGCTAATGTCATAGTTAAGAAGATACCAAACTGGGCTGCACCACCAAAAAGAAACATTTTTGGATTCGATAGAAGAGGGCCAAAATCAATCATTGCTCCTATACCGATAAAGAGTAAAATTGGAAGAACTTCGGAGGCTTCAATACCTACGTGAAACATCCATTCAATAACACCGTTTACATTACCAATTCCTTCATAGGTTTGGTTGAGAACACCGGATAATGGTAGGTTAACTAAGATAGCTCCAAATCCCATTGGTAATAAGAGCGCTGGTTCATAGTTTTTACATATTGCTAGATAGATTAGAATACCACCGATGAGATACATCACAGCTTGTTCCCAAGTAATGGCGGTTATTCCGGATAATAAAAAGTCCATAACTTCCTCCACTTTCTCCTTATTTTTATGTCGTAGAAATGCTAACATCTTTGACGTTTCTAAACAACACTTCCATTATATAGTTCATAGGACATAGAATCAAGAAAAATTTGCTAAAATAGTGTTAAGAATCGAAACTGAAACGCTATTGTAATGATAATGAAAAAATGTTGTAAAGAATGTGTTAAAAAACGTAATATTGTATTGTTGTTATGTTATTCGAATGGTAATATGTGTTTGAAATTAGACAAAGGGGGAAAAGTACATGAGCGTTTCGTTATCTGAATTTTTGGAACAGATTACGAGTAATCCAGCGCTACTTATCACTGTTGTATTAACATTAGGAGTGGTATTAGTAAATGGTTGGACAGATGCACCAAATGCAATTGCGACCTGTGTATCGACTAGATCGCTTTCACCTAAAAAAGCGATAGTAATGGCAGCAGTATTTAATTTTTTAGGTGTGTTTGTAATGACGATGGTAAATAAAGCTGTTGCTGAAACTATTTATAACATGGTAGATTTCAGAGGAAACTCAGGGGATGCATTAATTGCACTTTGCGCAGCGTTGTTTGCTATTGTTATTTGGGCATCAGCAGCATCGTACTTCGGTATACCAACGAGTGAGAGCCATGCGTTAATTGCAGGTATCTCTGGAGCAGCGATAGCCTTACAAGGCGGCTTTGGCGGAATCAATGGTAACGAGTGGATAAAAGTTCTTTATGGACTTGTGATATCTACTGTTATGGGATTAAGCCTTGGTTTTATAACAACAAAAATAATAGAACTTCTCTGTAGAAGAGCAGATCGTAGAAAGGCAGATGAGGTATTTAAAAAAGGTCAAATTTTAGGCGGAGCAGCAATGGCATTTATGCACGGTGCTCAAGATGGCCAGAAGTTTATGGGTGTCTTTATGCTTGGAATGTTTTTAGCGAATGGACAATCTGAAGTAACTTCTTTTGAAATTCCTATTTGGTTAATGGTATTGTGTTCCCTCGTTATGGCATTAGGTACCTCCATCGGAGGATATCGTATCATTAAAACTGTTGGAATGGGAATGGTGAAACTTGAAAAATATCAAGGGTTTGCGGCGGATCTTGCAGCTGCACTTTGTTTACTTGTTTCATCTGTGGCAGGGATACCTGTTAGTACTACCCATACAAAGACAACCTCAATTATGGGTGTTGGAGCATCCAAACGTTTGTCAGCGGTTAACTGGGGAATTGTAAAAGAAATGGTTATGGCTTGGGTATTAACTTTTCCAGGCTGTGGGTTGGTAGGATTCCTAATGGCACATCTTTTTATGAAAATTTTCTAATAACAAAAGGAGAGATTACATGGCTAACAATAAAAGATACAACTATTTTGAAGGATTTATCGAGCATGCCTCTTATTGTTCAAAGGCTGCGGAATTACTATATGAGACTTTGGGGAATTTTGAAAATGTAGATCTAGATTTAAGAGTAAAAGAAATGCATGAAATCGAGCATTCAGCTGATTTACAGAAACATAGTATGACCAAATATCTTTTAAAGGATTTCTTACCACCAATTGAACGTGAGGATATTGTAAGTTTATCTCAAAAGATAGATAATGTTACCGATGCGGTTGAGGATGTTTTAATAAAGTTGCATATTTATAATATAAAACATATTATACCGGAAGTTTTACCATTCGCTTCTTTAGTTAGAAGATGTTGTGAAACTACAAGTGCTACTTTAGTTCAATTCCAAAACTTTAAGAAATCTACTAAACTACAAGATGCAATCATTGAACTAAATCGTCTAGAAGAAGAGGGTGATGCTTTGTATGCAAAGCTTGTAAGAGATTTGCATATGAATTGCAAAGACCCAATTGAGCTGTTTTCATGGACACGTATTTTAGATCGTTTTGAGACTTGCTGTGATGCCTGTGAAGACGTTGCAGATGATATTGAAAGTATTGTATTAAAAAATTCATAATTAATTTTACTTTATGAGGTAGAAAATGAAACTGTTAAAAAGGGTAAGCCCTGGAAGACTAATATCGTTGGGGTTTGCAAGTGTGATTTTGATTGGGGCAATTCTTTTGTGGCTTCCGATTTCTGCAAAAGATGGAGTAGATGTTAGATTTATTGATGCATTGTTTACTTCAACAAGTGCGGTTTGTGTTACCGGATTAATCGCCGTTGATACGGCAGATACCTTTAATACCTTTGGCTGTACCGTTGTAGCTCTTTTAATACAGATTGGAGGGCTAGGTGTAACAAGTGTAGGTGTAGGTATCTTATTATTTGCAGGTAAGAAGGTCGGTATTAAGGGAAGAGTACTCATGAGAGAGTCAATGAACTTGAATTCTCTTAAGGGTATTATGCAACTAGTTAGAGCAGTATTGTTTACTACCCTTTGTTTTGAAGTGGTGGGAACGATATTAAGTTTTATCGTTTTTGTCCAAGACTATCCACCACTTAGAGCGTTTGGGATTAGTTTATTTCATTCAGTTGCTAGTTTTAATAACTCGGGTTTTGATGTTTTAGGTAACTTTCAAAATCTCCTAAATTATAGTGATAACGTATTGCTAAACTTAACCACTACTGGACTTATTATCTTTGGTGGTTTGGGCTTTATTGTAACAAAGGAGCTTGTTGAGAAAAGGTCTATTCGTAAATTAAGTCTTCATTCCAAGGTTGTACTTCTAATGACTGGTATTTTGTTAGCAGTAGGTACAGTACTGCTGTATTTGACAGAAGATATTACTTGGTTGGGCGCTTTTTTTATGAGCACATCCGCAAGAACCGCCGGATTTAGTACATTTAATTCTGGTAATTTTACGAATGCAGGATTATTTATCTTAATTATTCTAATGTTTATTGGTGCCTCACCTGGTTCCACTGGTGGTGGTATTAAGACAACTACCTTTTTTACAATTGTAAAAAGCTTATTAAGTACAGCGAAAAATAAACACTGTACAGCTTTTAAACGTAAGGTTCCAAATGATGTTATTTCAAAATCATTTCTAATATTTTTATTAGCAATTATGTTAGTATGCTTTAATACGTTGTTAATTTGTATTATTGAACCTAATTTTAGTTTTATTCAAAACTTATACGAAGTTACAAGTGCATTTGGTACAGTTGGTTTATCTACAGGTATCACACCACATTTAAAAGATTTATCAAAAATTATAATTATTTTGACGATGTTTATCGGAAGACTTGGACCAATGACAATAGCTACACTTTGGTCACATAAAGAAAAGCCTAGTGTAAGTTATTCTGAAGAAAGTTTAATTATTGGATAGTTATCATCCGTTAAAAATATCGTAATGAGGATAAGGGTTAAGAAATGAAAATGACAGATTTAACAGACAGGTTGCTGTTAGGGAGGAATATGAAAAGTAATCGTTCACCAATTGAGTTTGGTATCATAGGCTTAGGTAGATTTGGTTACGCTTTGGCTGAGACTTTGGCAAGCGCTGGAAAAGAAGTTATGGTTATTGACAATAATGAAGATACCATTAAGCAGATCCGTGGTATCGTTCAAGAAGCTTTTGTAGCTGGAACCTTGACTTCTGAAGTACTAGAGGAGACAGGAATTCAAAATTGTGCTACAGTTGTGGTATGCATTGGAGAAAAAGTTGATACCAGTATATTAACTACACTACATGTAATTAATATGGGTGTGCCACGTGTTATTGCAAAAGCAATTAGTCCGGATCAAGGTAAGGTACTAGAGAAGTTAGGTGCTGAGGTTATCTATCCTGAAAGAGATATGGCAATTCGACTTGCTAATCGTCTTCTTTACTCCAAAGCGTTGGATTTCATCGAGTTAAATGGTGATATCACAGTAGCGGAGATTAAAGTTACCAATAAATTAAGTGGTAAAACAATCGCCGAAACTGATATTCGTAAAAACTTCAACCTCAATATTATCGCCTTAGAGCATGGTAATGTAACTACGATTGAGGTATCTCCAGAAACTGTTTTACGTTCAGAAGATGTCTTAGTCGTAATAGGTAGAAAAGATCAAATTGCTAGATTTGAAACATTTATTGTTCATTAAAAGAAGCTACATATAATGCATTATGTTTGCGATATTGAATTGGCGTCATATGATGTAGCGATTTAAATAAACGACAAAAATAACCAAAATCAGTATAACCACTTCTGATTGCAATCTCATTGATTGGTAGTTCTGTGTTTTTTAACAGATATTCGGAAAATTCAATCCGTAACTTACCTAAATAGGAGATTGCAGTCAGTCCGGTTACTGATGTAAATATTTGATTTATTTGATTTCTATTTCTAGCAAATTTTTTACATAAATGTTCTAATAAAATTTTTTCAGCAATATGTTCTTTTAAGTAGCGTATAATATTCTCTACTTCATAATATATATCTTTATTTTTTCTATGTAATTCGTAGGTTTGAAACCCCTTGTTATGTAATTGGTCAGAATGTAATACCTTGGTTTTGAACTCATTGAAAATTAAATCCTCAGAATGTATTTCATTGGATTTCGATTTATTGGAATGCAATTCCAATAGATCAATACTAGTTAAAAAGAACAGCAGTTCAATAAAATAAGAACGACTTCTACAAGGCCAGTAATCGGAATCCTGTTCTTCCAATTCTCTATTTATTTTAGAAAAAAGCTGTAATACAACTTGTTTGGAACCTGGAAGTAATGGTATTTTCCAAGTTTTTTCTCTCGATATACCATAGAAGGAATCTAGAAGTATAGCATCTTGATAAACGGTAGGTGACATTTTATTAAAATGTTCTCGATTCAGTAAAATATCCGAAGATAATAAATCATTGAGAGCAATTGGTTGAAAGAAAAGGGTATAACATTCTAAATTGTTATCTGATTGTGTAAGGATGGAATCGGCTTCTGATAGGAATAAAAGATGTGGGGCTTCAATTTCATAAGGGATTCCATTATAAATTAAATTTGTGTTACCATTGATAATCAAAATTAATCGACAATAGTTAGAGGAGCACATAGCCTCAGGAATAAGACTTTTCTCTATTATCTTTAAGTATACGTCTCTTTCCCAATAAGGGTTCTTTGATTTTGTAAAATAATCCATAGAAAGCCTCCAATCTGATACATAGCATAATAAATACCCTCTTATGTATATTTTACCATAAGAAGGTATTTGGGGGCAATATAGTAGGAATATTATGGATTGATTTTTAGGAATGAAGCGTTGGATTATGGTGTTTGTAATGTGATGGAATCTCCATATTTTATAACAGTCTTACCATCTGGATTAAATTCTTTCACATTATTTTCATTAAAAGTTTGTAAGTCAGATGATGTATGAATAGGAATATTATAAGTTGCCTTTACTAAAGAAGCACATTCTGTTGCTTCTGCTGGCCCCATATTATAACGTCCATCAATTGGATACATTGCATAGGTAATATTCTTATCTGCTAAATCCACCATAGAATCTATTTTAGAGGTATCACCAGCATGGTATAACGTTATTCCATCAAAGGAAATAAGATATCCTACGCAGCCAACACGATGATTTTGATTGTATGCTGGGACTGCTTCAATTGTAATGCCTTTTTCTTCAAACTTTTGATATTCTTCATTTTTTAATGCTTCTTTTTCGGTGATTACTAAGGTATTATCCTTTTTATTGATTAAGTCCACTCGGTTATGGTCACTGTGATTGTGAGTCACTAATACAATGTCAGCTGGCGTTTCATAATCGCCATCAAAGTAAGGATCTATGTAAATTACAGTTCCATCCTTTGTCACAATTTTCGTAGTTGCATGACCTATTAATGTTAAAGTAGCAGCATCCTTACTACAACTGCTTAATAGAATTACAGTACTAAATATTGATAATAAAGCGAATATTTTTTTTCTACCCATGTATTTTCCCTCCATAGTTCTTATTATAATGAAAAATAGTATATTTTTCGATGAATTTTATGCACAAAAAATAGGATTATCTGCACTGGACAAATTAAGTTAATCTAACAAGATGTCTTATTAAAGAATAATTTTAATCGAATTTTAGATACTAAACATGATAACGTAATGTATTATGATTTCATAGGAAAGAATAGTAATTTTCCTATATGTTGGAGGTATTATGACTGATTTAAGATGTGAAGTATGTAACTGTACGTATAATGATAATCATCTTTGTGAACGTAAGAATATATCCGTGAAGGGAGCAAGTGCAGAGTCACCAGATGCAACTTGTTGTGATAGCTTTTGTGAATGCGGGCATGGTGCAAAAAATGCAGTTCATGGAGGGGCAGTACTAGAAACAGATGTTTACTGTAATGCCGAGGACTGCGTTCATAATGAATGTGAAAAATGCACTGCACGTAGTATAGATGTTAGAGGTATCGGTGCCAGTCAGCCTGAGGGCACTCTTTGTTCTACCTTTTCTGGAAGACATGGAGAATCAAGGTACATGAATTCCTCTATTTCATAATTAACTTGTTCGTTTCACTAAAGATAAGAAAAGAAAGATATATGTAAAAGTGTTGCTGGAATTAGATTTTGGAACTTGAACAATTAAATTTTATGTAAATAAAATACGCCTTGAAATTGATTAACAATTAAACAAGGCGTATTTTTATACACTTTTTTAGAGACGATTTATCGTTAGTCTCTTTTTAATATTTAAAGGTATCTTCCCAATGAATTGGCATGAGTAAATTAATATTTTAGAATTTTAACTACTTTTAATAATAATCATCGGAGTCATAAACTTCTTCAATTTCTTCTTTGTCTTCGTAATAGTCATCTTTCATTGACTTACTTTTATAGACTTGTTTGGCATTGGATTTGCTATAGCTAGCATTGTTCGAACAGTTAGAAGCTGTTCTTTTGGTTGGAGTTGATTTACTATTTTTAGAAGTTTCCATGAGAATAATCTCCTTTCCTTTTTGTCCGTAGTATGTACAATTTCATAAAAACTATGCGATAATTAAGGAAGGGTAGCGTGAAGAATATAAATGGTATTGAGTGTATGGGACTCGTCCGTTTCAAATCCATCGATATGGCCATTGTTAATTATTGTGGTACAGTGATTCAAGTCATATTGAAGTTCGCATTCTTCTAATGTAATAATATCCATATTCATTAAAATTACCCCTATCTTGTCTTTTCTCTGCATTATATTCAGTGCTGAGAGAAGATAGAATAGGGGTAATTAAATAAAGTTATGTTTCTAAGTTGCTACATTATCAATAAAATTTCATTCTCTTTCGTTAAAGAATTTGCTGGAATGTAGTTGCTAGAAAGCTTTACACCATTAAGGTAACATTCACGATAACCGCCTTCTGCGCCATCTAGATTTTGTACCATAATATTTAACTTCTTTCCACGAAACATCTTTGTAATCTCAACTTCCTTCCAAGTAGATGGAATGGAAGGTGAAAGTAACAAACCATCAAAATCAGGGCGCATACCTAAAATACCTTCTACGCAACCAACCATCACTGTAGATGCTGTTCCAGTTAGCCAATGTACATGAGATCGACCTTCAAATGGGCTATCGACTGATTCTGTAAACTGCCCATGTACATAAGGCTCAAGAACACGAACATCCGCATTATCATTTTGAGAAGAAGGAGAGCATTTAGTAAAGTACTCATATGCTCGATTTCCATGACCCATTAATGATTCTGCGAGAATAATCCATCCTTGTGGCTGAGAGAAAATACCACCATTTTCTTTTGTAGACTTATTGAATAAAATGGCAAGAGCTCCATTGAACGCATGATCTACATAAGAAGGAGCCATTAAGCGACATCCATATGCTGTATTTAATTCACGATGAACACTTTCTAACGCTTTTTCAGCTTGTTCTTTCGTCGCAAGCCCACTAATGACTGCCCAGGATTGTGGATTTAGCCACATATTTGCTTCTGGATCTTTTTTGGAACCAATAACTTGACCATCCTCTTTAAAGCCGCGGATAAACCGATCATCTTCCCAACAATTAATCTGAATGGTTTCACCAAGTTCCAACTGTACTTTGTCTAGATAAGCAAGATATTCATTATCGTTCTTTTCTTTCGCAAATGCACGAATCACAGTCATAGCATAATAAAGTTGAAGAGCTACAAAAGATGATTCTCCTTTTTTGCCAAGTCGTAAGCAATCGTTCCAATCTGCATGAAGTCCAGCAGGCATGTTATGCACACCAAGCCGTTCCATAGAAAAGTTTATGGCTCTCTTTAAGTGATCATAAACAGTGCCTTCGTCTTTGTTCGCATATGGAATGATTTCGTCTATAAAAGATTTGTTTCCAGTTTCAGCAATGTATTTTAATACGGTAGGGAATAACCAAAGAGCATCATCTGCGCGATATGCAGGATGGCCGGTTGCTTGTGCATAAGAAATATCGTCAGGAGTATCCTCATGACCAGCATTATGATTGAATTTAACTAGTGGTAGTCCACCACCATTATCTACCTGTGCTGATAACATAAAGCGAATCTTCTCACCAGCCATCTCTGGGTCAAGATGTATGATACCTTGTATGTCTTGAACGGTATCACGATATCCGTAACCATTTCTTAACCCTGCATAGATGAAAGAAGCAGCTCTTGACCAGATAAAAGTAATAAAGCATTGGTATGCATTCCAGGTATTAACCATATGATTAAAGTTATCATCTGGGGTTTTAACTTGAAACTGTTCTAATTTTTCATGCCAATATGACTTTAATTCATCTAACTCTCTTTCAACTATAGATATATCCTCATAACTCTTTAAAAGTGCAGAAGAGTCCTTATCATTTTTTTTACCTAATATGTACACTAATTCTTTTGTTTCTCCAGGTGCAAGAGAAAGTGTAGAATGAAGAGCACCGCAAGCATTGGAGTTGTAATTTAAAGTATTATCGCAACTGCCATTGATAACTGCGATTGGATTACCATAACTATGGTAGCGACCAATAAAGGAAGCCTTATCACCGTTATAGGAGACGATTGGTTGTCCAACACTACCAAAGAAACGTTCACGGTAATTAGTCCCTTCCGAATTTTTTCCATCATTCTCGTTGATTGTTTGAAGAATCTTATTACCTTTAAAATAAGTTTTAGTAATAAATAATGTATATTGAAGATTGACCTGATCATTTTCATAATAGTCTTCATTTGTAAATTCAATAAAACCATAAGTGGAAATCGTTCTTTCTTTTGTATCTTTGTTTGTTACAGAGAGTTTCCAAACTTCATGAGTCTTATTGAGAGGGACATAATATAATGCTTCCGAATGAATCTTAGAATAATCTGCACTAATCTTGGTATAAGCAGTACCATGACGGCATTCATTTTGATAAACGGATAAATCTTTCCCAACTGGCTGCCAGGATGCTGACCAGTAATCTCCTGTGGCATCATCACGTAGATAAATATATCTTCCTGGCTTATCTTCCTGATTAAATACATATCTTGATATTCTACCATTTGCTCCGCTTTTTACAAAACTATACCCGCCTGCATTGTTTGAAATGATAGCACCGTATTCAGGGGAACCTAAATAATTTGCCCATGGAGCAGGCGTATTCGGTTTGGTTATTACATATTCTCTGTTTACTCCATCAAAATAACCGTAATTCATAGCAATCTCCTTTTCTATATAATTTTAGTCAAGACATAAAATCTCCTTAACATTTGGTTTATTATAGCATAAGTAAAGATTTAGAAACAATGTTTAATCATATCCTTATAAACTGACGTAGATAAGATATGACATGGGATTATGAGAGGTGATTTAAGATTTAAAGTATTGTCGAATAATGTAACATTTATTGGATAAGCCGCATATTTTAATAGTATATACTGTACAAGGAGGGGGAATATGAAAGATATCGTCACGTCAGTACAATTAGTGATTTCTAGTCTTGGTGGTTGTCTTGGGTGGTTTCTAGGTGGTACCGATGGTTTTTTATATGCATTATTATTTTTTATTATTGTTGATTATTTGACCGGTGTTATGGTTGCAATCTTGCAGCATAAGGTATCAAGTAGGGTTGGATTTCGAGGAATATTTAAGAAGGTTGTTATCTTATGCCTTGTTGGGATAGGCCATATCTTAGATACAAATGTTGTTCGTAGTGGCAATATTATGAGAACTGCAATTATTTTCTTCTATTTATCAAATGAGGGAATTAGTATCTTAGAGAATGTTGCAATTATTGGATTGCCTGTGCCTAAAAAATTACTAGATGTTCTCATAGCATTGAAATCAAAAAATAGTGAAGAGGTTGTGGACATAGAAAAAATAGGAGAAGCTATAGAGAGTAATAAAGAGGAGTTAGAAGAAAACAAGAAAGAGGATAAAGAAAATGTGGAGAAACATATTGGAGAGAAACAAAATTCAGAGAAGCAAAACTTAGAGAAATATATTGGAGAGAAACAAAACTTAGAGAAGCAATATTTCGGGAGATATTATGGAGAAAAATATAAAATAGAGAAACATAAAAGAGAAAAACATAAAAGAGAAAAACATATAGGTTATAGGACAGAAGACAATGATGAATATAAAAAATATAGAAAATATAAAAAGGATTAAAATACTGATAACATTTCCTATATATATTACGAATTTAATAACCCAGAAAGATCTGTAACAGGTCTTTTCTGGGCTATTATGCATTTATTTTTTACTTATTATTTTTTTCTACTTCAGCCATTTTCATTGCGCGAACTTTTAATGAAAGTCCAAATAGATTAATGAATCCTTCTGCATCGTGATGATTATATAATTCACCAGTAGTGAAAGAGGCAATGCTTTCATTGTAGAGAGAATATGGAGATGTAGTACCTTGCTTAATAATATTTCCTTTGTAAAGTTTTAATTTGACTTCACCAGTTACATATTCTTGCGTTACCTCAACAAAAGCTTGAAGAGCTTCACGGAGAGGAGTGAACCATTTTCCTTCATATACAACATCGGCAAATTTATTAGCAATTTCTTTTTTACAAGACAGAGTTGCTCGGTCTAAGATCAATTCCTCAAGCTGGGTATGAGCTTCCATCAAGATTGTTCCACCAGGAGTTTCATATACACCACGAGATTTCATACCAACTACACGGTTTTCAACGATATCAACAATACCTATACCATGCTTACCTCCAAGCGTATTTAATTCCTCAATAATTTCTGAAGTTTTCATTTTCTTACCATTGAGAGCGACTGGAATACCTTTTTCAAAAGTTAAGCTTAAGGTTTCTGATTCATTTGGTGCTTTTTCTGGAGTTACACCGAGTACAAGTAAATGATCATAATTAGGAGCATTTGCAGGATCTTCTAACTCTAAACCTTCATGGCTTATATGCCATAAGTTTCGATCGCGGCTATAACTATGGCTTGCATCAAAAGGCAAATCGATTCCATGAGCTTTGCAATATTCAATTTCATCTTCTCTAGACTGCATTTTCCATGTATCATTACATCTCCAAGGAGCAATGATCTTTAAATCTGGAGCAAGTGCCTTAATTCCTAATTCAAAGCGAACCTGGTCATTTCCTTTACCAGTAGCACCGTGGCATATAGCAACTGCATTTTCCGCTCTAGCAACTTCTACTAATTTTTTTGCGATAATTGGTCGAGCCATTGAAGTACCAAGAAGGTATTTGTTTTCATAAATGGCACCAGCTTTTACACATGGCATTACGTATTCATCAACAAATTCATCGGTTACATGTTCTATGTATAATTTTGTTGCACCCGATAGCTTTGCTCTTTCTTCTAGCCCGTCTAATTCATTCCCCTGTCCCACATCGATACAGCAGCAAACTACATCGTAATCGTAATTTTCCTTTAACCATGGAATGATAGCAGTGGTATCAAGTCCACCTGAATATGCTAATATAACTTTTTCTTTCATAATATTATCCTCCTTAAACAAATATATCACGCTTTAGAATGTATATCCATGCATGAATTTTATCTTATAATTTATAAATATACATCAAATTTAAAAAATATGCAATCCTAAATTTAAGAAAGTTTTAATTTTTTCTTAGAATATGTTTAAGAGTTATTTAGTTGTTTCATTCCTTAGTCTATGATAGAATATTAACTTAGAGATTGCAAAATATTAGAAAAATGTGGCATAAGACATGCAATCAAGAAAGGGACATTAAGAATGAAACAAATTTTTAAGAAGTATAATCATGCCTGGGTATTGCTGTATACGTTTATTTACTTAATCTGGTTTTTCTATTTGAGTCAAGCTAATATTGATTCATATCATTTAGTAAAATCAAGTTTAGATGACAAGATACCATTTATTGAATGGTTCATTATTCCATATTACATATGGTTTCCTTATGTACCAGTGGTTATCGCTTATTTCTTCTTAACTTCCAAAGAAGAATTTTATCGTTGCACAGGATTTTTATTTATTGGTATGACAATCTGTCTGATTGCTTATACTATTTATCCAACTGGAATTAATTTTCAACATGATTTAGATTCTCTTGGACGAAGTAATTTTATGATTGATATGACTCGTTTCATTTATAGTGTCGATCCGGGCACGAATGTCTGCCCAAGTATTCATTGTTACAATTCCATTGGTTTATCAATTGCCATAATTAAAAGCAAACGACTTGGTAAATCGAAACTTATTGTTATAGGATCCATTGTTTTAAGTACCTTAATCTGTATGTCAACAGTTTTTGTAAAACAACATTCTATTATTGATGTATATTTTGCTATTGGACTTGCTGTTATTATGTATCTTATTGTATATGTTCCAAATTATGAGCGAATATTTAAAAAGCGTAAATTAGAGGTTTTAGAGGCTAGAGAGTAAAAGATAAATCTTATATTCAAAAATTTTGTGCCTACGCTAAAAATCGTACAAGTATTATTGAAACAAACTTAGGATGCTAATAGAAATAAAATAATAAGGCGAATAATTATTATTAGTATATTTATAAAGCAGTGGAAGTGTGAAAATTAATATTGATATTCACAAATAAGTTTGTGCTTGTGCACCACAAACTTCACCATATTCATTGTTTAAACACAAGAAAAAGAACGTGCGCAAGAATGGGGTTTTTAATGTATCAAATAGTATTAGCTTCAGGTTCTCCAAGAAGAAAAGAAATCTTATCCCAGGTTGGTATCAAATTTACTGTTAACGTAAGTAATAAAGAAGAAATAACATCACATACAACACCAGAAAATATTGTGATGGAGCTTTCTAAGATTAAGGCTTGTGATGTTGCAAATCATTACGCCGTGGATACAATCATTATTGGTTCCGATACAATCGTAGCATATCAAAATCAAATCCTTGGAAAGCCAAGGAATGAAGAACATGCAAAAGAAATGTTACAATTGCTATCTGGAAAAACACATGAAGTATATACTGGCGTAACTGTAATTTTAAAAAATGAATTAGGAGAAGTAACAGAGCGAACGTTTTATGAAGTATCAAAGGTTTCGTTTTCAGAGCTTACGATAGAAGATATTATGGATTATATTATGTCTAAGGAGCCAATGGATAAAGCAGGAGCTTATGCAATTCAAGGAAGATTTGCAGCGCATGTTACAAGGATTGAGGGGGATTACTATACGATTGTTGGTCTTCCGATTGCTAGACTATATCAAGAGGTAAAGAAGTTAGGGGTTGACCTTATTCGGAATCAGGAATTAATATAGTTGATAGAGATATTGTATAATATTTGTTATCATAATTTTTATATATTTCTTTAAATCATTATCAGCACATAGAAGCAATTCTTATGTGCTGTTTTTTTGATTAATTTTAAATTTGGTTATTAAAGATATAATTAATAATTATAAGTAAACTTTAAAAAACACTTGCATAATATACATTATGGATGTATAATTATTAAAACTTTTGAATATTTTACCTTGTAAGAGTAAGGAAAAAATACAAAGTAATAAAAATACTTATTAAAAATAATGGTTATAAAAGACACACTCATGAATATCAGAATGGAGGTTATTATGATAAAAGTTGGTATTATTGGATCTACCGGTTATGCAGGTCAGGAGTTAGTACGAATTCTCCTGCAGCATAAAGATGTTTCTATTGTCTGGTATGGATCGAAGAGTTACATAGATAAAAAATACTCAGAAGTATTTCAGAATATGTTTCAATTAGTGGAGGAAAGTTGTCTCGAAGATAATATAGAGGAGCTTGCAAATCAAGTGGACGTCATCTTTACAGCAACTCCGCAAGGATTTTGTTCCTCACTTATGAATGAGGATATCTTATCGAAAGTAAAAGTAATTGATTTAAGTGCAGACTATCGAATCAAGGACGTTAAGACTTATGAAGATTGGTATGGAATAAAGCACAGTAGTCCGGAGCTAATAAAAGAAGCAGTATACGGATTATGTGAGATAAATCGAGAGGATATAAAAAAAGCTCGTTTAGTAGCTAATCCTGGATGTTATCCTACTTGTTCAATTTTAGCAATATACCCTCTTATAAAGGAAAAAATTATTGAGCCTGATAGTATTATTATAGATGCGAAGTCAGGTACTTCAGGAGCTGGCAGAGGTGCAAAACTTGATAATCTTTATTGTGAAGTAAATGAAAATATTAAAGCTTATGGTGTTAGTACACACCGCCATACTCCTGAGATTGAAGAACAACTTTCCTATGCAGCGATAGAGAATCTAACAGTTAATTTTACCCCTCATTTAGTACCTATGAATCGAGGAATTTTAATAACTGCTTACGGAAAATTAAAGAAAAGTGTTACATATGAAGAACTGAAAGAGATATATGATAAATATTATGAAAAGGAATATTTTGTTCGTGTATTAGAAAAAGGGATGACCCCGGAAACTCGTTGGGTAGAAGGTAGTAATTTCGTTGATGTTAATTTCGTGATTGATAAACGTACCAGCCGAATTATTATGATGGGAGCAATGGATAATTTGGTGAAAGGTGCAGCAGGTCAGGCGGTTCAGAATATGAACCTAATGTTTGGGCTACCAGAACAAGAGGGACTTAAACTGGTTCCAATGTTTCCGTAGATTTTGTATTCATAATTTTACTTGATTAGACAATCATTTCGTGATAACTATTTCAATCAGCACAATAACTTTTAATTGAAGATAAAAGAAAGTGATATACGGTAGAGGTTATATGTAATGAGGTAGAGTTTATAATTTTCTATTAAAAGTTATTGTCCTCAATATGGATTTAATCAAATTTAAAGATAAGGCATTGGTAAGAAAGGAAAACAATTATGGAGATTATTCAGGGTGGTGTTACAGCAGCGATAGGATTTCAGGCGTCAGGTATCTATTCTGGGATAAAGAAGAAGAGAAAAGATATGGCATTAGTATATAGTACTGTTCCAGCGATTGGTGCAGGAGTGTTTACAACAAATATAGTAAAGGCAGCACCTGTAAAATGGGATATAAATTTATTAAAGCAAAACAATCCAATACAGGCGGTTGTACTAAATAGCGGAGTTGCAAATGCATGTACCGGTATACTCGGTGATATTAACAATGAGAAGATGGCAAAAGCGGTAGCAAAAGCTCTATCGCTGGAGGTGAATACGATATTAACAGCGTCTACTGGTGTTATTGCAAAACAATTACCTATAGATGTTATTGAAGCAGGGGCCAAAATACTAGTAAATGAATTATCGGATACAAAAGAAGCCGGTTTATTGGCAGCAGAAGCAATCATGACAACTGATACGACATCAAAGGAATGTGCAGTCACTATCTTTTTAGGTGAGAAAAAGGTAACCGTGGGTGGTATGAGTAAAGGTTCTGGTATGATTCATCCCAATATGGCAACGATGCTTGGAGTCGTAACTACAGATGCATCCATTAGTAAAGAAATGCTTCAAGAAATAGTAAGTACGGACGTACTTGATACCTTTAATATGATTTCAGTAGATAGAGATACTTCGACGAATGATTCTCTTATGGTAATGGCAAATGGCCTTGCAGAAAATAAAATGATTACGGAAAAAAATGAAGACTACTATTTATTTTATGAAGCTTTCCATTATGTAACAGAGACTCTAGCGAAAATGATGGCTGGAGATGGTGAGGGAGCAACGAAACTCCTAGAGGTTTCTGTCATTAATGCAACTACTAAGGAGCAGGCCGTTACACTTAGTAAATCAATTATAACATCCAATCTTGTTAAAACAGCTGTATTTGGAAATGATGCAAATTGTGGTAGAATTTTATGCGCGATGGGGTATGCTGGCGTTGAATTTGATCCAGATAAGGTGGATCTATATATTGAAAGTAGTTTTGGTAAACTTAAATTAGTCGAAGATGGTATGGCAACAGATTACTCTGAAGAAATAGCTACGAAGATACTTTCTGATAAAGAGGTTACAGCAATAGCAGATATGAAACTTGGTACCGCTTCTGCAACGGCATGGGGCTGTGATCTTACTTACGATTATGTAAAAATCAATGCAGATTATCGTTCTTAAGAATCTTTAGATAGAGTTTCATCTTAAGAACTTACTGAAATCAAGTTGATATCAATATCTTAACTAACGGTATTAATAAGAACGTTTAAGAAGCTGTTTCATTAATATGTAACGAAATAATGACATAAATAGATAATAAGGGGACTTCATATGGAACAAATATTAGTAAAGGCACAAACCTTAATAGAGGCTTTGCCATATATTCAAAAATTCAATAATAAAAAGGTTGTTGTTAAATACGGTGGAAGCGCTATGCTTGACCCGGAACTTGAACTAAATGTAATAAAGGACGTTGTATTATTAAAATTAGTTGGAATGCAGCCAATTATCGTACATGGGGGAGGTAAGGAGATTAGCAAATGGGTTTCCTTACTTGGTCATGAATCAAAATTCGTCGAAGGACTTCGTGTTACTGATGAAGTAACAATGGAAGTAGCTGAAATGGTACTAGGTAAAGTAAACAAGCACTTAGTTCAGATGGTACAACAACTGGGAGTAAAAGCAGTTGGCATTAGTGGCAAAGACGGAGCCACACTTTGCTGTGAAAAGAAGCTTGTGAATGGTGAAGAAATAGGGTTTGTTGGTAATATAACAGAGGTTAATACGGATTTAATTGATACTTTAATTAAAAATGATTTCATTCCGATTATTGCGCCAATTGGTCTTGATAAGGATTTTTTAGCGTATAACATTAATGCCGATGATGCAGCATGTGCAGTTGCTACTGCAATAGGAGCTGAAAAATTAGCATTTTTAACGGACATAGAGGGTGTTTATCAGAATCCAGAAGATAAATCTTCCTTAATTTCGGTATTAACCTTAGAGAAAGCGGATGAATTAATACAAGAAGGATTTATCGGTGGTGGGATGTTACCAAAACTTAAGAATTGTATTGATGCAGTCAGAAGTGGGGTATCAAGAGTCCATATCTTAGATGGTAGAAGGGAGCATTGTCTCTTGCTTGAGTTTTTTACAAACAAAGGAATTGGAACTGCGATTATTAATGATGAATCGATTTTATATGAACATGAAAATACAAAACAGGAGGGATGAGGATGGAACATATTATAAACCAACAAGAAAAAGTTCTGATGCATACTTATAATCGTTATCCTGTTGTATTAGATCATGGAGAGGGAGTCTATCTTTACGATACAAGCGGGAAAAAATATCTTGATTTTGTTTCTGGAATAGCAGTATTTGCACTTGGTTACGCCAATCAAGAATATAATAATGCACTAAAATCCCAAATCGATAAGTTGATTCATACTTCAAATTATTTTTATAATGAACAAACTTTAGCTGCTGCGAAGAAATTAACGAAAGCAACTAGAATGGACCGTGTATTTTTTACGAATAGTGGTACGGAAGCAATAGAAGGTGCCATAAAACTAGCGAGAAAATATTATTATAAGAAGTATGGAAAAGCAGATAGTGAGATAATTGCCATGGAGCACTCTTTTCACGGTCGAAGCATGGGAGCATTATCGGTAACTGGGACAAAAAAATACAGAGATGCTTTTGAACCATTGATTGGTGGAGCTATATTTGTCCCTTATAATAATCTGATGGAATTAAAAAGCAAAATCACAGAGAAGACATGTGCCATATTAATGGAAACAGTACAAGGAGAGGGTGGGATCTACCCAGCGGATGTGGAGTATTTAAAAGAGGTACGTAAGATCTGTGATGATAAAGACATTTTACTGATTTTAGATGAAATTCAATGTGGGATGGGACGCTGTGGTACTATGTTTGCTTATGAACAATATGAAATCTATCCAGATATTGTTACTACTGCGAAAGCACTAGGGTGCGGGGTACCTGTTGGAGCATTTGCATCGAAAGAATTTGTAGCTAATGCTCTAGAACTTGGTGATCATGGAACTACCTATGGCGGAAACCCTCTGGCCACAGCTGCTGTTTCTAAAGTTTTTGACTTATTTGAGCAGGAACAGATATTAGCGAATGTAAAAGTTGTGGGGGACTATTTGCAAGAGAAATTACAAGAAATTGTAATGGAGAATGATGCGATTGTTGCCTTAAGAGGCAAAGGAATGATGCTTGGCTTAGAATTCAATATTCCGGTCAAAGATATTATTGCAAAGGCATTAGAGAAGAACCTTATTTTAATATCAGCTGGAACACACGTGATTAGATTCTTACCACCGTTAATTATAGAGAAGAAGCACGTAGATGAAATGATATCTATTTTTAAGGAATGTATAAAATGAGTGAAAGTAATAATCAGAAGGAATAGGGGGAAGAAATACGCAGAAGGAAAACTCAGAAGGAAAACTCAGAAGGAAAACTCAGAAGGAATAATCAGAAGAATTAATAAAAGGAATATCAGAAGGAATAATTTGAAGTATTAATCAGAAGAAATATTAAAAATAGAAGTTTAACTTTAGTCCCGACATTAACAGGCGGAAACGTGTATGCAAAAGATACCAATGTTACCTGTTGACTGTCGGGGTTATTTTTATTGTTACAGCGATTCCATTCATTACTTTCTAGCATAGAATTTAGCAAAATAGGGAAAACTACAGACATTGAAGAAACTATGCGTGATAAAACGATAGTATAATTAGGAGGTTTTTTAAGAATGATTGGATGGGTTGTAGCATTAATTTCAGGTGCGTTAATGAGTATACAAGGTGTATTTAATACCGGTGTTACAAAGCAAACAAGTGTGTGGGTAGCGTCTTCTTTTGTTCAATTTATAGCGTTAATTGTCTGTTTAGCTGCATATTTTATCACAGGTAGAGAGGGAAACTTTGGACAGTTAATACGGATTCAAGATAAGTACATGTTACTCGGCGGAGCGATCGGTGCTTTCATAACATTTACAGTAATTCAAAGTATCGGTTCACTTGGACCAGCGAAAGCGACTATTCTTATTGTAACTGCACAGTTAGTTGTTTCTTATATTATTGAATTGTTTGGTATCTTTGGAGTGGAAAAAGTACCTTTTGAATGGAGAAAGTTAATTGGATTGGCTCTCATGATTGGTGGTATCATAACATTTAAATGGGAAAAATAGTGTAATTCAATAAAAGTGAGCTTCTCAATCTTTTCCTAGTTATAAATAATCAAAAAATATTTGTTTTTTCCCACTTGTATTCACCTTTCTAATTAGGTACAATAATATTGTGTAGTGTATTGAGACTATTGCTCCTAAGGTTATCAAAGAAAGGATAATCCCATGGAGAAAAAACGTAAAATTGTAGGTTTTTGTTTAAGTTTAGCTCTGATAGGAGCTGGAGGTATTTATTATAGTACTGTTTTTGGTGAAAAAGCAGATTCCGAAGTAGTACTGTTAGATGGTGAGTTAGAGGAGCAGAAAGATCAAAACTTTCAGAAGGACATAAACAATCCAAAGGATGAAATTTCAAACGAAACTTCTCTAGAACTTAATAACATTACTTCGATACAAGGAAAAGAAGTAACAAAAGGAAATACCTTAGAACAAGACCTGACATCAGAAGCTGTAATTCATGTCTGCGGAGAAGTAATAAATCCTGGAGTGTATAGCCTTTCCGAAAAAGCGAGAGTTGTGGATGCAATTGAAGCGGCAGGAGGATTTACAAAGGAAGCAGCAGAAGATGCTTTTAATCAAGCTGCTATGATTACAGATGGACAAAGGATTTATGTTCCAAGCAAAAAGGAAGTGGAAACACTATCCAATGCAGAAGTTGCAGAAGTCGTATTTTCTAGTCCTTTAGGACAAGAAAAGAGCGATGGAAGTTCTAATAAAACAAAAGTCGATATAAACAAAGCTACCAAAGAAGAACTTATGACCATACCTGGAATTGGAGAAGCTAAAGCGGAGAGTATTATCGTATATCGTAAAGATCATGGGGGATTTTCCGCTATTGAAGAGCTACAAAATATATCCGGAATTAAGTCAGCAGTTTTTAATCGAATGAAGGATTTCATTACGGTAGGAAAGTAGCCGTATGTATCGAGCAGGTAAGTTACAAATTTCTACCTGTTATAACAGTATGGAAAAAACAGATACAAGATGAAAGAGGTGGATTCGTTGAGTAAAAAAGTGCTTGTAGTGGATGATGAAAAGTTAATCGTTAAGGGAATTCGATTCTCCCTCGAACAAGACGGTATGGAAGTAGATTGTGCTTATGATGGCGAAGAAGCATTAGTTTTTGCAAAGCAAAAGGAATATGATGTTATTCTTCTAGATGTTATGCTCCCAAGAATGAATGGATTTGAGGTATGCCAGCAAATTCGTGAATTTTCCAACATGCCAATCATCATGTTAACTGCGAAAGGTGATGATATGGATAAGATTCTCGGTCTAGAATATGGCGCAGATGATTATATTACAAAGCCATTCAATATTTTAGAAGTAAAAGCTCGAATCAAAGCAATTATGAGAAGAAATTCAAGAAAAACTTCAGAGGCAGAGAGTTCTAAGACGATTGTATATGGAGATTTAAAAATTGACAGTGAAAGTCGTCGAGTATTCATTGCAGAGAAAGAAATCAACCTTACCGCAAAAGAATTTGACGTATTAGAGTTACTTGTTCTTAATCCGAATAAAGTATACAGCAGAGAAAATTTATTAAACATCGTTTGGGGATATGATTATCCGGGTGATGTCAGAACAGTGGATGTGCATATTCGCCGCTTAAGGGAGAAGATAGAAGAAAATCCTAGCGAGCCTAAGTATGTACATACAAAATGGGGTGTTGGCTATTATTTCAAAAATTAAAAGTTTTTTTAAAAGTATGCGTATACGTTTGTTGATAGCATTAATGGTAGTCGGATTTGTTCCGGCTGCCATTTTAACGACCGTATTAATTCAATCGTATATGTCACAAAGCATTAATGAGAAGTTAAATAATGTTCAGATTTATGGAACTTCTGTTGCTAATAAGATATTATTTAGTGGTTTTTTAACAAATACGACGTCGGATGAAATTACAACTCAATTATCGTTGCTAGCAGACCAATACAATGGTAGAATTTTAGTTGTAGATAATACATTAAAAATAATAACTGATACTTATGAAAAAGAAGCTGGTAAGGTCTTATTATCCTCGGATGTTATAAAATGTTTACGAGGGACAAACAGTATAAAGAAAAATTCAGGAAAAAAAAGAGCTGAAGTTATGATTCCAATCATATCATCAGATCAGACATTGCCATTAGGCGTTATCATCATCAATGTCTCTTTAGAAAGAGAGTATGCAATCGTCAATAATATGGGCCAAAAAGCTATGATTTATTGTTGGCTTATAATGATTGTATTATTTATAGTAGCATTTATTTTTTCTAAACGCATGGTAAAGCCATTAAAAGCAATTATTTCATCCATCCATCATGTTTCTGATGGATATATGGATGATGAATTTAATATCCAAGGTTACACTGAAATCGAGAAAATATCTGATTCGTTCAATGAGATGTTAGATAGAATGAAAACATTAGAGGAATCTAGACAAGAATTTGTTAGCAATGTATCACATGAATTAAAAACACCGATTACTTCCATCAAAGTTCTAGCCGATTCTTTATTAAATCAACCAGATGCACCGGTTGAACTTTATCGTGAATTTATGGCGGATATTAATGAAGAAATAGAGCGTGAGAATAATATCATTACGGATTTGTTATCCTTAGTAAAACTTGATAAAAAGACAGGTGAAATGCATATTGCGACGGTTAGTATTAATGAACTGTTAGAAATTATACTAAAACGTTTAAAACCAATTGCTATGAAGCGTAACATTGAGTTAGTATATGAAAGTTTTCGAAGCGTGTTAGCAGAAGTTGATGAAGTAAAATTGTCGCTTGCGATATCGAATTTAATTGAAAATGCAATCAAATATAATATTGATGACGGCTGGGTCCGTGTTTCCTTAAATGCAGACCATAAATATTTTTATATTAAGGTAGCAGATTCTGGAATAGGAATTCCTGAAAGTGCACAAAGCAACATCTTTGAACGATTTTACCGAGTTGATAAAGCAAGAGCAAGGCAAACTGGTGGTACAGGTCTTGGCCTTTCTATCACTAAGAATGTTGTATTAATGCACAATGGTGCTATCAAAGTTTATAGTCAGGAAAATGAGGGTTCTACCTTTACTTTACGAATTCCGCTTAGTTATATTCCATAAGGTGCAAAATACTTGGTGTAGGATAATCTTAATACAAACATAGTTACTTATGCTATGTTATAGTTTATAGTTTATTTGGTTACAATCAACATGAAACCAATGGAGCTTCGTGGAATAGACTTACTTTTTCTGTAGGTAAGGTTAGAATATCGCATTAGGAAGGAAAGTATATGAAAAAATATTGCTTTTGGTTTCTCCTTTGCCTTTCCCTCTTCCTTATAGGATGTCATAAGAAAGTGAATGAACCAGTATCTGGAACTAAATTATTTTATATTAATGAGGATGAGACTGCAATTGTGTCAGAACCTTATGAATTAAAAAGTACGGATACCAAAGGACAGGTTGAGGAATTTATAGAAGCATTAAGTATCGAACCCCAGAATTCAAAATATAAATTAGCAAAACCAAGTGAAATTACATTGCTTGGTTATAGATTTGCAGAAGCAGGACAATTACAATTAGGGTTTGATATTAATTATTATAATGTAACTGGTATCTCAGAAGTATTGATGAGGGCAGCTATTGTAAAAACATTTTCTCAGATTGAAGGGATTACTTATATCGAATTCTTAGTGAATGGACGCCCTTTGGTGCTGGACGGTGAGAACTGGGTTAGTTTGATGAGTGCAGACCAATTTATTGACAATGTAGGAGAGATGACTTCATATTCTCAAGTGGACCAAGTATCTCTCTTTTTTGCCAATGAAGCTGGGGATGGATTGTTGGAATCCGTACGAAGAATTGAATATGACGGAAGTATACCAATCGAACAGATTATAATTGAACAATTAATCGAAGGTCCACTGGATGTTGAAGTTCAAGCTGGAATGCAGGCAACAATTCCAGCAGATACAGTTCTTAATAAAATTAGCAAAAAAGATGGGATATGTACAGTTGATCTTAGTTCCGAATTCTTAAATAAATTGCCAAATGTAACGGAAGCAGCAACGATATATTCTATTGTTAATACGCTAATTAGTGAAGAGAATATTGACAAGGTACAGATTTTGATTGATGGTGAAACAACCAATTTATATCGTAAGATTGCGCTTGACCATCCGTTGGAGCGAAATCTTGATATTATTAAGAGTGAGAAATAAGCTATCTTAATATATAAAATTGTTATCTGGCTTTCATATCAATATACATGTTTAATCAATTTTTATTATAATATTAACAATAACTAAGTACAAAGGAAGAATGGAACTGTCTTAAGTTCTATTCCTCCTTTTATGCTTTTTTCGATATGTAATGTCTAAGTCTTAATTACATCTTTATCATCTGATTATATCTTTTTAATTCATGAAATGATTTATATTCACTGTATAACGTTTTTTAAATGCAATTCAGAAATTTATTACCACTATTCAGAAATTATTATCGCTATTCAGAAATTATTATCACTATTCAAAATTGCTATCACTTTTTGAACTTCTATGCCAAGTTCTTCCTGGTATTCTCTAATCACTGCCGTCTGAGCTGTCTCATCTTCATCAACATGTCCGCTTCCAGCAATATCCCATTTTCCATCTTCATAACCAGTGTTTTTTCTTCTATGTAACAAAATCATTTTTTTTATTACCATCTTAATCCGTTGTAGAGTTTATATTATTTGTAAGGAGGATATCTTATGATAAAACGTCCCCTAGTATGGATACTGCTTGGATATGTATTAGGAAATCTTACATATCGATATACACCCGTTGACTATCAAAGTTTTGGTGTTTTTCTTATGCTTGTAGCTACTTTAATAGTATCTTCCCTATTTATTAAGAAAAAAAGAGAAAAGAAACGAAATCCATCACAACTCTACAGTGGTAGAATGTTTGACGAGTATACTTTTTCAACTAGAAGTACAATATTGAAAGGGAATTTATTCAAAGAGAAAGATAGGACAAAGCCAAGTGGTTATAATTATTACATGGGATTTTCACTAATTATAATTTTTTCTGTTTTTCTCGGTTTTTATCTCATGGAGAAAGAATTAAAATTAGAAGTCATAGAACAGGATTTAATAGAGAAAAAAGAAGTTACTGTATTGGGAAAGATATACGACATAAGTAGAACTGAGAAAGGAAAGATTTTTATTATTGGGGAGGGGGAAGTTTTAACAAAAGATGATAAGAATCCTAAGAAATATTACTTAAAAGAGAAGATTCAAGTATATATCACTCTTGAAAAACAACCTGAGATAGTAAATGGAGATACTTATAAGATAGGGAATACCATTCTTCTTCGTGGGACATTAAGTCCACTGTCTTATGCGAGAAATCCTGGACAATTTGATGAGTATAATTATTATAAGACAAAAAACATCAGTTTTAAATTATATCCAAAGGAAGTAACACTATATTCAAGCAAGATTTTTCGACTCTCCCATGTATTCTACAAGTGTAGAGAATGGCTTACAGAACAAATGTATTCTATCTTACCTAAGAAAGAAGCAAGTGTTATGAATGCTATTTTATTTGGTGATAAATCCATGCTTCCTGAGGATGTTTCAGACTTATATCAACAAGGCGGAATTTCACATATGATGTCGGTAAGTGGTTTACATGTATCCTTACTAGGTTATGCCATGTATAAACTTCTAGCCAAATTTCGAATGTCAATACAAGCATCCATTTTTTTAGCAGTTGCTTTCTTAGTAGGGTATGGTGGATTAACAGGCTATTCTGTTTCAACAAAGAGAGCAGTTATTATGTTTACATTATCACTGGGGTCTGTTATCTTTGGGAAAACCTATGATATATTATCGTCAATATCTCTTAGTGCACTAATCATTCTAATACAACAGCCAAGAGAACTTTCTTCCCCAGGCTTTTTGCTGTCTTATGGGGCTGTGCTTGGAATCGTTTTGATTTATCCTAAGTTACGTAATTTAAGTGATTTCACTCACAACAAGTTAATAAAAAAGTTGATGGAAGCCTCCTTATTAAGTCTATCAACGCAGCTAATGACATTACCATTATTATCTTACTTCTTTTATGAAATTCCACTATATTCTGTTCTAGTTAATCTAATATTGGTCCCTTTCTCCTCCTTTCTACTTGTATCATCAGGCATCGCTTGTCTATTATCTTTTCTCTTTGTTGGGGTTGCGAGATGGGTTATTGGTGCAGCTTATTATATTTTAAAAGGGTATGAGTTTATCTGTGA
>JAEWHR010000115.1 GCA_023387655.1 Bacillota bacterium
TATCTTACAAAAATTGGTTTTAAATTTTGCTATTTTGAATAATAAATCAAGTAGGAGGCTAATTAATAAAATACCCCTACTTAATTTTATTTATTATTGATTGCTTGTCGTACTACTGTATCACATTGTTATTTGCTTACTATTATCCACTCGTGTAAGATACTATTTAATATAATGATAGGGAGGTAATCATGTTTAGAAAAATTGGAACTACTGGTATAGGTTTTGCATCGTGGAAAATTTTTAGATTATTTAATGTAAAAAACAAACCGGTTAAATTTAAAAAGGTGGCTTATCTACCGATTTATAAAACCTGGCATGCCAAAGATGTGCCTGGCGACCTATTAACGGACATAAATCTTTCTTTTGGAACAATAGCACCTGATTCGACCCTTCAAGTAAATCCAATCAAAGAATTATACCTTTCAAAAGAATTAGTAACGTTGAGACATAATTATCCTAATCTTAAGATTAATTTGGCTATCGGTGGTTGGGGTGCAGACGGTTTTTCTGATATGGCTATCACAAAGGAAACCCGTTCTATATTTATAAACAGCATTGCTTCCCAACTGAAAACCTATGGCCTAGACGGTGTTGATATTGACTGGGAATATCCTACATTAGATAATTCTGGACTAATAAAAGCACGTCCTGAAGATACTGAAAATTTTATACTTTTGATGAAAGAAATACACTCAAAATTCAATGAGATTTCTAAAACAAGTAATAAAAAGTATACACTATCATTTGCAGCACCTATGGGTGATTGGGCTGTGGAGACTTTTGGTATAAAAGAAGTATGTGATACTGTAGATTATATTAATCTCATGGGATATGACTATGTTGGAACCTGGTCCAAGGTAACAGGACATCATAGTAATTTAAAGAATTGCAAAGAAGTACCTAATCATCTAAATACATATCAAATAATACAAAAGTATTTAAAAGTTTGTAAACCCGAAAAATTAGTCTTAGGTATACCTGCATACGGATATGGATGGAGAGGTGTTCCATCTGAGAATCATGGACTATTTCAGGCTGCAGAAGCCGCAATTTCTCATGAAGAAGCAGATTTCAGCTATCATAATTTAAAGGAAAATTATATATCTAAAAATGGTTATACCAGATACTGGGATGACTCCTCAAAAGCTGCCTATCTTTATAATGGTGATATTTGGATCACTTATGAAGATTTAGAAGCAATTCGATACAAGGCAGATACTGTAAAGAAACTGCGATTAGGTGGCATGATGTATTGGGAGCAGACTCAAGATTTTGATGGAGATATTATTAAAAAGATATCAAAAGAATTAGAGAATCAGTAAATTTATGTACTACAATATAAAGAGAGCGAAAGCACTCTTTGCTTTCGCTCTCTTTATTATCCTATAAGCAAAGTCAGACGGACTTGTAAACTGCAGGCGTAGCCCATCAACTCAATGTTTCGTCATTATCGCCCATAGCAATCAGTGTTTCAATGAAGGTAAAATGCTGATCGTTTTCCCATAAGATAAAATGTGCGCCCGGATCAACCATAAGCCAATCGTCAATCGCTTTCGATGGTTTTGACACATCTCTCCTTATGTTAATCTCTGTCTTTGGTTCTTCAAAATAAGAAAATAAGATATTCTCATGTAACCCTATGGATTGATACTTATCTCCGACAAGTAACCCCTCGTTTGTGATGGCAACATGATGATATACGTATTCAAACATAGTCTCCGGTTTTAGATATGCAATCCTACCTCTTCTTAACTCTGGTCTTGTAACTCTTTTCCAGTCCTCTATTCCCTCAGGAATACAATGCCAGTAGATATGATGCATTCTTACCCAGTCACGTGGAGTATCTTCCCCAGGCCATTTTGCTAGACAATCATGTAAATCCCCAAACACTGCTTCTGGTGATAATTCTTCTCCAACCGATTCATAATAGGCAAATAGCATATTTTCATGCCGATAGAGGCAGACGGTCATTACTTTATGTTCCATTATTAGTTTTTTTATGTGTACTTTTGTTTCCGCAAGTCTTTCCTCTAGATTAAAATCCCCTTCATAGGAAACATGTCCACGGTAATGATATCGATAAATCATATCTTTCATAAACTTTCATCTTCGATGTGAATTAACTCTTTCTTCACATTTTCCCTTTCTGTTTGACCTGTACTATCGTCTGGCTTCGTAACATATAGAGTTCTTTGCTGTTTTACTCCACTATCTCAAACGTAAATACAACGGGGTTTACAATATTTTCATTAAGGGAAGACACATCAACTGACTTAATCTTCAGTTTTATTCCCAAAGCTTTTTGATATTCATACAAACGTCCACCTGCGCATCGTTCAAAATATGATTCAATTGATGCCGGAAATTGAAACTTTCCTTTTGGTGCATGCTTGTAGTATCCATGGTTACAGGCAAAAGTAACTGTGATTGTATTATCATCATTCAAAACTGCTTTTCTGCCAAAGGTCTTTGTAAATAGTTCCAGCCTTTTAGCAAGGGGCTTGTCAGCGTGTTCATGTGCGAAGGCTTTGCGTTCTTTATCGTATCCAGTACCGCTACAACTTCCGTTTTGCTCGTATAGCCGGAAGCGTTGCTCCTTAGTGAGTTGTTCTTCCATTGCTTTTATAAATTTTTCGTCGCATTCGTCTCCTTTATATGTTTGAACAATGTTCTCAAACAAAGGCAATAAATCCTCAGGAATACCATTTTTACGCATTCGCATAGTTTTCAACATAGTTTTCATTTGCATAGCCCCCCTTTAATATCAATCACAAGAAATAAAAATTGTTCGTTACATCGTAAAATTAATATATCATACCAAACATTTCCTTTCAACAGAATAAATAATATATTACTTAACCAAGTTGCATATTTTCTGTTTGCCCTTCATTTGCTTACAACATTATTTACTTTCGTCTTAGTATTACTTACAACTATCCATTATTACATCACACCAAATTTAATTATTCGTTATTTAATGGTCTCATAATAGGAAATAGTACCGTATCCTTTAGATTATCCTGCCCTATTAACACCTGAAGAAAACGATCTATCCCCATACCCCAGCCAGAGATCGGTGGCATACCATATTCCATTGCCGTGATATAATCAGAATCCATTGTCATAGCTTCCTCATCACCATTTGCTTTTGCCGTAGCTTGTTCTAATAGACGCTTCTTTTGTTCTACTGGATCCACTAATTCGGAATACGCATTAATAACCTCTGCACCATTAATAATTAATTGAAAACGATCAACAATTTCTTTATTGGCATCATTGGCACGGGCTAAAGGAGATAATGATGTCGGGTGTTCTGTTAAAAAGGTAGGGGCGATAATCTTTGGTCGACTGACTTTTTTGTATAATAAATCAATAAGATTCCCCTTACTAAGCTGTTCAATTGGAGCTTCTGAATGTAATTCGATTCCTTCCACTTTAATCTTATCTAATAAACTTTGGGTGTTTTCATATGCATAGATATCAATTCCGCAATCTTTTATTAACAACTCCCGGAAAGTAACAATCTCCCATTCTCCTGAAAAATCAATTGCTTGATCCTCTACCATAATAATGCTACTCCCAAATATTTTACTAATAACACTTGTTAACATTGTCTGTAGAAATTTCATATTATCTATATAATTATAATATGCACAATAACCTTCCAGCATCGTGAAGTCTTGAAGATGAGTTGCATCCATCCCCTCATTACGAAAGCATCTTGCAAATTCAAAAACCTTAGGAATTCCACCAACAATACAACGCTTTAAATAGGTCTCTGGAGCAATTCTTAAGTATACTTCCATATCCAGTGCATTATGATGAGAAATAAAGGGACGTGCAGTTGCTCCTGAAGGTTTATCAATGAGTATCGGTGTCTCAACTTCAAGATACCCTGCATCTTCTAAGTATCTTCTAATTTCTTTTATCATTTGAAATTTTAATAAAAATCGTTCTCGTGTGTCCTCATTCATGATTAAATCCAAATATCTCTGGCGATAACAACTATCCTTGTCTGTAATACCATGAAATTTCTCAGGGAGAGGCTTGAGAGCTTTTCCAAGAAACGTAAGACTTTGTGCTCTGATTGTCTTTTCACCAGTCTGGGTTGTGAATACTTCCCCTGAAATACCAAGAAAATCACCAATATCAAGTCCTTGACGAAAGAACTCGTATGCTTCCGTGCCTACATCATCCCTACGTATTGCAACTTGTAATTTCCCATAGATATCGCTTATAGTTACAAAACTAAGCTTTCCCATCTTTCGAATGGATAGAATCCTTCCAGCAACTGTTACATCCTTCGTTCCATCCTCAAGTTGCATAGCCTCAATTAATTCATGAGTTATAGGAAACCGTTCCGGATAAGGATTGTATACTCCCCTCACAAATTCTAACTTTTGTCTTCTAACTTCTTCTAATTCTTTAATACCCATAGAAACTCCTTTCTTTAGCAAAGCTTATTACTTTGAGTTATCAAGATGCGTAGAAGTATACAACCTAAGTTATAGCGTGCTTTATAAAAGCCTACTTTTCAAATCTCTTTACACCAAACCCAGTAAGTATATCAACATT
This sequence comes from Bacillota bacterium, assembly GCA_023387655.1. Classification (GTDB taxonomy): domain Bacteria; phylum Bacillota; class Clostridia; order Lachnospirales; family Lachnospiraceae; genus Lachnoclostridium. The sequence goes on from JAEWHR010000115.1 coordinate 4,579, forward strand.
TCTTGGAGTTTTCTTAAATTATACATGGTAAAAACAATGTCCAATCAATAACTACCTTAGCGGGACATGCGCATCCTTAGCGGAGCGTTTTTTAATTTATAGAGCGTATTTTCCTATAAAATAAAAAAAATCTCGTCCTCATAAAAGGACGAGATTAAACATCACGTGTTACCACCTTAATTCACTTATTCTTTACAAAATAAGCCTTTACAAGTACGGACTTTCATCGATACTCTGGTGCTATAATGGGCACTCCCATCGTAATCTCAGCATAATAATATATGCAGTCGGTACGCAGTTCCAAGTCTTTTTTCGCTATTGTAGCTGTGTCTCATTCCACCAAACTGAGACTCTCTGTAACAGTCAAACAATACTTACTCCTCTTTTCATAACCTTTGTCTGTTTAAATTTTCCTAATCTTAGCAAATTAATGAAGTAATGTCAATCTGTTTTATAAATAAATTCTATTATTTTTAAATTCCAATTGACAATCGAAGGTTCTTTTTCTACATCTTCTTTACTATATTCTAGTGCTTCTCTACATCCAATCGCTTTATAAATCGCTTGAGACTCTACAGCAGAATGAGCTGAGATATAGAGTTTCTTTTCCCTTTACTACTTTATTTCTCTAGGATCAATTTTAAAAACATAGTATTTCCCATCAATCTCAGCGGCAATAGAATCCTCTGAATTTAAAATACGGTATATTTTAGTGCCTTCCTCTAAATATGTAGCATCGAAATTTCTTAATTTATAACTTGAATTACTCACCTTTTTAGAAACGATAAATTTCACTTTACCAATCTTCTCTCCAACTTCTGACTGTGCAATCTCTTCTCGTGGAAACGTAGAATTATAATACTTTGTATCATTCACCATAATACAATCCACCCAATCAATTTTACTTGGTATTAATGAAAATCGATCCATTCTTAAAGGCTTCCATAAGAGTATAATGCACACAACAAGAACTAGGAATACTATCATAACAATATCTCTACCTCTTAAAGAACCCTTTTTCAATCTTAACATTCTATAAAACCTCCATTCCTGAAATTCCCTCTGTTTCACTGCCAGGCACTAAAATCTAATCCTTTATAACTCGTATCAAACTTGTGCTTTTCCCATAATTTTCTTATAGTATATCATAAGCGCAAAGAAATACAAAGAACTATATAATATTCACCTGGTTATTAAAAGTGAATCTATTCGTAACGTGTTGTTATCCTTTAGGAAACCCTCGTCCTTTAGTAAAACATCACTCCTATCTCAAATTTCATTGAAAAATAAATACAAATCATTTATAATGTTAGGTAGTTTGTGACAAAATGTCACTAGATTGCACAGAAAAGTTTAGGATATTAGAAACTATCCTATATTTAATATATAAACTTTCAAACGTGTGAATCAATGCAAATCATTGAAATAGGAGGAAAAGATTATGTCAGAAAATATTTATGACGTACTCTTAGAGCGCGGGTTTATTGAACAAGCGACTCATGAAGCAGAAATTAAAGAACTACTTGGAAAGGAAAAAGTAACTTTTTATATTGGATTTGATGCAACTGCTGATAGTTTAACAGCAGGACATTTCTTAACTGTTATGGCGATGATGCATATGCAGCGTGCAGGACATAGACCAATTGCCTTACTCGGTGGTGGTACCACTATGATTGGCGATCCAACCGGAAAATCTGATATGCGTTCCATGATGACAAGAGAAACCATTGATCATAATGCGCAGTGTTTTAAAGAACAATTATCAAAGTTTATTGATTTTAGTAATGATAAAGCAATTATTGCAAATAACGCGGATTGGTTATTAAATCTAAACTATGTAGAATTCTTACGCGAGATAGGCGTTCATTTTTCCGTAAACAAGATGCTTACTGCAGAATGTTATAAACAGAGAATGGAAAAAGGATTAACTTTCTTCGAGTTTAACTATATGTTAATGCAGTCTTATGACTTCTGGGTTCTTTATAAGAAATACGGCTGTAAGTTACAGTTAGGTGGTAATGATCAGTGGTCTAATATTCTTGGTGGTGTAGACTTAATCCGCCGTAAAGAACAGGCACCAGCTTTTGGTTTAACCTTTAAGCTCTTAACTACCAGTGAGGGATTAAAAATGGGTAAAACCATGAAGGGAGCTGTATGGCTAAATCCTGAGAAAACTACGCCATATGAGTTCTATCAATACTGGAGAAACATCGAAGATGTTAAAGTAGAAGAATGTCTTGGTTTACTTACCTTCTTACCTATGGATGAGGTACGCCGTTTGGGAGCATTAGAAGGTGCAGAAATCAATCATGCGAAAGAAGTTCTTGCTTACGAAATCACAAAAATTGTTCATGGAGAAGAAGAAGCTAAGAAAGCACAAGAAGCTGCTAAGAGTCTTTTTGCAGGCGGAGTTACCAGTGAACACATGCCAACTACTACTTATGACGCTGCTGTATTTGAAGAAGGCATTGACTTAATTACTATGATGATAGATGCAAAGCTTGCTACCTCCCGTTCTGATGCCAGAAGAAATATTGAACAAGGTGGAGTTTCTGTCAATGACATTAAAGTAACTGATTTTACACGTAAGTTTACATCCAATGATTTTAATTCCGATGGAGCATTACTTGTAAAGAAAGGTAAAAAAGCTTATCACTTATTCCGTGCGGAATAAAATCCAAAATAGGAGGGGTCTTAAATGCCTTGGTGTCCAGATTGTAAAACAGAGTATCGTGAAGGTATTGCCACATGCCATGATTGTGGTAAAGAACTTGTTGAAAACTTGGAAGAAGTATCCGATTATGTAATCCTTTGTTCTATTGAAAAGGAAGAGGATGCTAAAAAATTAGTAAAGTATTTATCTTACTCTAATTTTGAAAGCTACTATGAATATTCTAATAAGGAAGATTGCTATCCAATTTATGTTCATGAACCTGAGTTAAAGAAGGCTAAAAAAGCTTTCGAGGCTTTCTACACGGTTGAATTAGAAACAAAGGAAAAGGATGAGAAGATTAAAAATTTGGACACTGAAGAACCTCTTGACAAAATCACTCCAAAAGAAAAGGATGACTTAAATGAACTCATAGACTTAGTGGAGGAAGCTTCTCCTAAGTCTTCTCTTCTAAAAGAACAACAAGAGGAAGCAGAAAAAGACCAAATAGCCTCCATGATGTATGATGGCGGCGCTTATGAAAAAAAAGCTGAGAAAAGTAAAGAACTACGCTCCACTGCAGTTACCTTCTTTGCTTTTGGTATTGGCGGTATCGTATTTGTTATCTTAAATGTCATGGGAGTGATCAGCTTTATCAATGGACCTCTCTCTTATACTGTTATGACAGGTCTTTTCCTAGCTTTTATTGCAATCGGAGCTAATTCGGTAACAAGAGCAAAAAAGACTGCAAAAGAAGCTATCTTCGAAGATGAGATGACAACAAAAATCAACCATTTCCTAGAAGAAACAGTGACAGAACAAGTTATTGCTTCAATGAAAGAAGCAAACTATAGTGAGGAAGCCAACTTTATAAAGGTAATGGAAGGAATCAAAGGATTGGTTGTTAAAGAATTTGGATCTCTTGATAATGCCTTTTTAGATTACATTGTAGAAGAATTCTATAATAATCACTTTGAAGGATAATAAGCATGATCCTAATCTTATTAAATCCTAAGTGGTGTTAGTAAAAGAATTATTGAATATAAAGATTGCTGTGTTATTCTAAGTTTGTCTAACACAATTCATTCTAAAAGCTATTTTTATAAAAAAACGTGACTGCATCATAGGTTACTATAGTTTAATAAATAAATGGGAAGTAAATCTTTAGAAAGTCAATGAACTTATCTATGGTTTTACTTCCCTTTTATATATATAAAATACTCTTAGCTATGAAATAGCCATAATTTTCGGACTGGTAACAAGGTTCCATAAGTGGGCCTTACACCTTATAATAGCAAAAACTTTTATGAAAAAATTTCTTCTAACTCTTCTTTTGTTAAAGTATTAATAAATACTTCCTTCGACTGAATTATTGAATCAGATAGCTCTTTTTTCTTCTTTTGAAGTTTAAAGATTTTTTCCTCAATCGTATTTTTAGTTAATAGTTTAATAACGTGAACATTATTCTTTTGACCAATACGATAAACACGGTCGGTTGCCTGTTCTTCTACTGCTGGATTCCACCAAGGATCATAATGAATTACTGTATCTGCACCAACCAAGTTAAGACCAGTTCCACCAGCCTTTAACGAAATTAAAAAGATAGAACCTTCTCCAGAATTGAAACGCTTTACATAATCATTTCGATCCGAAATTGGTGTGCTACCCTCCAGATAAAAGTAATCAATAGAGAGTTTCTTTAACTCCTCCTCCATTATCTTTAACATCGAGGTAAACTGTGAAAAGATAAGAATACGATGATCATTTGCCAATGCTTCTTCAATTACTTCTAACAATAAATTAAGTTTTCCACTTCCTCCATCATATTGTTCCAAAAAGGTAGATGGATGACAACAAATTTGACGTAGTCTAGTAAGTGCAGCTAAAATCTTCATCTGACTCTTTTCTATACCCTTTGTAGCAATTTCACTATAAATATCATTTCGAATTTCGGCAAGATAAGAGACGTATACCTTCTTTTGCTCTTCTGTCATCTCTGTTACTATCTTCTCTTCTAATTTATCTGGTAAATCATTTAAAACATCCTTCTTCATACGACGTAGAACAAATGGATGAATTCTACGATTTAAATTCTCTAATGCTTCTTTATCTTCTTTCAATATCTGTTTTTCATATTGATTGACAAACTTTGAGTGTGTCATAAGGTATCCTGGCATGATAAAATCAAAGATAGACCACAATTCAGATAAACTATTTTCAATTGGTGTACCAGTAAGAGCGAATCGATGAGAGGCATTTAATAACTTTACAGATTGTGCATTGATGGAGGCAGCGTTTTTTATAAATTGTGCTTCATCAATAAATACAGTGTGAAAGTTGATTGCCTGATAATGTTTAATATCTCTTCGAATCAGCGGATAGGAAGTTACTAATACATCATAATCTTTTATTTGTTCAATTCTCTCTTGTCTCTCATTAGGTGTTCCAGATACTACGCCCGCTCTTAAGTGTGGCGCAAAGGATTCAAATTCATCCAGCCAGTTGTAAACCAAAGAGGTAGGACAAACCACAAGAAACTTTTTATTTTCTTTTTTATTTTCCTCCACAACCGAAGCAATATAAACAATGGATTGTAGTGTCTTTCCAAGTCCCATGTCATCAGCTAAAATACCACCAAGGTTATTATCTGCCAACGAGCGTAACCAACGGTAACCTACATTCTGATAAGGCCTTAGTGTAGCATCAATCCGTTTTGGCACAACATACTCACGTTCTGCAGGATTTAATATAGTATCAATTAGCTTCGTAAAGTCCTCATTCTTCTCAACATACAAATTACTACCATTCAGAGCATCTTCCAAATAAAAAGCTTTACTCTTTGATAACTTAATAGGCTCATTCGTTAGATTCTTCGCTGATACATTTAAATCTTCTAAGATATTGGACATCTTAGCAATTTGCTCATCCTCTAAGTTTATAAAGCTACCATCTTTTAAGCGATAATATTTTTTCTTTAATTGAAAGGATCGAAAGAGAGCTTTTAATTCTTCCTGCGGGATATCTTCCGATTCTAAATCCATCTCCAGCAAATCAATATCACTACTGATTCGAAGACCTACCTTGAAGCTACTACTATTTTTTATTCCTAACTTTTTAAAGGTCTCAGAATAATAAAGCTGAGCCACTGCTTGTAAGTCATGGATACGACCTGTCAAAAATTCATAGATACTATTATCGTTCTTTAGATGATAAAATGTGCTATGTGGTTCGAAATCAAGTTGCTCTAAGAGCCGCATCACATCGTACTCTTCTTCCTTACTCCTTACTACAATAAATTCATCACTTCTAGGGCTTTCAAAGCAGTTGAATTCATAATCTCCATAACGGAATTTAAGTTCTGCTTTAATTCCACCTTGATACCGATCAAGATAAACACAAGCCTGCATTGGTAGTACCAGGTATCTGTTCTTTAAACTTTCCGGTATCTCAATATCCATCGTATCGTGTAGTTTTGGTAATACTTCTTCTAAAAAGCGCTGCCTATTATCTCCTCGAAAAACCAATGGTTTCTTTTCGCGTCCTAAGGTATTATAAAATGGTACATAATTTTTTATAAAGCGCTTATTTGGTGTAAATATAAAGCCATTATAAAATATTAACTCCCCACCTTCAGACAGCGGGATAACAGGTTCTTTTTCTTTATAATCAAGCAAAATGCTATCTTCATATACGTCGAGTTCATATGCTATATTGGGATTTCCATTGATATATCTAACATCTTCGTATACTTTTTGATTTAACTCCAAACGAAAAGAACTTGTACCAAGTAAAGAAAGTAATTTTAGCAACATGCTTTTTGTTAATATCATCTGATGCTTTGCAAAAAGTTTGGCATAGGAGGTTTTGTCTATTAACTCCTGAATTTCTAATACTTCTATTAAAAACTCCATCACTTTTTTCGAGGTTCTATCAAATTCACTTTCTCCTGCAATGAATTTAAAATCTTTCCCAAGAATTATATTTTGATGAGTATAGTAGTCTGTTAAAAATTTCTTTATGGATTGAACTTTATACATATGGTTGTTACCAGCATGCAACATAAGAAATGCATTTTGGGAATCTTGGCGTAACATGGATGGCAAAGTTATGGTTGGTACTATCTTAAAAATTTCACCCTCTGCATGAGTGTCATCTTGATTTGCAAAATAATCAAGTACTTGAAAAGCCCGTTTTTCTTCCGGTGTACTTGGTTCTTCCATCGTTGACTTTTCCTGATACTTTAATAAAAACAACAGACCTGCTACCACATGTTTGCAGGCTCCTTTTTCTTTCAAATGAGATGGACAATTGCAGGTATAATCAAAAGCCCCTTCTTCCTTCTCTGTAATGCTAACTTGGTAAGTATAACTACCTTTTACAAGAAATTTATATTGGTTTGTGGATTTTGAGAAAGTCGCATTTGTCACTCGGTTGCTTTTATAATACTGCAGGCCACGGGAATAAACGAGATCACTCGAAGCGAGGTTACGTATCCCAGTTCTAGATAATCGCAGCATATTTTCCTTCCTCCTAAGCAATTTAGTATCTTTCTATTATACCACGTTTTTAATAGAATTGTACCTCTTTTTGTGAAATAATGTTGTAATAAATATGCATTTTTTCTTTTTTGTGTTTTTCTTGGATAAACCCTATACATTATTTTAATATTTTGCACCAATATGAGCAAAACATACCTTTCATATATCCCTTTCCTATCCTTCCTATGAAGCTATAACTATATGGAATACCAACCAAGTAGTTATTTTATTAAGTGAATGGAATAATGTAAAATGAAGGAAGGTCACAACATACTTAATATATAATATGTTGTGCCCTTCCTTTTATCAAGAAATTTTCAAATTAGGTCTTGATAATGCAGTTATCTCTGTTTGATTGTTTCAATCATAGAATCGCCA
>JAEWHR010000121.1 GCA_023387655.1 Bacillota bacterium
TCTAACACCATATAAAATAAGGATATTATCCACAAGAAATCTCTTTTTCCTACATGTTATACACAATTTCTTTATAAAAATCCACTGCCTTTGATAATACCTCTACACTAAGGTTCTCATTAAGTCCATGAATGCTAGCATACTGTTGCTTATTGATGTATAACGGTGCAAAACGTATGCAGTTCTCACAAATATCACTAAAATATTTTGCATCCGTTCCACCAGTCATAACATAAGGTACGACTCCTACCTTTGGAAACAATTTTTCAATTGCCTTTTCCACTTTACCAAAAGCTTCTCCTTTGTAATCCACTACTGGACACGGATAATCCTTATAGATAACCTCTGTCTCAATATCATATTTCCTTGCTAACTTTGTTACAAGTTCTATGCTTTCTTCTGTTCCTTGATGAGGAATAAATCTCATATTCGCTGTCACATATGCTTCTTGAGGTAATACATTTAAACCATTCGAACCCTTTGCAGTTGTAAATGCCATGGTTGTCTGAAGTAGCGCTGCACCTGTTGAATTTATTCGTCTCATCACTCTCTTTAGTAACGGAGCAAAGAGCCAAAGGTTTGCAAATACAAGACGAAGACCAAAATCAGTATTCGGAGCCAATCGATGAAACATTTCTTTAACCGTAGGGTTAAATTCCTTTCGGAAAGGATTTCTCTTCTCCATCTCAGTCATGAATCTACCAAGACGTACCAAAGGAGTATTTCTTCCTGGTGCACTCGCATGACCACCATTACTTCTAGCGGTAAACTTAATATCACCATATCCTTTTTCTAATACTCCTACCATTGCATAGAGACCTTTCACACCACCAAGCGGCTCTTCTACAATCATACCGCCCTCATCTACTAGCATCGCTAGTTTAACCCCGCGTTGCTTTAAAAATGCCACAATTGAAGGAGCACCTTCCCCTGAAAACTCTTCCGTGCAACTACTTGCGATATAAACATCCCCTTCAGGTTCGTAACCGCTCTCAATTAATTCTTCCACTGCTTGTAAGATACAGCTAAGACTTCCTTTCGTATCTACCGTTCCTCTCCCCCAGATAACACCATCTTTTATTAGACCGCTGAATGGATCCTCTTCCCATGTGCCCGTAGCTTCCACAACATCTTGATGGCTCATTAAAAGGATAGGTTCTGCTTTCCCTTTTCCTTTCAAACAGAACAATAGATTACCGTTAATTTCATACTTTTCACACTTATTATGTACCGATGGATATAACTCCTCTAGTACTGCATGCAACTTTCGAAACTTAGATATATCATTCTCATAACGACTTGAAATAGTTTCACATTGAATCATCTTGGAAAGTTTCTTAGCATACTCCATAGATCGGTCATCTTTGGGATAGTCAATTGCCGCAGTCTTCGCCGCTGTAGGTTTTATTAATAGCGTTCGTATCACTGCAATAAGAAGTAAAAAAAGAATAAGTGCTACTATGAGAAGGATTCCCTTACAAAGAATTCGATACACCGCTTCTCCAGTTAAAAACAATAGTGTAGATAAAACCATAGTTACAACCTTCCTTTCTGAAACATATAATATCCAATGAGTAACGCCATCCCACCTGCAGGAATCATCAGTAAGCTTGCTTGTGAAATCGCTGCTGGTACCAATATACAAAGAATACTCATTGACAGAAATGGAACTATCGCTATCTTAGGACTCTTTAAGAAATATTTTAAACCAAGCGCTCCAAATAATGCTGGTACTACATTATCAAATGCAGGGGTCAACGCCTTATTTTCTAAGATAGGACTAAGGGGTACTAATAAAATAACACCAGCTACAATCACGAGCATGGTTACTAACGCACTTGTTGCAATGCTTATGGATGAAATAATCTCATTTTCCGGAGTACCTTCTTCTGTTTTTGCAATATCTCTTGCATTCATCACACAAGGCACCTTTAGATTCGTAACATTACCAGTTAAGAAAGTTAAAAAACTTCCAGAAACGCCTAGCATTGGTGAATAAACTAGAAATTCAACAATCCCAACCGGAATATATATGATACCGACCTTTGCAATTGCTGTTAATACCCCCCTCATATTTGGTGTGGCATCGTAGATGATGCCAATCACAATTGGTACACTAAGGAGTAAAAACATTGCAATTATTAATAAAAGTCTCCCAAGAAAAAACATCTGATTGTTATATTGTTCGAAAAAAACTTGTTTTTCATCTTCCTTCATAATAACCTCCATTCTGGTGCAATTCGAATTTGGGCAACAGCACAAATTCGTGTGTGAAAAATCTTGATTTTTCACATTACCTCCCTCTGATACTATACTGCAAGATGAAGCAGTACTGCTGCGATCATACCAATTAACATACTCGTTGCAACACTAAAGTTATCCACCCAGGCCAACTTCTTTTTCACCGTAAGGTACTCAAATACTGCCATGGTAGCTGCTGCCACTCCTGCTGTAAAAACAGGCATATAATCATGTTGTGAGGTTAATTTTCCTATGTAAGAACCTAGAAACGCACTACACAATCCAATAAACATAGCAATGGTGGCATAAGACCCAAAACTCTTTTTGTTAGTTTCCTTTGTCTTTGGTTTACTCTTAATTTTCTTAAAATATTTCTTTAAGAATAGAATACAACAAATAACTCCGGATAAGATGCAAATAGTCATAACCAATCCAATGGTTACAAAAGCCTCCATTGACATTTCACTAACCTTAAGCCCACTAAGCCCTGTACTCGTTGCAGCTACTTCCGCAACATTTAATTCATATTGTAGTGCACCAATAACAGATAATCTTAACCATGAAAACGGTACACCTAGCGATCCGCTCAACGCAATAACTCCCAGTAATATGCTAATGCTTGGTAGTACCGTAAAAGTTGCACTTGCTGTTATAGTCCTCCTAAGCACTTTTTTGTCCATTCCAATTGCAATTCCCGCACGGTAACTTTTTACTAAAAAGATTATGCAAACGGCGGTAACAAAGGCTAACACTAGCGCTACAATTAGATAGAGACTTCCTGAATTGACTTTTGATAAATAATCCATTTCATTCCTCCTATCTTGATCCATACACATTACTTTTTATTCATAGTTTCTAACTAATTAGTTTACAACTTAAATAATTAAGCTTCTGTGATAAGTTGGATTCTATGAATAATATTTACTTCTATGAAAAACTTTGTTGCTAAAAGTACTTTGTTATGTAATGATAGATACTCACAGAATCAATCTCTTTTCTGTGAGTATCTATAGCATAAAAACTATTCTTTATTTCTTTTTATGAGTATTTCGAATCTTTTTACCAGATTTTTTATTCTCTACTTTTTTACTCTCAAAACGGTTTGAATCGCTACCTTGTGCGCTTCTTCCTGTCTTACTTCCAAAGCCTCCTCGTGTACCTTTACTTCCATGGCCACTTTCAATCTTCTCTCTACCTTGGCTTGTTTTTGCTGCACTTCTTGTACTACCTTTTCTCGTAGGATTCTTTCCAGTCTCTACAGGCTTACTTCCAAACTTATCCTTATCCATATAACTTGGACGAATCAGACACTTCTTATCATAACCAATCAAATCAGTACGATTTGCTAAGGTTAAAGCTTCCACTACTAACTTATAGTTCTTTGGATTACGATACTGTATTAAGGCACGCTGCATTGCCTTCTCATGTGGTGACTTCGGTACATACACTGGTTTCAT
>JAEWHR010000171.1 GCA_023387655.1 Bacillota bacterium
TCAATTGTGAAGTTTCAAGAAAGTAGTAATTGTAAAGTTTCAAGAAGTAATAAATGTAGATTTTTAGAAAATAGCAATTGTTAGTTGACATATAATAACATACGTAGTATAGTATGTAAGGAATTAAACTTCGGTAGGTGAGGCTACCGTAGGGATATGGATTGCTACCGCGAAATAATGGAGACACTATTAGTTGGTTAGCAGGTTGTGTCGATTCAAGGCATAACCTAACGCAATTTCAAGGCATCGAATAGATGCCACGCCCTGCGATGCTAAAGCTTGAACGGTTAAATGTTGCGAATTAAGTAGATTCGTATGCCTTGTTCTTTCACCGAAGGTTTGGTAAGGGAGCAGGGCTTTTTTTATTGTAATGGTATTATGGTATGAAATATATCATACAACAAAAAGGAGTCTAAGTTTTTATACATAGAAAGAGAGGTGAGGAGAATGGACGATGCCAGTCACAGTAGTAGCGGCATAAAACCAAAGCGGCGTAGCGTCAAGGGGAATCAGTATTATAAAGTAAAGTTACTGAAAACTTTCTATACGCAAGAAATATGTGCAAAAAAAGAGGTTGAATTGATATCGTCTATTCTCCTTGGCGTGCAATAAAGGGTGGCTACATTTAGGGTGCCCATGGTTTTATGCCAACTTGATTGAAAATGATAGGAGGGCATAACCATGCAAGAAAAAGTATTACAGTTATTAGAAAGTAAACATTACAACGAGTTAAAAAAGTATTTAGAAACTATAAACAATGCTGATCTCGCACAGCTTTTAAGTGAATTTAAGAATGAAGATATGATTCTATTATATCGATTCTTATCAAAAGATATGGCAGTCGAAACCTTCGCGTATATGGATACAGAGCTTCAAGAGCGTCTGATTCATGCAATGACAGACAAAGAGTTACACGATGTTACATCAGAACTCTTCTTAGATGATACCATAGATTTAATCGAGGAGATGCCAGCGAATATTGTAAAAAGAATTTTAAAGCAAGCTCATCCAGAGCAGAGGGCATTAATTAACGAATTTTTAAAGTATCCATCCGATAGTGCTGGAAGTCTGATGACCATTGAATTTATTGATTTAAAAGCTACGATGACGGTTGAAGAAGCATTTGCAAAGATACGAAAAATTGGTTTGGATAAAGAAACTATATATACCTGTTATGTTCTTGATGATAGCAGAAGGTTACAAGGAATTGTAACAGTAAAGGACTTACTCCTTGCCAAATACGATACTGTACTAACTGATATTATGGAGACCAACTTAATTACAGTGAATACACATGATGATAAGGAAGAAGTGGTTAGAAAAATTAACAAGTATGATTTCCTAGCATTACCAGTTGTTGACCAGGAGTTTCGGTTGGTTGGAATTATCACCATTGATGATGCAGTGGATGTTATGCAGGATGAGATTACGGAAGACTTTGAGCGAATGGCAGCGATTGCACCATCGGAGGATACGTATTTTAGAACGTCTGTATTTCAACATGCAAAGAACCGTATAACATGGTTGATGGTGTTAATGCTTTCTGCGACAGTAACTGGAGCATTGATAACAAGATACGAAAATGCATTTCAGGTGCTTCCGATATTAGTTTCATTTATACCAATGCTAATGGATACTGGTGGAAATTGTGGATCTCAGAGCTCTACCCTTATAATTCGAGGTATGGCTCTTGATGAAATACGATCAAAGGATGTCTTTCGCGTTTTATTTAAAGAAGTACGTGTTTCTCTCTTAGTAGGTGTTATTCTTGGAACTGTGAATGGATTACGTATCTTTATACAGTATCATGATCCCTTATTAGCATTGGTTGTTGGTCTTACATTAATTGCGACAGTTTGTTTATCGAAGGCTTTAGGGTGTATACTTCCTATGTTTGCAAAGCGTTTTAACCTAGATCCAGCAATAATGGCAGCACCTTTAATTACAACTATTGTAGATACATGTTCTATTATTATTTACTTTAACATTGCGATGAGAATCTTGAATATATAATTTTAAAACCAAGTAGAATCTCTCCGGTCAGCTGTTAATAAAGAGAAAGAATATAAAAAGTTTATTTCTTAGAGTTCACTGAACTTTAAAAAACATTACTCATGATTAATGAGAGAAGAAAGTTATAATACTAATTAGGAATTGTTTCAATTAGAAAAGAGAGAATCCTGCTCAAAACTTAGGCAGGATTCTCTCTATATTATTAGGAAACTTCGCTTTCCTCTGTATTTGATTTATATAACTCAGGTTCTATTTTTATATGAACCTTATCAATTCGGTTTTTTTCTACTTTTAATACGGTATAGGTTACATAATTTTCTGTAATTTGTTCCTCTTGTTCTGGTAAATGGTCTAATAAATGAATAATGTGACCGGCAATGGAGTCGTAATCCTCAGAATCTAAGGATAATCCGATAAACTCATTAATTTCATCTAATTTTGCAGAGCCATCAGCAAGGTATTCGTATTCACCAAGCTTGGTGATAACATCTTCCTCGTCATAGTCATATTCATCACGAATCTCACCGACGATTTCCTCAAGCAAATCTTCCATGGTTATTAAACCAGCAGTTGCACCATACTCATCTAGTACAATCGCCATAGGTAAAGATTCTTTTCGCATCTCATTTAGTAATTCACTGGTTTTTTTGTATTCGTAGGTATAATATGGTTCTCTCATATAATCGCGAATATTAAACTCATTATAATCACCACGGAAAAAGAATACATCCTTTAAGTTGATGATACCAATAATATCATCACGGTTTTCGTCATATACAGGCATTCTTGAGTATTGTTCTTCGCGGAATACTTCAATCAATTGAGAATATGACATATCAACACTTGCAAAAGCCATATTTATTCTAGGAACCATGACATCCTTTGCTAGGGAGTCACCGAAATCCACTACATTGGTTATCATTTTTCTTTCTTCGCTTTCAATTACACCTTCTTCATGACTAACATCAACTATAGTACGGAGTTCATTTTCTGTCATCGTTGCATATTTTTTATTAGTATCAACATGCATGAGAAATAACAGAAGATATGACATCTTATTCACAACATAAATAACTGGTGTGAGTAATTGAGTCAGAAAGTAAATAAATGGTGCATAGAAAAAAGCTAATTTTTCTGCATGGATGGTTGCGAGTGTCTTAGGGGTAATTTCACCAAAAATGAGGATTAACAAAGTTAATACTCCGGTAGCAATACCTGCGGCTTTATTGTCCCATATCGAAATCGCAAGGGTTGTAGCTAACGAAGAAGCGGTTAGGTTTACAACATTATTTCCGATTAAGATGGCACTGAGCATCTTTCCAGGATTTTCAATTAATGTACTAACAGTTTTTGCACCTTTTACTCCTTGATCTACCATACTTCGAATACGAAGTTTATTTACTGTAGTGAGGGAAGTTTCTGCAGATGAGAAAACTGCGGACAATAGTAACAAGAAAAACAACACGACTAACTGCGTGGCGACGGGGTCCAAAGAATCATCTCCTTATAATAAAAATATCCATATTGCTATGGAGTAGTGGTTATGGACAGTGCCCTAAGCAAAGTCCAAATTATGTGAATGTTACATAACTTCTCAGTCAAGGTTATAATAGGAGCAGACTCCATATGCTCTTATTATTGACAAATGAGAATATACACACTAAATTATATTCGATAGCATACTTTATGTCAAGATTATGTGTGTGGAGCTTTCATGCTTCAAAGATAGCAAATCGTTAGTTTTTGTAGAAAAATTGATATACGTATGATATACTGAAAACTGTTGGGGAAAATTCCAAAATGATGTAAAATTTTCGAACAGCGTTATAACAAAGGCGATAAGACGCCAGAATAGAGGTTTAATATGAAGCACGAAATTATTGATATTAAATTAGAAGGATATGAGCTTACAGAAAATGCAAAGCTTTATACTTATGTATTAGACAATACTCCTCAGGTGGATAGTAACAGAATACGTCCTGCTGTTATTATTTGTCCAGGAGGTGGATATAGTAGAACTTCCGACCGTGAAGCAGAACCGATAGCGATTCAATATTTAGCAGCGGGGTTCCATGCCTTTGTTCTTCGTTATCATGTAGCTCCAGTAGAATATCCAGTTGCTTTGCTTGAACTTGCAGCAAGTGTTAAGATAGTAAGAGAGCATGCAAAGGAATGGAATGTGGATCCAGATTGTATTGTGATATCAGGGTTTAGTGCAGGTGGCCATTTGGCAGGTAGCCTCGGAGTATTTTGGGCAGAGGATTTTCTTTCAAAAGCACTTCATACTACCAAAGAGATGTTAAGACCAAATGGTTGTGTACTATGTTACCCAGTCATTACTTCTGGTGAGTACGCACATAAGGATTCTTTCTTACGTCTTCTTGGAAGTCAGTATGATGCTTTGGTAGATAAAATGTCTTTAGAGAAGCAAGTGAATGAGAATATGCCACCAGTATTTTTATGGCATACTTATACAGATGCCTCTGTGCCAGTGGAAAACTCCTTATTGCTCCTTAACTCGCTTCGAAAGAATAATATATCTGTGGAATTTCATATGTACCCAGTTGGATGTCATGGATTAGCATTAGCAAATGAAGAGACAAAAACCTCAGATGGCCGTTGTGTCACTCCAGAATGTCAGGGATGGATTCACCTTGCCACAGATTGGGTACGCAGATTGGGGGTTAAGTCATGCTAGAGTTAAAAAATGTGTCCTTTGGTATATCTGGTGAAACAAACAAAGACATATTAAAAAATATAAATTTAACTATAGATGATCATAAATTTATTGCAATAACAGGTCCAAATGGTGGCGGTAAATCTACACTTGCAAAAATAATAGTAGGGATTGAGACGCCAACCTCCGGTCAGATTCTCTTTGATGGACAAGACATCACTAAGATGAGCATCACAGATCGTGCGAAGGCAGGTATAGGATTTGCTTTTCAACAACCGGTTAGGTTTAAGGGAATTACAGTAAAGGATCTAATTACATTAGCTGCCGGAAATAACATTAGTACTGCCAAAGCGTGTGAATATCTTTCTGAAGTGGGACTTTGTGCAAAGGATTATATCAATAGAGAAGTAAATGCGAGTCTTTCTGGCGGTGAGTTAAAGCGTATTGAGATTGCTACAATTATTGCTAGAAAAACGAAGCTATCCGTATTTGACGAACCAGAAGCAGGGATTGACTTATGGAGCTTTAATAACCTCATTCGAGTGTTTGAAAAGATGCATGAGGAAATCCATGGTTCTATCGTCATTATTTCACATCAAGAACGTATCCTTAATATTGCAGATGATATCATTGTAATCGCAAATGGAAGCATAGTTGAAGTAGATGAAAAAGAAAAAATTCTACCGAAACTATTAAGTGAAACACCAAGCTGCAAATTTTATAAGGGGGAGGCATAAGTAATGGACGCAATACAAAAAGAATTGCTCATACAGGTGGCTGACCTCCACGAGGTTCCACAGGGAGCTTATAATTTAAGAGTAAATGGACAAAGTGCTGGCAGAAATACAACAGAACATATCGATATAGTTACAAAAACAGACAAACCAGGAATTGACATAATTGTAAAACCAGGAACTAAGAATGAGAGTATTCATATACCAGTTGTGGTAAGTCAGAGCGGTATAACAGAATTAGTATACAATGATTTCTTTATTGGAGAAGATTCGGATGTAACAATAGTTGCAGGTTGTGGAATTCATAACGGAGGTTCTGAAAAAGCAGAACACGATGGAATTCATAGCTTCTTCATAGGAAAAAATGCAAAAGTAAAATATGTAGAAAAACACTATGGCTCTGGAGATGGAAGTGGTGAAAGAATCTTAAATCCACAGACAATAATTCATATTGAAGAGGGCGGTTACATGGAGATGGATACCGTTCAAATAAAAGGAGTGGATTCCACCATTCGTACCACAAAGGCAACTTTAGAAGATAAAGCTACCTTAGTGATTAAAGAAAAGATTATGACCCATGGAAAACAGTATGCAAAGACTGATTTTGAAGTGAATTTAAATGGAGAAGATTGTGGAGCAAATGTAATCTCACGTTCTGTTGCTAAGGAGGATTCTCACCAAATCTTTTTATCAAAAATAAATGGAAATAACAAGTGTTATGGGCATACCGAGTGTGATGCTATCTTAATGGATCGTGGAAGTGTTAGTGCGATACCTGAAATCACAGCAAATCATTTAGAAGCTAGTCTTATTCATGAGGCTGCAATTGGTAAAATTGCTGGAGAGCAGATAACGAAATTAATGACACTTGGATTAACAGAAGCAGAGGCAGAAGCTCAGATAGTGAATGGATTTCTAAAGTAATAAAGTAGGAATGAAAGAATTTATATAAAAAAATATATAAGTATTTATACTGGAACATACAAAAATATATAAAAGAATAAATAAAGAATATAGAAAAGTGTATATAAAAGAATATATAAAAGTGTTTATAAGAGCGTATATAAAAGAATTTATAAATAATATATAAAAGAATTAAAAAGAGTTAAAAAGAGATTTCATTCATAATATTTGCATAATAAATCAAACCTAGATTTCAGTAAACAAAATAGAATGGGGTGTCCTATAGGTATTCCTAAGAAAGCGTGTTAGCTTTCGGAGGATTACCTATAGGACACCCCATTCCTGTGATAAAGTTTCTTACTAATCTATTACTCATTCAATTCTTGATAATGAAGATATGAAAAATCTGCATAGTCTTCACCAAATGTAGTGGATGGAGTATATGCATAAAGACCAAGGCAGGTTCCTACAAATCCTCCAGCACGTTCTGTACTAAGTAAGCTTGCATCCACATTGGATATAAGGTTTTCAAATTCCTCATTATCATAAGAATAGGTAAAGCTTAAGTTTAACCCTGTTTCAACTACTCTTAGATATTTCGGAATTCTAGGAAGTATCTTTTCTATTATTATCTGTTCCTTTCCAGAATCGCAGGCTATCAGAGTAACGGTTGGTAATGTACTTTTTCTTATACAAAAGCGGTAGTGATAATGATTGCTTTGCATTAATAGGATACCGGTTTCACTTGATTCATTGGTTAGTGAAGCAATTACCTTCGTTTCTAAACGATAGTTTATATTTGTTTGGCGAATAAAGATTGCAGTTGGAGAAGCGTCTTCCTTTAGCTTCACAGAAGAGGCATATAGACGAAGGCCATCTTCTCTTCCTAATTCATAATATCTTTCTTTGGGATTTCTTAAGTACATAAAACATGGTGGTAATTCTTTGCGTTGAAAGTTCTCTATCAAGTTGTTACTGGTTAGGGAGTACCCACTATTGTTTATTTGCATTTCATCATATGAGGGCTCATGGAAAGTTTTTATGGTGTTGGTATGACCAAATTTTTGATCCTCTGCCATACTTTCATTTTGAGGGGCTTTATGTACTGGTATCGAAACAGTTTGCTCTAAAAGTCCAACTTGTGGATTTACAATAGGCCAACCATCTTCCCATAGAATTGGTACTAAAAAGGTTTCCCGTCCTAATATACAATATCCGTTGTATGGTCTACTCGCTAATAAAACCATAAACCAATTCCCTTCTTGTGTTTCTACGATGTCTGCATGACCAGTGTTAATAGCCCAAAAGTTTTTTCCAAGATGCCTGTGTGTAAATATCGGATTTCTTTTGCAACCCTCAAAAATTCCTGTAATGGATTTACTTCTAGCCATTGTGATCGCATGATTTAGCCCGGTACCGCCTTCTGCAATCATTAGATAGTACCATCCGTCTTTTTTATATAGATGAGGTCCTTCTGCCCATTCTACTCCTTTCATAGCTCCATGCCAGATAGCATAGGATTCACCAATTAACTTCATTGTAGTTAGATCAAGTTCTTGAACGTAGATCTCATTATCTCCAAAAAAAGCAGCTCCCTCTCTTCGACCTTTCGTTCCACAATAATAACATCTGCCATCCTCATCAAAAAAAAGGGAAGGGTCAATACCATCTGCTCCGTTAAGGTAATAAGGTGAAGACCAAGGGCCACGTGGATTTGTTGCTGTTACAATAAAATTACCTCCGTGGGATACATTGGTAGTGATCATATAAAAAACTCCATTATGATAACGAATTGTAGGAGCATAAATACCTCCACTATGAGGAGAATCCGTTAGATCTAATTGCTCTTTTGTAGTTAAGATGTTGGCGATTTGCTCCCAATGGACTAAGTCGGTACTATGAAATAAAGGGACACCAGGGAAATAAGCAAACGTAGAGTTAACCAGGTAATAATCAGGACCGACACGAACTATCGAGGGGTCTGGATAGAATCCAGACAGAATTGGATTTTTCACTTGAATCTGTCGCATAATTTTATTTCCTTTCGAAGGAGAATTCAATCTAAATCATACCTTAATTTGGTAAAAATGTAAATATACTACGGCGCAATGAAACCATCTACCATATCAATATATTTTACTAAACTAAAGATATTAAATATATCCTTAGTAGTATAGGAA
Source organism: Bacillota bacterium (assembly GCA_023387655.1). GTDB lineage: Bacteria > Bacillota > Clostridia > Lachnospirales > Lachnospiraceae > Lachnoclostridium. The sequence goes on from JAEWHR010000171.1 coordinate 8,508, forward strand.
TTGCATACTTCCTTGTTAGAAAACTGTTGTAATAACCTAAGAATTTTTGATATTTTAGGGATAATTTAACTTTGTCAAATAATTAGCACAATATGATATGAACATAGCAATATTTGAAATGATTATCTACTCAATTCATCATAATCTATTGTTAGAATGAAAAATAATACTTTTTTCACGATATAACATGTTTCTATTCTTAGTGAAATAACCATTAAATTTCTGACAAATGAGACAGCTTGTTGGCTCGTCTTGTGTCAAACATACGAGAAAGAGTAGCATTTATTAAATTCTAAATTAGGAGGAATCTACAATGACAGCAAAGAAGACACAGCAAGAGTTTATTCAACGAGCGAAAGAGCTTGTAAAACAAATGACACTGGAAGAGAAGGTCTTTCAAACCTTACATTCAGCACCTGCAATTCCTAGATTAGGCATTAAGGCATATAATTATTGGAACGAAGCACTGCATGGAGTAGCGAGAGCAGGCGTAGCGACAGTATTTCCACAAGCAATTGGTTTAGCAGCCACTTTTGATGAAGATTTAATTGAAGAGATTGCAGATACCATATCAACCGAAGGCAGAGGAAAATTTAATGCGCAACAAAAATATGGAGATTACGATATTTACAAAGGTTTGACTTTTTGGTCTCCAAATGTAAATATCTTTCGAGATCCACGTTGGGGGCGTGGGCATGAGACATTTGGAGAGGACCCTTTTCTTAGTGGTGTATTAGGTGGGCGTTTTGTCGACGGTATACAAGGGCATGATGAAACTTACTTAAAAGCAGCTGCTTGTGCGAAGCATTACGCAGTTCACTCTGGCCCAGAAGATATTAGACATAGTTTTAATGCCGAAGTTTCTGAACAAGACTTACGTGAAACTTATCTTCCAGCTTTTAAGAAACTTGTGAAAGAGCATAAGGTAGAAGCTGTAATGGGAGCTTACAATCGTACGAATGGAGAACCATGCTGCGGAAGTAAAAGGCTTCTTCAAGATATCTTACGTGGAGAATGGGAGTTTGAAGGTCATGTAACCTCGGATTGTTGGGCGATAAAAGATTTCCACGAGCATCATATGGTTACTTCAAACGCAGTAGAGTCAGTAGCATTGGCGATGAATCGTGGTTGTGATTTAAACTGTGGAAATCTCTTTGTAAATCTACTTCAAGCAGTAAGAGAAGGTTATGTAGAAGAAGAGACAATTGATACTGCACTTATTCGTCTATTTACAACGAGAATGAAACTCGGATTATTTGAGGTTGAAGATAAGGTACCATATAGTACAATCACGTATGACAAAGTAGATACAAAGGATAGCAAAGAACTTAATATAAAGGCAGCGAAAAAGTGTGTCGTTTTATTGAAAAATGAAGAGAATATGCTACCTCTTAATCCAAAGAAATTAACCTCGATTGGAGTTATTGGCCCTAATGCAAATAACCGCAATGCATTGGTGGGGAATTATGAAGGTACAGCTTCGGAATATATTACTATTTTAGAGGGCATAAAGCAAGCAGTACCAGAAGATGTTAGAGTATATTATTCAGAAGGTTGTCATTTATTTAAAAAGAAGATCTCCAATTTAGGTCAGGAAAATGATCGTATTGGTGAGGTGCGAGCAGTTTGTGAACATAGTGATGTCGTGATTGCATGCATGGGGCTTGATCCAGGCTTAGAAGGAGAAGAGGGTGATCAAGGAAATCAGTTTGCCAGCGGAGATAAAATGACCTTAGGGCTTCCAGGCATTCAAGAAGAGGTTTTAAAAACAATTTATGAATGTGGGAAACCGGTGATTTTAATCCTTCTATCCGGTAGTGCATTGTCTGTTCCTTGGGCTGATGATCATATTCCAGCCATACTTCAAGGCTGGTATCCAGGAGCACAAGGTGGAAGAGCGATTGCAGAATTGATTTTTGGTAATGGAAATCCGGAAGGAAAGTTACCAGTAACATTTTATCGTACGACGGAAGAGCTACCTGAATTTACAGACTACTCAATGAAAAATCGTACTTATCGTTATATGAAGAATGAAGCACTTTATCCATTTGGATATGGTTTAAGTTATTCTACCTTCGAGCATACGTTACTCCGTGTCAATACAGATACTTTAAAGAAAGGGAGTAAAATCGAGTGTCTGATTAGGGTTAAGAATACCGGTAACTATGAAGGTGCGGTGACAACACAAGCATATGTGAAATATGTTGGAGAAGATGTTCCTAATTGTCAGTTGAAAGGCCTTAAAAAAGTAACCTTACTTCCAGGGGAAGAAAGGGATATCGTATTGGAATTAAATGATAGAGCTTTTGGGTTATACAATGAAGAAGGAGAATTTATCTTAAATCAAGGAGAATATGAGTTGTTTCTTGGTGATTCGCAGCCAGATACCAGAAGTATACAGTTAACTGGTAAGAAGCCAATTAAAATACAATTTCATGCTCCTGAAACGGTCTTACTTGGAGAATAGAATAGTTAGATAAATAAATAGGGATAACCAGAACTTTTGAAAGAATCGATTTCTAACGAAGTAAGGTTATCTCTTTTTATGTTTTATTACTGTTAACTTTTTTATGTTTTACTACTGTTAACTCTTTTTACATTCTACTACTGCTAATTCTTTTTACGTTTTAGTACTGTCAAGCGTTTTTGAAAATGTCCTAAAAATGTTTTAGTATAAGCACCGATGAAATCGGTGCTTATACGGAATATATAAAGAAGTACTTTGAGGTTTCATATTATGTTATAAATAAAATTTGGCATAGCAAACAAACCTAAAAAAGGCGTGTGAAATGCTGAGAGTGAAATTAAGCAGTTAATCCTTCAGGCAATAAGTCATAAGGGATAAATTTAATAAAGGCATCTCTTCTCCAAGGATGTGTTGCAGAAGGAATCACCCTTTTT
>JAEWHR010000253.1 GCA_023387655.1 Bacillota bacterium
TTCCATAAGATAAGATTTTAATTGATCTGCCATGTTGCGCTCTCCAAAAGAGGGCGAATCAATCTCAACTAACTTACAAAACTCCCTAATAATACGTTCTTCCTTCATTTTATACTCCCCCTCTTGAATTAAAATATATTTGCTTTTTAAGACTCTAAGAAACCGATTCTAGTAGCTAGTTATGATACACAACTTTAACACTTTCTTTAATTTTCACTCCCTATTAGGCCCCCGTAATCCCAATAATATCCTTCACCACTTCAGCTGCAATAATTAATCCTGCTACCGATGGAACAAAGGATGTACTTCCAGGAATTGCTCTTCTCTGTGTACATTTTCTTTCCGCTCCTGGAGGGCAAATACATCCAGTCTTACAACTAAGAGCCATATCAGAAAGTGATTGTCTAACAGGTTCTTTGGAATATACCACCTTTAATTTCTTAATTCCTCTTGTCTTTAATTCCTTACGCATTACCTTTGCAAGAGGGCAAACGGAGGTTTTATATATATCCGTTACTTCAAATCTCGTAGGATCTAACTTATTCCCCGCTCCCATGCAACTAATGATTCTTGTATTGGCTTGATTCGCACGCATTACCAACTCAATTTTTGCAGTTACCGTATCCACTGCATCTACAACATAAGAATACTCACTAAAATCAAAATTACCAGCATTATCTGGCATGAAAAAGCATTGATGGGTGTTTACAATCGCATTTGGATTAATCTCAAGGATTCTCTCCTTCATAACGTCAACTTTATACTTTCCAACCGTCTTTCTTGTTGCAATCAACTGTCTATTTATATTCGTTAAACAAACTTTATCATCATCAAATATATCAAAAGTACCAACACCACTTCTTGCAAGTGCCTCCACTGTGTAGCTACCAACACCACCGATACCAAATACCGCAACTCTTGCTTTTGATAATTTCTCCATTCCCTCAGTTCCTAATAATAACTCTGATCTTGAAAATTGATTTAACATAAAACTCCTCTTTCTTACTTAGTAAATGTATTTGCATAATTGTCGTTACTTCATTATATTTAATCTTGTCTTAGCCTTCCATATGCAATCATATCTTCATCTCTATTGCAATAAGAAAATAATATAAAAAAACACTTAAGATTCTAATTATTCCTATATAATTAATATGGATTAGTATAGATATTTTCTTACATAAAGTCAACCCTAATTCGAATAATAAAGCTTTACTATTTGTACATTATGAAGCTTTTTCTATAGCACATTATGGATCTTTTTCTATTGCTCGTAATAGAACTTTTTCTATTGCTTATGATGAATCTTTTTTCTATTGCTCATAATAGAGCTTTTTCTATTGCTATAATGAAGCTTATTCCATTTGTCATTATTGCCCTATCATATGTTTGAAAACTATAATAATTCTCTTGATCTAAATTTTATAAAATATCATAGATAAAAGATTAAGCTTTTTATTAAAGAAAAGATTCCTACAATTAAATATAATGGCTGTTGTGAAAGGATGTTATTCTTTAGAATTCCATATAAAACAAAATAGTTCATAAAAGAAGATAACTCTTCTCTTATGAACTATTTTTTATCAGTGTACGTTCTAAAAACGATGATTAAATCTCTTTATGTACATTCGTTAAATATAGGGTATCTTTCCCTATTGCCTGACTTAACCTCTGTTGTAGATACTTTGGAAAATCTTGATAGCATTTTATTTGTAATTGATTAAACATCTTACTATAAACATTGGTCAGATAGTCTTTCGTTACTATCTTACTATTAAGACTTTCTAATAAATCCTCCGTGACTTTTCTCTCGACGGTGGAGATTGCGTATATTGATTTTTGACCGTACCAACCAAAAGTATTTTGAACACAATCAATAATGTCTTTATCATTACGACTTAACTTGTCAAAATTCATATCAATGGTACGGATTCCCTGCTTTTTTTGTCCCTCATAGAGGCTTAAGTATGGCATCTGATTGTACGTTAGTTGTGCATCCTCATCAAATATCTCCTCTCCAATAAAAACAAGGGAGAGAACTTGAGAATAGTATAATATACTTTGGATTTGCCTAACGTTTATTTCAGCGTTTGCCTGATTAATAATGTACTGTGCTGATACATGAAGCTTCGAACGCATCATCACATCCAATACTGCTTTTTTACTTTTCTTAAATGCGACATTCGTTATTTTACTTTGATTCTCTAAAAGTATCCGATAATAATACAATGGACTTTCTGCAATTTCATGTAATTTTTCTGTATATTCTGAAGTCGGAATATCACCTTCCAGATAACGAATCACAGTGGTTTCTCCCCAACCAAGTAATTTCGCTAATGGCTTTTTCCCTATGTTGTACATCTGTAAAATCTCTTTGATTTGGTTTACGCTGATGACTTTTTCATTGTATAATCTTCCTATTACATCCCCACTCATAATACCCCTTTCCCTTTCAATTACTTCCCCTCATTGATATATTCTTTCTCTGAGTCTAATGTATATTTACTTAAGCTCTAAAAATTAGTATTTTCTGAAATCGTTAATCCCGGCGGCTATAATTTTAATACCACGTATGATTCGTTCAAACATCCCAAGCCGATATAGGCTGACGAGAACCATTCCAACTGGAATACCAAATATCATACCAACAATATTGTAGAGTTTATACCCTATATACATAAAGATTAGAGTATAAAAAGGACTAATTCCTATGCTGTCCCCTACCATTTTCGGTTGTAATACTTGCTTGATGATTTGACATGCAAGATACAATACCAGTATCACTATAGCCTCTACATAATTTTCATTTAAAAATGAAATGATTGTCCATGGCCAAAATACTAACCCTGTTCCAAGCACCGGTAAAAAATCGATTACTGCTATGATAAGTGCGAGTAAAAATGAATACCCTATTCCCAGAATCTCAAATGTAATAAACATTACCACCATAAGTATAATCATAATTTTAAACTGCGCTTTAAAGTAGCCCCCTACTGCAGTCTTAAAATTATCACTAATAATACGGTTAAATCGTTTTATGGACTCTGGTAAAATCTTGTTTACAGCCGTAATAATTTTCTCTCGGTCTGTAATAAAAAAGTAAGTTGCCAATATTGTAATAATAATCTTAAATACAGTATCGGCAAAATTCATGACGAATCCCCCAGCTTTAATGACGCTGGTTAAATCAACTCCGCTTAAGAATTTGTCCAAAGATCCTTGTGCACTCGTGTTAAGATTATCTAAGAAAGACTTTATACTTTGCGGAAGTGCTTCATACAGTTTTACAAACTTAGAAGAAATACCTTCTAGGGATTCGGCAATTTGCTGTGCTATGTTTGGTATATCAGTAATTAGATTCGATATCTCATGAAATAACATTGATAAAACCAAATAAAGCAAACCAAATATTAAAGCCAAGACTAGAATAATGATAATGGCAGAACCGTGCTTTCTTGCTATCTTTATTCTCTTTTCCATAAACTTAACAAGTGGGTTTGCTATCAATGACAGAATATAAGCCACTACGAATGGGAAAAAGAATGCCAATAACTTCGGTCCAAACGAAAGCAGGATAACTCCTAGCACAATTGTTAAGAATAGGTTTACTATAATTTTTAAATAAATGACCCAATTTTTTTGCACTTTATCACCTCTAATTAGTTGGCCTGAGGTCAGTATAGCAAATTTTGTAAACTTTTACAATATCAAACCAACATAATTCCATAAATTTCGCTCATTTTCGTTGCAATAAATCGTTGTTCTTTGTGAGTTTCGCACATTTCGCGAGAATATTTTGTTCACACTCACTTTACTGTGACTTTTTTAGTTCCAATTTTTACTATCTGTGAAGAGAAACTTTCTTAATTACCGAAAGTTTAGTTCTCTACAAATCCCTTCATCCATAACGTAGAAAAGAAAATTACTGCCGATATTATGACTATCATCGGTCCTGTAGCTAGATTTAAGTAATAACTTAAGATCAATCCTAAGATACCGGAAAACACAGAGATAATAACACTAAACAAGTGATACTCTCTCATATTGGAGGAAATGTTTCTTGAGGCTGCAGCTGGTAAAATTAATAGTGCATTTAAAATTAATAACCCCACCCACTTAATGGATAACATTACAATTAGAGCAATCAACACTGCAAATAAATTCTCGATTACACTTATGTTTACTCCTTTGCTTCTTGCTAGACTTGAATTCAAACTTAGAGAATGTAACTTATTAAAACAGGTTGCAAAGAATACAAGTGTTAATGCAAATATGATTACTAATAACCCTATTTCTTTTGGAGTAATACTTAATACATCTCCGACAAAAAGGGAAGAGTACTTTGAAAAGTTACCACCACTTGATAATATAACCAGACCAATGGCTGTGCTAGTGGAGGAAAATACCGAAATGATTGTATCTGTAGAGGCGGTGTTATTTCTCTTAATAAAATTAAGCAATAAGGCAAATACTACTGCAAATGCTATGGTAGAAATGTTAGTATCCCCTATTCCAAGTATTACACCGATTGCCATCCCGGTAAACACTGAGTGGCCTAATGCATCTGAGAAAAATGCAAGTTTGTTATTCACAATCATAGTTCCTAACATGCCAAATAACGGTGTAATTACTAAAACCGCTAACAAAGCATTTTTCATAAAATTATAGGAAATAAACTCAAACGGAAGCAACGCTTCCATCAATTGATAAATTGTATCCATGTATTCTTACCCTCTTTGTGAATTTAAGTGGAAAATTAGTTTACTTAGAATCTGTTTGTTGATTCCTGGCTTTAAATCTTATTCTTTGATAAATTAGCATGTTATAAAGCATTCTATTTAGTTCCTTTGTAAAGTCTGAAAATAAAGTATCTTTGTAATGTTAAATTGAAGTATCTTTATAATCTCCTAATTGAAGTGCCTCTGTAATAAGCTAATAAAAATAACTTTGTAATATGCTAATTAAAATATCTCTGTAATCACCTGAATTGAAGCGTCCTTATAATTTCTTAATTGA
>JAEWHR010000263.1 GCA_023387655.1 Bacillota bacterium
GAAAAGGCTCTGTTCTTAAGATGAAAGATCAATGTAATATAAATATTAAGAAAAAACAGGTGATGGTGATGCATGAACTAGGAGTAGTAATCGAGGTAGTAAAAACAGTGGAGCGGGTTGCGTTAGAACAGAACCTCAAGGAAATAGATACCGTGGTTTTGCAAATAGGAGAGCTTTCTTCTATGATACCAAAGTATGTTGAGCAATGTTATCCAGCAGCGGTAGATGGAACTATCTTAGAGAATACGAAACTTGAGATCGAGATTTTACCGGGAAATGCACTTTGTAGAGATTGTAAAAAGGTGTTTCGACTATTAGAGCATCATCATCAATGCCCAACTTGTAATACTAGAAACTGGGAGTTACTAAGTGGAAGGGAATTCTTTATTAAAGAGATTGTGGCTTGTTAGACCGAATTTAACTTTAAGAAAAACTGTAATACTTATAATCTATAAGATAGCACCTTTGATGGAGGTGCTATCTTTGGGTAATAAATGTGATATTAGTTAAATTGATTAATAAAAAAGGTAATGCTTAGTAAATAGTCTAATTACCAATAAACTGTTCCTTCGCTTGTATGGGCTTTACATTGACAACAATTTTCTGTTGTGCCACATACGGAAGTTTCGCTCGGCGTGCACTCAGGAATACGTGCGAGGGTTACATTATCTTCACAACGGTTACGAAGTTCCGCCAATGGATTAGGTGCTGTTTGGAAGCGATAATCCTTTCCTTTACAATCAATGCGGGCATTGATAACATTATGGCTTGGTACACAACAAACGTCATGATTCATAATATTCTGATACTCAAAGAATGGAGCACAAGGTGACAAGCTTCCAAGCGGAACAATACTGGAGCAGCTTTGGGTATTACCTGTGGTGGTAGCAATGATTTTACGAACATAGTCAATGTTAGGACGAAGACACAATATTTGAGGGAAGGTTCCACAAGGGATAACTTGCTGCCAATCTTTCTTTTCGTATTGGTAAAGGAGATCTTTGGCCTTATGCAAATGTGAAATCTCCTGACACAGACATTCCTCCCAGATACAGCGAATACATGGGTCACATTCTGTAAGGAGACAGGAATAATAGAGATAACATTCAGTATATTCATGAAGTAACAAGTCTTCTAGCCAAGTTGCAGTGGTATCTTTTAAACTTTCATATTGGCTGACATGTTCTTCTTCTATCAATCCGATTTCTTGATAGAGTCTACGCCCTAGATCGGATTTATCATATAGAGGGGCTACATTCATATAGTAATTCATCGTTTGCTGTTCAGCAGCCGTAATGATATTAATGTTTAATTTAGTTAGGATATCAGCTTTTTTATTATTGACATATGGGAAAATGCTATCTATTGGATGGCGATGTTCAGAAATGGTTGGCCTTGCAGGCATTATCTCAGTATATCCGCCAACTAATTTTTCTGGGCAAATTCCATACTCCATGTCTAATAGATTAGAATAACGAAAGAGGTGATCAAAATCTTCTAGTAATGCAAAATTCAGAGCATTTCTTACAGTACAATTAGGTTCTTGTTTCGCTAAGACGGATGTTAGATCAACGGCTAATTGCTCATAAGTGATGGTATGCTCTAAGATACTTTCATCCTTTGGCTTTAAACAGCTAATTCTTTTTTGTTGTTGCTGCTCTATACGACGAAGGATTGCCAATTCTCTTCTTAAATCGTTGTCAGGACAGTGTCTTGAAAAATTTCTAGAAAACCATTGTGCTTCAAATTCTGTACCATTCATTAAAACAATACGGCATTTTGTATAAGGATCTGTCTCTTCTTTATTATACGAGCATGGATAAATTACGCCCCAATCCATAAAGGTTTTTTCTATCGGTATTGGCTTTTCATCAAATGGATTAAAATTCTGCATGACATTCCTAATATATTATTATTGTCTTAATACTATATGTTATCAAGATTTATTAGTGACAATTACTATGAAAATGTTATGAAGGTTTAAAATAATAGTCTAGAATCTTTAATCGTAAAGGATAAAGGTTATTAAAAATTATACGTCGAGATTGATAAAAACATATTTAATGCTGAAGTTTTATTCATGGAAAAATATAATTATAAAAATAATTTATATTCTAATTCCTTAATATGACAATAAATTTCAATTGCTGTTAGTAATATTCAATGTTACAATATTTAAGGTAATCATAAGAGGAGGAGAGAGTAACGAAGTTATGAAAATAATCATATCACCAGCGAAAAAGATGGTGGAAAACATAGAAGCATTACCTGTATGTGGAGAACCTAGTTTTATAGAACAATCAACCCTATTATTAGATTACTTAAAAAGTTTAAGTTACAAGGAAGCGAAAGAGCTGTGGAATTGCAACGATCAGATAGCTACATTAAATTATGAGAGAGTATCTAATATGGATTTAAAAACGAATTTGACTCCTGCTATTCTTTCTTATCAGGGTATCCAATATCAATATATGGCACCAGAAGTTTTGGAGAAAGACCAGCTTGATTATATACAGGAACATTTATATATCTTATCAGGTTTTTATGGTATACTAAAACCATTGGATGGTGTGACAGCTTATCGTTTGGAGATGCAGTCAAAAGTAAAATTATCTGAGAAAAAGGATTTATATGATTTCTGGGGAAGTCTATTGTATGATAAACTAAGCAAAGAGACCAATTTAATATTAAATTTAGCATCCAAAGAATATAGTAAATGTATTGAGCGATATCTTACAGAAGATGTGAAATTAGTAACTTGTGTTTTCGGAGAGAGAAAGGGCGATAAAGTAATAGAAAAAGGAACTTACGCCAAGATGGCCAGAGGTGAGATGGTTCGTTATATGGCAGAGCATAAGATAACAACTATAGAAGAGGTCACAAAGTTTGATCGCTTAGATTTCTCATATGATGAAAATCTATCAGATGAGTCAAAATTAGTATTTGTGAAAGGAGATTCTTATGTTAGAAGTAGGAAGTAAAGCACCGGATTTTACATTAAACAATCAAGAGGGGGTAGAAGTATCTCTTAAGGAGTTTTTAGGGAAGAAAGTAATTCTTTACTTTTATCCTAAGGACAATACACCAGGATGTACTGCACAAGCATGTGGATTTGCAAACTTATATCCTGATTTTATAGAAAAGGATGCTGTTGTAATTGGAATTAGTAAAGACTCTGTTCAATCTCACAAAAAATTTGCAGAGAAATATAATCTCCCATTTCAGTTATTATCCGATACCGAGCTAGAAGTTATAAAAGCTTATGATGTTTGGCAAGAAAAAAATATGTATGGTAAGAAGACAATGGGTGTGGTTAGAACAACATATTTAATTGATGAGAAAGGTATGATAGCAGGAGTTGCTTCTAAAGTAAAAGCAGCGAGCAATCCAGAGGATACTTTAAAATTATTATAAATTTTAATTTTTGACCTTCTATATTATTATTATTATTAAAGAAAATAAAATCGAGAAAATAAAATAAGTAAATGAAATCGATAATATTAAATTCGGAAAATGTAATAGAGAAAGTAAAAATCGAGAAAATAATAACCTAGAAAATAATAACAGTGAAAATAATAACCGAAAAGATAATAGCAGTGAAAATAAAAACCTGAAATATAAAAATAAAAAACCGTGAAAATAAAATCGCCACAAGGAAAAACAGAATTTCCTTGTGGCGGTTTTATTTTTTTGAATGATTTAGGTTATAATTTCTGCTTTGTGTACCAAGAGATATCTTGGTACATATGTTTCAATAAGTATACGCTTCTTATAAAACAAGGGATGGAGCTGCATATACACGGGCACCTAACTCTTGATCTAGCATATAAAGGCTCTTAGAGTCATCACCATAGAGCTCCATTTTTCGAATTAAATCGGTAGCGTTTTTCTCTTCCTCGCCTTGCTCCTTAACAAACCAATCGAGAAACTGCATCGTACGGAAATCTTTCACTGAGAATGCAGCATCATAGATTGTATGGATGGATTCTGTTACATATTCTTCATGCTTTAAGCTTTCTGTTAATGGCTCCATAGTAGAAGAGTATTCTTTCACTGGAGAATCAATCGCTTGAAGAGTTACTTTCAAGTTATTATTCTGCATATATTGCATAAAAAGCATTGCGTGATCTCTTTCTTCTTGAGCTTGGATACGAAACCAATTGGCAAAGCCATCGAGCCCTTGCTCTGTATAATAATTTGACATGTCTAAGTATAGGTAAGCAGAATAAAACTCTTTTTTCACCTGATCATTCAATAAATTGCTAACTTTTTCGTTATTCATTTTCTACCTCCTTTTCTTTGGTATTTTAATTATATCATTTTGTAAAAAATAAACAAGGTAATTTCTTATAAATCATGGTCCTTTCTTAAGAATTAATCTACAAAAAATTACTTTAGAGGTTCGTATTTATATATAACATAGAATTATTATCCATATCATAAGCTGATATAAAAGAGTTAAAGGACTAGTTATGGCAAATAAATTTATAAGCGATGACTATTTTGATTTAATAATACCAAATCTGTTAATAGGTAATATGGATAATGGATTAAGTAAAACCTTCGTAAATTCCAAGCATTCCATAATCAACATACCTCGAGATAGGATTAATCTATGTACTATGGGCGAGTTTAGTTATTCAAATTTTCCATCTATTTTTACACTTCAATCTAATCTTGCTTTAGAACAATTGGGTGTTAACAAGGTTCAAACAAATCCCAATTTTGCACTATATGGTACCGGTACTTTGATCGGTTTTATTGATAGCGGAATAAATTATCTACATCCTGCTTTTCTATATAGCGATAAAAGTACTAGAATTTATTCGATATGGGATCAGACAATAACAGACGAAGAAATGTCTGTAAATGAGGCTTTTCCTTATGGAACTATGTACTCAAGAGAAGTGATTAACCATGCATTACAACAAACTAATCCATTAGAAGTAGTTCCTACCAATGATGAGATCGGCCACGGAACAGCGATTGCTGGTTTAGCAGCTGGTAGTGTAGATAAACGAAATAATTTTTCTGGAGTAGCACCTTTATCAGAATTGATTGTGGTTAAATTAAAGCAAGCTAAGAAAAACATTCGTCAATTTTATTCTATACCAGAGGATGCGATATGCTACCAAGAAAGTGATATCATGTTAGGTGTTAAGTATATAGTAGAGATAGCAAGAAAATTAAACCGACCGCTGGTTCTTTGTATAGCCCTAGGTACGAGTCAAGGTCCTCATGACGGCTTAGGATCTTTAAGTACTTACCTTGGAAATATTACTGGATATCCACATACTTGTGTATTAACATGTGCTGGCAATGAAGGGAATGCTCAACGGCACTTTTCTGATCATATAAGGTCAGATGAACCCTATAGAGAATTTGAGCTTATAGTGGGAGAAAATGATAAGTACTTTTTCATTGAAATCTGGCTAGATCCAATCCTTAGAATAACTCTAGAAATAACTTCGCCATCAGGTGAGAAGATTAGTAACACGAGTCCTGGTATAAGACAGTCAAGAAAATATACCTTTGTCTTTAGTCCAACAGTAATTTGTATTAATAACATAGGAACCATTTCTGAGTCTGGGACACAGTTGGTTTGGTTACGATTTGATGATGCACAGAGTGGACTTTGGAGATTTCGATATTATAATATAGATCAAGCAACATCTACACTAAACGCATGGCTACCTTCGGGTGATATTATATCAAATAATACTTATTTTCTACTATCGAATCCAGAAACTACCATTACATCACCAGGTAATTCACTAGCTCCAATTACGATAACTGCCTATAACACTCTGGAAGGAGGAATCTCTTATTTTTCAGGGATTGGATATACAAGAAAAGGGGAGGTAAAGCCGGATTTAGCAGCTCCTGGTACTGATTTAAGAGCTCCTTCTAATCACAGTGGATATGTATTTGCAACAGGAACCGGAGCAGCAACTGCACTTGCCAGCGGTGTAGTAGCTCTGCTTTTAGAATGGGCGTATGTGCGTGGTAATTATACAACAATTACAGGACGAGAAATCAAAACATTATTAATACGAGGAGCTATTCGAGAGCCTTATACAACATATCCAAATAGAACGTGGGGATATGGGAAAGTTGATTTATACGGAGTGTTTGAAAAACTTATTATCTAGATATCAATATAAAAAAAGGAATGTAAATACTTTAGGCTGGAATAAATTACAAAAGTTAACTTCATAGAACGAAGTGATCTTTCATAGTTTAATACTAATAGTAATGTAAGGAATCAAAGATGGAAAATCAATTTACCAGTGAAAATTACTTTGATTTAATTATTCCAAACATTGGTCTCCAAAATTTAGAGAAAGAATTTGTTGTTACAAGAGTAAATAATAAGCACTCTATAACTCACATACCTTATGAAAAAGTGAATAAGTGTCAGTATGAGGGGATTAATTACACCTACTTACCGTCCTGTTACACTTTGGAATCGACCTTTGCATTAGAAGAAACTGGTGTTAAAAGAGTTCAAAATAATCCAAACTTTGCACTCTATGGCACGGGGGTTTTGTTAGGGATCATCGATAGTGGTATTAATTATCTTCATCCTGCATTTCTATTTAATGATAAAACAACAAGAATTCATTCTATTTGGGATCAAACAATAAATAACGATAATTCAAAAGAGTTTGATCCTGAATTCCCTTATGGAACCATGTACTCGAAACAAGATATTAACAAGGCATTACAACAATCAAATCCGTTAGAGTTAGTACCAACAGATGACATAATTGGTCATGGGACAGCAATCGCCGGTATTGCTGGTGGCACAGCTGATAATGCAAATTATTTTTCCGGTGTTGCAATATTATCGGAGTTCGTGGTTGTTAAATTAAAACAAGCAAAAAAAAATTCGAAAGACTTTCTTTCGATAGCGGAAGATAAGATTTGTTATCAAGAATCCGATTTAATGATGGCAGTAAAATATTTGGAATATGTTTCAAGGCAATTAAATAGACCTTTGGCGATTTGCTGTGCACTAGGTTCAAATCAAGGAAGTCACGATGGCTTAGGTGCGCTCAGTACTTATTTAAATAATCTCTCGGAATTACCAAGAACTTGTTCTGTTATATGTGCAGGAAATGAAGGAAATGCGAGGAGGCACTTTTCAGGTATTGTTAGAAGTGAAGAGGAAATTACAGAATTTGAAATTTTCGTTGGTGAAAATGATAAGAAATTTTTTGTAGAAATATGGACCCAACCTATTCTAAGGATGTCTCTAGAGATAATTTCTCCTTCCGGTGAAAAGATTACAGATTTAAACCCTGGTTTCGGTCAGGTTAGTGAGCATACGTTTATATTTGGTCCATCCATCGTATGTGTAAATAACATAACTACAGAACCAGAATCGGGTGAACAGTTGATTTGGATACGGTTTGAGAATGCACAAAGTGGTTTATGGAGATTTCGAAACTATAATATTGATAAAATTAATGCTCAATTTAATGCTTGGTTACCATCTGGAGACATCATATCAAAGGAAACTAATTTTATAGTGTCAGATCCAAATACTACAATTACTTCTCCGGCAAATGGTGTAGCTTCACTTGCTATCACTTCCTATGATACACTCACAGGTGGAATATCTGTATTTTCAAGCAAAGGTTATACGAGAGTGAATGAGATAAAGCCAGATTTAGCTGCTCCTGGGACAGAAATAACAGCTCCTTCTAATAAAAATGGTTATGTTAATGTTTCAGGGACTGGAGCAGCTGCAGCAATGGCTACTGGAATAGTTGCATTGCTTTTAGAATGGGCTATTACACGAGGATACTATACTAATATTACAGGAGTTGAAGTTAAAACATTTTTAATTAGAGGAGCTAGAAGAGAATTAAATATTGAGTATCCAAATCGAACGTGGGGCTATGGAAAAATTGATTTGTACGGAGTATTTGAAAAACTTATCATATAAGATTACATGATAATTGTGAATATCCTTATTGCCTTTGGTTAAACTAACGATAATATGAAGTATAGTTGTTTGTTTAATAAGAAAAGGTGGTATAGTATGAAATCAAAGGTTGGAAAAGTTTTAAAAAATGTCACAGAAGATGTTATAAAAGCTGGCGGTGTAGCTGCAAAAAATAGTGGAGAATTTATTGGTAAGGCAGGAGAAAAAATAGGAATATCCAAAGAAAAATGTGAAGAGATTGAGGATGCTGCAGATTCCTTTGGAAAGGATGTTTATTATAATAGTCGTATCGCTGGTAAAAAAGTTGAGAAGTTAACGAATGAGGTTATTGATAAGACAAAGGAATTATATAATTCTATTACAGATAAAGATGATTAGAAAGTTTTGCGATACTTTGAAATTATAGTTAGTAAAGATGGAGTCAACTCTTAATGATAAGATACTATTTATCTAATCGTTAAAAGTTGACTTTTTTAATTAATAGGAAATTACTCCGCGATTAATCTCCTGTTAATTAAAAAACTCTCCGAGGGATGCGCACTCCGCTGAAGCTTCGGCGCGACAAAGTTGCATCGCCCTGAATTTGTTGATTCGCGGAGCTCAGAGTGGCGAAGCAACTTTGTTCGTGTTCAGCTGTTACCACATTTTGTGGATTATTCTGCTATTGCGTATGAAATGAGTCAATATTAAACTTTTTCAAGATTATATGCGAATATGACCATTCAATCTGAGATAAAAACTTTTTAATATGATTTTTAGTAATAAATAATTCTATTTGTATACACAAAGAGTTATATGCTATAATTGTTTCGTAAAAGTTGAGACAAACATAGAATATGTAAAAACTATGGAATATTTTAATTAGCAAACTTTTAGAACTACATTAAAATCAATATTGTGAGGAGAATTGGTTATGAAAATAGGTGCTCTTGAGGCAGGCGGAACAAAAATGGTATGTGCGATTGGTGATGAATATGGCAATATAGCAGAACGAATTAGTATTCCAACAAAGACCCCTGAAACCACAATGCCAAAAATCATAGAGTTTTTTAAAGCAGCAAAAGTTGAAGCAATTGGTGTTGGATGTTTTGGTCCAGTGGATCTAAATAAATCATCTGCTCAGTATGGCTACATTACATCCACTCCGAAGTTATCCTGGAGATACTTCGATATTTTAGGAGTTATGAAGAAAGAATTAAATGTACCAGTTGGATTTGATACGGACGTAAATGCATCAGCATTAGGAGAAGCTACATATGGAATTACACAAGGATTAGACGTTAGTCTATATATAACGATAGGAACCGGTGTAGGGGTTGGAGTTTATATGAATGGACAATTACTACATGGAATGCTCCACCCGGAAGCAGGACATATTCTTCTTCGAAAGAAGGATGAGGATACTTTTGAAGGAATTTGTCCTTATCATAAAAATTGTTTTGAGGGATTAGCGGCAGGGCCAGCCATTGAAAAACGTTATGGGAAAAGTGCAATAGAATTAAGTGATTGTGAAGAGGTATGGAGGTTAGAGGCTTATTATATCGCGCAAGCGCTTTATAACTATACCTGCATGCTTTCACCAAACAAGATAGTGTTAGGTGGGGGAGTAATGCATCAAGAACAACTTTATCCGATCATAAGGGAAGAATATATAAAAATAATGAATGGTTATATTGATACCAAAGAAGTGAGAGATATTGAAAATTATATTGTTGCTCCAACATTAAACGATAACCAAGGAATCTTAGGTTGCCTAGAGCTAGCTAAGAGAGAATTACGTTCATTGTAATCAGTGAATTAAGGGGCAAAAATGAAAAATGGAACTTCATAATGTAGAGGACATTCAGTTTTAATATTAGTAAATAGAGGAAGCATAAATCATCTCATCCTTATAAATAGCAATTAGAAGAATGTTGCATTGTATCGGATGGAAACCACCTTTCTTTCGTAATAATATAAAAAGAGTATGTTAAAAAAAGTTTTAATTAGGGTAAAATCTAATTGAAACTTTTTTTTATTTTTTATGGTCTAATGATATGTAGCTATAAATTTGAAGGGATAAGGAACAGACATATGTCGTTAAAAGAAACAAGAGAGGAACGTTGTGTTCAAGAATTGTTGATTTCAAATTATAAAAAATATTACCGGGTTGCTTATAGCTATTGCTTTGATCCAAACGATGCCATGGATATTGTTCAGGAGAGTGCATACAAAGCAATAAAATATAGCAATTCGTTAAAACATATAGAGTATGCGGATACATGGATATGTAAGATTGTTATCAATACAGCATTACAAATGAAAAAGAAAAAGGACGTAATGTATGAACTTGACGAATCCATCTCATATGAAGAGAATTTTGAGCAAGTTCTGCTAAAGGAACTAGTCTTAAGTCTAGAGGAACCAGATAGAAGTATTGTAATGATGCGATTTTTTGAAGATTATAAACTAGAGGAGATTAGTAAGGTACTAGATCTGAATTTAAGTACGGTTAAATCAAAACTATATCGTGGACTTAGCAAACTTAAAAAGGAATTGGAAAACAAAGCAGATAGGAGCAGTCGAAATGAATAATAATGGGCTTTCCCTAGAGGAAGAATTATCAAAATTAGAGAAAAATCATGACTTGCTAGGATTGAAAAAGGAATATCAGCAATTAGAGGTTCCGATTGAAGTAATGGAAAAGTTAAATAAAACCATCTATGACGTAAAAGGAAGAAAAAGAAGAAAGGTTTGGTTACAAGGAGGGGTTACTTTTGTAGCGGCAGCATGTCTTTGTATGGTTATTCTAGTAAATAGTAGTGCAACAATTGCTCAAGCAATGAGTAGGATACCCGGGCTAGGAGGCTTGTTTGAAGCTGTTACATTTCGCCACTATGAAAATATAACCGACGATTATTATGCGAAAGTAGACATACCAAAGATTGTTTATTATGGTATGGAAGGTTCAGAAACTGTGATGGAACTGAATAAGGAAATCAGTGGTTATGTCGAAAGGTTAATCTCTGAATTTGAAACTGACATTAAAGAGTATGGGAATATTCACCAAAGTATGGACGTTACGTATCATGTCATCTTAAATGATACTCATTGGTTTTCTCTTCGCATTGATGTATTTGAGACAGCAGCTTCTGGAAGCCAGCATACCGTATTTTATCATATTAATAAGTTAACTGGGGAAGTAATTCAGTTAAAGGACTTATTTCTTGACTCCAGTGATTATGTTTCTGTTATTAGTGAAGAAGTAAAACGACAGATCAAAGAAGATATCAAAAATGGGACAGGAGTTTATCTGTTTGAAAATGAGACTGATTTAGAAGATTTTAAGATAAGTGAAACACAAGACTTTTATATCAACGAAGCACAAGAAATTGTTATTCATTATGATGATTATGAAATTGCACCAGGTTCGGAAGGTGTAAAAGAGTTTATCATTCCAAAGGAAGTAGTAAAAGATATGTTGAAATAGGTAGTGAGTGTAAAGGTAGCAAACGAAGTATTTATTTAAGTTTGCTACCTTTTTTTATGCAAAAAATTATCTGGAAACGTTTTTTGTAGTTGTATTTCATTATGTGTCATTGAATAGGCATTTATATACAATGGAATAAGTATCGATGTGCATTGCGAAAAGTATCCATCTACATTGCAAAAAGTATCGATGCTCATTGCAAAAAGTATCGATGTACATTGCAAAAAGTATCGATGTATATTGTAATAAGTATCAATATCAATATACATTGTAATAAGTGTCTATATAACAAACCGAAAATAGAATAAATGGAAATAATACCCAAAGC
>JAEWHR010000091.1 GCA_023387655.1 Bacillota bacterium
CAACACATCTAATTACATGTATAAAAAATACTTTAATTATTCGCGAATTCATTTTATACGAGGTAAGGTTATTGCTAAAGAAAGGCTAGGTGATGGGATGTCGCAAAAAATTTCACTAGATCAGTTAGAAAATGAATTAAAATTTTTTTATAAAATCTACGACGTAGTCAGATTAGTTGATCCATTAAAGAAAAGAGTAATCGAATATAATGGAGATTCTTTTCAGTATACAAATCACATATGTTATGATTATTGGAAAAAAGGTAAAATATGTGATAACTGTATCTCAGTACGAGCAAACATTGAAAATACTAGCTTTGTTAAAATAGAAGAGAAAGAAAATAAAATTTTAATGGTTACAGCTATCCCCATAGAGAATGATGGTAATCCAGTTGTTCTTGAACTACTAAAAGACGCAACGAGTAGTATGTTTATTGGCAATGGAGATTACAATAAGGGTGAGCCTTTAGTTACAGCTATTAATAGAATGAATGACTTGATAGTGAAAGATACATTAACGAATCTATATAACAGACGTTTTGTTAATGACCGCCTACCTGTAGATATCTTACATGCAAAATTAAATCATCAACCTTTGTCCGTATGCTTTATTGATTTAGATCATTTTAAAGAACTAAATGATACCTTTGGTCATGACATAGGAGACCAAGCGATAAAAGCAGTTAGTGATATTTTTAGAAACTATACAAGAGCAGGCTTAGACTGGGTTGCGCGAATAGGCGGCGATGAATTTATTATATGTTTTAAGAATAAGGCTGAGGATGAAGTAACTATCCTAATGGAACAAATAAGAAGCGATGTTGAGAAAATCCCCGCAACCTTTGGAAGTAATAACATACACTTCTCAATATCCTATGGTATTAAAACATTAATTGATTCCTTAATTACCGCAGAAGAACTTATTCATATGGCAGATGAAAAAATGTATGAGTACAAGAAGAGTAAATAGTGTATTTATATATAAATTGCGCTTTGTTTGGTTTTTATAGTCCATACATAGCGCTTTTTACGTTTTATTTCGTAAGAAATAAAAGGGGATAAAACTTATAATTATACATAATTTTGATAACTATGAAAATATATTTATTGACTAACTATTCATGTGAGGATATGATATAGAAAGCGAGATTTTATTAGGAGGTAGAGAAATGTTGGAATTATTACTACCAAAGGATTACCATTCCGCTCTAGATATTAAGGAAACGCAGGGAGCAATCAAGCATGTTAAGGACCATTTTGAAAGGCAGCTTGCAAAGCAGTTAAATCTGACACGTGTCTCTGCACCTTTATTTGTTCGTCCGGAAACTGGATTGAATGATAATCTAAACGGAGTAGAAAGACCGGTTAGTTTTGGAATTAAAGAGCAAGATGATGCGGAAGTGGAAATCGTGCACTCTTTAGCGAAGTGGAAGAGGATGGCATTGAAAAATTATGGCTTTGCTTATGGAGAAGGCCTTTATACAGATATGAATGCAATTCGCCGAGATGAAGATACGGATAATATTCACTCTATCTTTGTTGATCAATGGGATTGGGAGAAGATTATCTTACATGACGAAAGGAATGTAGAAACCTTAAAATCAATAGTTCGAAGTGTGTATCAGGCATTAAGAGATACAGAACATTATATTTCGGATAAATATGAATACATAGGACAAATTCTTCCAGAGGAAATAGCTTTTGTTACGACTCAGGAGTTAGAGAATATGTATCCGAATGATACACCAAAAGAAAGAGAATATAAGATTGCGAAACTTAAAGGTGCGGTATTTATTATGCAGATCGGTGGCGCCCTTGCAAGTGGTGAAAAACATGATGGAAGAGCACCTGACTATGACGATTGGTCCTTAAATGGTGATATTATTGTTTACTACCCTGTTCTTGATATTGCACTTGAATTATCATCGATGGGAATCCGTGTGGATGAAACATCATTGGCAAACCAATTAAATATTGCTGGTTGCATGGACCGCGCAAATTTACCATTCCAAAAAGCTGTTTTAAATCGTGAACTTCCATATACTGTAGGCGGTGGAATCGGTCAAAGTAGAATATGTATGTTCTTCTTACGCAAAGCCCACATTGGTGAGGTACAATCCTCGTTATGGAAAGAAGAGGATATTGAAAAACTAAGCAATAATGGTATTACATTACTATAATTTATAAGAATAAAACTCCTTTGTTATAATAATTGAGGTTATAAAACCCAATTATTTACAACAAAGGAGTTTTTAATTTAATAAAAATACATAAACTTTTATAAAAAACCATAGCTAAGTCATTATCATTAATTTTGCTATAACTAGAAGTAATATGAGAAAATAGATAATAATTACCAAATTATATAATAATTAATTTGTATTTTTTGGTATTTAGAAATAGATAAATCCCATAAAAACCAAAAACATAGGAATTATTTAACCTCTTAGTAAAAAGAGTAGATACTTTATATTCTTTCAGATATAATATAAACTAAAGTTATATCAAACAGGAAAAATAAGTTAAGAAATAATACTTGCGATTATGATTGATACTTTTCCTTTGAATAAACAATACTAAGAGTACTAATTCTGCTATAATAAAAAAAGGGCTTGCAAAAGATAAACATACATAGCCCAATAAATAAAATTATTTTAATATTTAAAGGAGAAAGTATGAATGAAATTTTACTGCTAGGTGCGATAATCCTCTTAATATGTATCGCATGTTCAGGTATTTCACAGCGCTATGGAGTACCTGCTTTATTTATCTTTATTCTAATAGGTATGCTATTTGGATCAGATGGTTTAGTAAAAATACCATTTGAAAGTTTTGCAATTGCTGAAAAGTTATGTTCCTCAGCGCTTATTATTATAATCTTCTACGGAGGATTTGGAACCAATTGGAAGGCAGGGAAACCGGTTGTTGGAAAAGCAGTTGTGCTTTCAACATTAGGTGTTTTAGTAACTGCCGTACTAACTGGTTTATTCTGTATATACGTATTAAAGATGGATGTTTTAGAAGGATTTTTAATTGGAGCTATTATAAGCTCTACTGATGCTGCAACAGTATTTTCAATTTTACGTTCCAAAAAATTAAACCTAAGATACAATACAGCATCTTTGCTGGAAATTGAAAGTGGTAGTAACGACCCTTGCTCTTATATGTTAACCGTTCTGGTGTTATCATTGATGGGAAGTGCTCAAAAATATTCCTTTGGCTATTTGCTATTTGCTCAGGTGGTTTATGGAATATCCTTTGGCGTTTTCTTCGCCTTTGCAACCCTTTGGATGTACAAAAAGTTAAAATATCTTGCAGAAGGGTTAGATACCATTTTCATACTTGCAGCTGTCGTAATGGCGTATGCCTTACCAACCATACTTGGTGGGAACGGCTATTTAAGTGTGTATTTAATGGGTATTATATTAGGGAATCAAAATATTAAAAATAAAATTACGTTGGTTCATTTTTTTGATGGGATTACAGGTTTGGCCCAGATTTTAATCTTCTTTTTATTGGGCTTACTATCCTTCCCATCTCAGTTACCTAAGGTCTTACTTCCTTCCATTGCTATTTTCTTGTTTATAACTTTTATAGCAAGGCCTTTTGCAGTAGCAGCATTTTTAACCCCTGTAAAAGCAAGTTTAAAACAACAAGGAGTAATAAATGTAGGAGGGTTGCGTGGTGCGGCCTCAATAGTTTTTGCCATTCTAGCTGTTTCAAGTGATATATCTGTTGTGAATGATATTTTTCATATTGTTTTTTGCATAGTTTTACTTTCTATGGCGGTGCAGGGAACTTTCTTACCGATTGCATCTAGAAAATTTGATATGGTTGACGATGCGACAAATGTATTAAAGACTTTTAACGATTACCAGGAGGAAACAAAATTACAATTTGTCAAATTAACAATCACTTCAGGTCATGTATGGGAAAATTGTAAAGTCAGTGAACTTCGTTTACCAATCGATATGCGTATTTCTATGCTTCTTAGAGAAAATAAAACAATAATTCCCAATGGAGATTCTGAATTAATAAATGGAGATGTTGTTATTCTATGTGCACCAGAATTTGACGAGGGTGATGGTACAAGTCTTGAAGAGGAATATCTTGGAACAAATCATGCCTGGGTCAATAAGAAAATATCAGATCTCAATTTACCTAGTGACACCTTGATTATACTGATAAAACGAGGAGATGAGACCGTTGTACCTCATGGTGAAACGATTTTAAAGGAGGATGATATTCTGGTAATTAATACCTTAATTGATATAAAAGTAGGTCTAGCAAGTTGTTAAGTTTTCGTTAAGGAAAGAAAAAAGGATTGATTTTGTAGTAGAAAAGAGTATTATGAATACGATTTTCTTACTTTTCCATTATATCCCTAAGAATTGGATACGGTACCTTAAAATGGTATAAAAGTAAAAACATGATCTTATCCAATGAATGAGATAGATTTGGATGTGTGTGAGATTTAAAAAAAGAGATTTAGGAGGTGTGGCATGGAGCAGATACTTAGTCTAATGGTTGAAGTTGAAGAGAAAGCAACGAACATCTTGAAACTAGCTGAAGACGAAAAACAACGAATTTATCAAAAGAGTAGAGTCGACCTTGAGCAGTATGACAAGCAACTAAACAAAGAAGTGGAAGAAAAGCTAGAATTACTGCGCAAGAAAAATGAAATCGAAGTAGAAGCGGCCAGAGCAAACATGATGCAGGAGTATGAACAAAATCTCGAGAAGCTCAATCAGGATTATAATAA
Organism: Bacillota bacterium; assembly: GCA_023387655.1. Taxonomy (GTDB): domain Bacteria; phylum Bacillota; class Clostridia; order Lachnospirales; family Lachnospiraceae; genus Lachnoclostridium. The sequence goes on from JAEWHR010000091.1 coordinate 4,763, forward strand.
AAAACAAGATGATTTGGTGAAACAAATTATGAAACAACTGATAGGAGAGTGATCGCGTGTCAGGTAAATTACTATCGTACAGTGGTATTACTACAAAATCCAAAGCGATGGAAAGCAAGCTCATCAAAGACAAAGATTACAGAAAACTTTCCGAGATGACCTCAGTCAGTGAATTTGTCCTATATTTTAAATCTCATGAAGCTTATCAGCCATTCTTTGCGGGGCTTAACGAAAACGCCGTGCATCGAGGGCAGATAGAGATGGTATTAAAAAACTCGCTATATGACAGTTTTGCAAAACTATATCGGTTTGCTAATAAAAAGCAAAGAGAGATATTAGATTTAGTCTTTTTTCATTACGAAATATTAATGTTAAAGAGTTGTTTGAAAAAATTGTTTAGCCCTGAGATTAAGTTAAATCTAGGGGTATACCGAGAGATTTTTAAAGCACACTCATCTTTAAAACTGTTTGAGTTAGAGAACGCAAGAAATTTAGAGGAGTTTACTAGCATATTACAAGGAACAGAGTATTATGATCTATTCGTTCGTATGTTAAATTCTAATCACAAATCTTTGTTTGATTTAGAGATGCAGTTGGATGTGTATTATTATAGGGCAGTTTGGAAGAGGAAAAATAAAGTACTGAAAGGGAAGGAACAAGAGGCTCTTACAAGAGCAATTGGTACTAGAATTGATGTTGCGAATATCATGATGATATACCGTAGTAAAAAATACTATTCTATCGAACCAGCAGATATCCTAGCGGTACTTATTCCAATTTCCTATAAATTAAAACAGCATGAATTAATGAATATGGTTAATGCTACATCAATTTCGGAATTTACAAATGTATTACAAGCATCGAATTACCGAGTTGAAACGGAAGATTTGACTCAGGATGATATGGAGAGATCTTACTTCGAAGCTATTTTCCTTGCTTATCAATATAGCAAAATAAAGTTTCCAGTAAGTATAGCACCAATCTTAAATTATCTTTATTTAAAAGAGTTAGAGCTTGATAACTTAACCACTGTACTCGAATGTATTCGTTATGGATTGGATCCCGATCATATCTTGCAACTTATTATTAAAATGTAGTTTGGCTTGTAAAAATTACCGCATGGAGGTGAATTACGGTGATTGAAAAAATGAAGTTTTTACGTATTACAGGTCCTAAAGAGGACATTAATCGTGTAATTACTCAGTATTTAAGCAAATACGAGTTACACGTTGAAAATGCTCTATCGGAATTGAGTGATATACACAATCTTACTCCTTACGTGGACACAAATACGTATAGAGATAGCTTGTTAAAAGCAGAAGAAACTATGAAGCAACTTCGTCCTGAGATAAAGTCTTCTGGACGTGAAATCACCTATGATGAAGCAGAAAGTTTATTGGGAAAAATGCACCTAATGCTAGATGATCTAGAGGTGCAAAAGAAAGAAATAAATGAGAAGCTAGAAAATATTGCAGAAAGGCAAGAAGAAATCAAACCTTATCTTTCGTTTGATCTTGAGCTTTCTAAGGTAAAAAACTTTCATTTTATAAAGTGTCAGTTCGGTCGTATCGGAATTGACTACTATGAAAAGTTAACAAAATATATCTATGAAGATATGAATACGATTTTCATAGAATGTAAATCAGATAAGAATTATGTGTATGGTGCATATTTTGTACCAACGATTCACGCAACAAAAGTAGACGCTATTTTATCTTCCCTGCATTTTGAAGATATGGATTTCCCTGAGGAATATTCTGATTCCTTAAATGACATCAATCAGAGCTTAAAACAAGAACGCCGTGCTTTGTTAAAAAGACAGGATGAATTATTACTCACAATGAAAGATGTACTAAAAAAGCATGCAGCAGATTTTGTGGCCGCCTATGAAAAACTAAAAGAGTATTGTGATAACCAACAAATCAGAAAACTTGCTGCTTGTACAAGGCAGAAAGAAGAGGTTTATTATATTCTTTGTGGATGGATGTCTGAATCAGATACGGAACTTTTCCTTAAGGAGATTGGAGGGGATCATGAGGTGACTTGTTTCGTGGATGATCATGCTAGTAGTACTACCTCAAAGCCCCCCACGAAGCTCAAAAATCCAAGAATTTTTAAGCCTTTTGAAACGTTCATAAAGATGTATGGTTTACCAGCATACAAAGAAGTCGATCCTACGATATTTGTAGCATTATCCTATTCCATCATGTTTGGTATGATGTTTGGTGATGTTGGTCAAGGATTATGTCTTGTAGTTGGTGGATATCTATTATATAAATTTAAGAAGTTGAATCTTGCAGCAATAATATCTTGTGCAGGTATTTTTTCTACAATATTTGGTTTCTTATATGGTAGTGTCTTTGGATTTGAAGAATGGATTGAACCTATATGGACGAATCCAATGAAAAATCCAATGATAGTATTAATGACAGCAGTAGGTTTTGGTGTTTTTCTTAATATCCTAGCAATGATATTAAATATTGTGAATGGTATTCGAGAAAGAAACATTGAAAAAATATTTTTTGATACCAATGGTATCGCAGGCCTTGTATTTTACGCTTCTGTAGTAGGAATCGTTTTATTATTATTTACAGGTCATACTTTACCAGGATTTTTACTATTGTTTATAACAATTGTAATTCCTTTGATTCTCATTTTTATAAAAGAACCGCTTACAAGATTTCTGGAAAAGAAGAATGATTTAATCCCTGGAAGTAAGGGGATGTTTTTCCTTGAAACCTTCTTTGAGATGTTTGAAGTTATTCTAAGCTATATTACCAATACCGTATCTTTCGTGCGTGTGGGTGCGTTTGCACTAAGCCACGCAGGTATGATGTCAGTAGTACTATTACTTGCACATACCGAAGGAAGATACCCAAATATAATTATTATAGTTTTAGGTAATTTATTGGTTTCTGGTCTAGAAGGATTGATTGTAGGAATTCAGGTATTGCGACTGGAGTTTTATGAGATGTTCAGCCGCTTCTATTCAGGAACAGGAAAAGAGTTCAAAGCAAGACGTGGTGGCGAATAAGCCAATTAACTCATAAAAAAAGGAGTGTTATTTTATGGATACAAATTATATTTTAGCAGGCATTTTAGTATTAAATTTCTTTTTACCAATTGGATATATGATGTTTAAAAAACAAAAACAACAAAAAACTACAAGATGGGTATTAGGTTCACAAATCTTTGTGTTTTTTGCAACTGTAGTAGTAGGATCCTTACTTATGTTTCATAACGCATCCAGTGCAGTCGCATTGGCAGCAGTAGAAGCTACAGCAGAAGCAGCTCCAGTAGCTGCAGATGGATTACGTTTTATAGCAGCAGCATTATCTACAGGAATGTCAACCATTGGTGCTGGTATTGCCGTTGCTAGTGCAGCTAGTGCAGCGCTTGGTGCTTTAAGTGAAGATTCCAAGATTATGGGTAAAGCATTAATCTTCGTTGCTCTTGCAGAAGGTGTAGCGCTTTATGGTATGTTAATTTCCTTTATGATTTTAAATGCTTAGACAATAGCCAGGCCCCAAAAAAGATGGATAGGTTAATCTAGTTTTCGATGCGTGCTTCTAGCACGCGGATTGGAGTTAGAATGAAAATGTTTCTTATCAGTGATAATGTGGATACCTATACTGGAATGCGACTGGCAGGGGTAGAAGGTGTTGTAATTCACTCGAAAGACCATCTGGAGGAGCAATTAAAAACGGCGGTTGCAGACAAGTCAATCGGAATCATTTTAATTACAGAGAAACTAGAAAAAGATTTTCCTGATATTATTAATGACGTCAAGTTACATCGCCGTTTACCATTAATTGTCGAAATCCCAGACCGCCATGGTACAGGTAGAAATCCTAATTTTATTACGGACTATGTAAGTCAAGCAATCGGATTGAAGTTATAAGGAGGTTAGTCTGTTATGAACATCAAAGAAAAAGCAGAACACTTCTATAACATGGCAGTTGACAATGCTACTGCTCAGAATACTGCTATGGTAGAAGAATATAGGCTACTCCTTGAAAAAGAATTGGAGCAGCATAAAAAAGAAGTGAGAAGAAAGGCAGATGCATTACTAAAAGAAGAAATGGAACGTTTAGTGCGTGAAAAAAATACTGCCTTCGCTTTAAAAACATTAGAAATTCGTCATTTATATAAAGACAGATCCGCTGAAATTACAGAAGACTTATTCTCTAAAGTAAAAGTGAGTCTTATAGACTTTATGAAAACAAAGGAATATGTGGAACTGTTAAAGAAACAAATCAAGGAAGCGAAGGAATTTGCCAAGGATTATTCCGTTATTGTTTATTTAAATAATACGGATGCAGATAAGGCTTCCATGCTTAGTGAGGAGTTAAATGTCACGATAGAAATCAGTGAAACAGACTTCTGGGGTGGAACTAGAGCTGTGATACCAGATAAAAATGTGATAATTAATGAGTCCTTCTTAAGTAAATGGGAAGAGGCAAAGGAAGGCTTTGCTCTGAAAGGAGGCAGCTTCCATGAGTGAGATAGCAAAAATTACAGGAATTAATGGTCCTATTGTTTATGTAAAAGGTAAGCAGCAATTTCGTATTGCTGAAATGGTATTAGTAGGAAAGCAACATCTAGTTGGTGAAGTAATTAGCCTAGAAAAGGGATTGGCAACCATTCAGGTTTTTGAAGAGACGACAGGACTTTGTCCAGGCGATGAGGTTACTTCAACAGGTAGCGCTATTTCCGTAACTTTAGCTCCAGGTATTATTAGTAATATTTTTGATGGTATTCAGCGTCCTTTAAGTGAAGTAGCAAAGCAATCTGGTGCTTTTATTTCAAGAGGTGTTAATGTTTCATCCCTTGATGAAAGTAGATTGTTTCAAACACACATTACGGTAACTCCTGGAGACCTTGTATACGGTGGTAAGATTATTGCAGAAGTACCAGAAACCCCTGGAATTGTGCATAAAGTAATGGTACCTCCCAATGTAGAAGGCAAAGTAATCTCTGTTGTATCCGATGGAGAATACACAATAAAAGATACTATTGTTGTAATAAAGGATAGAGACGGAAAAGAAATAAACCTTTCCATGACACAGAAGTGGCCAATTCGTGTACCAAGACCAATTAGCAAAAGATACCCTGCTAGTATGCCTTTAATTACAGGTCAAAGAATTTTAGACTCTTTGTTCCCATTAGCAAAAGGCGGAACAGCAGCTATTCCTGGTGGTTTCGGAACTGGAAAGACAATGACCCAGCATCAGTTAGCAAAATGGTCTGATGCAGATATTATTGTCTACATTGGCTGTGGTGAACGTGGTAACGAGATGACGGAAGTTTTGGAAGACTTCTCAAAGCTTGTGGATCCTAAGTCAGGTAATCTTCTATTAGACCGTACGGTTTTAATTGCAAACACTTCTAACATGCCAGTCGCAGCTCGTGAAGCTAGTATTTATACTGGTATTACGTTAGCAGAGTATTATCGTGATATGGGATATCATGTAGCAATCATGGCAGACTCAACTTCTCGTTGGGCAGAGGCACTTCGTGAATTGTCGGGTCGTTTGGAAGAAATGCCTGCAGAAGAAGGTTTCCCTGCTTACTTGGCATCAAGATTATCTTCATTCTATGAAAGAGCCGGCTATGTACAAAATTTAAATGGCTCAGATGGTAGTGTATCTATTATTGGTGCAGTATCCCCTCAGGGTGGAGATTTCTCGGAACCAGTTACTCAAAATACAAAACGATTTGTTCGTTGCTTCTTTGCTCTCGATAAATCTCTTGCATATGCGAGACATTTCCCTGCAATTCAGTGGTTAACGAGTTATAGTGAGTATTTGAATGATTTAGCACCTTGGTATGCAAAGAATGTAGGAAATGATTTTATGAATTATCGTAATGAATTCTTACGTATATTAACTGAGGAAAGTAAGCTAAATGAAATCGTTAAGTTAATTGGTAGCGATGTTCTTCCAGATGACCAGAAATTAATCTTAGAGATTGCCAGAGTTATTCGACTTGGATTTATACAGCAGAATGCATACCATGCTTCTGATACGTATGTACCAATGCCAAAACAGATGAAGATGATGGAGACAATCCTTTACCTATATGAAAAGGCAAAGTCATTGGTTGAGATGAATATGCCAATGTCATTATTAAGAGAGAATCCAATCTTTGACCATGTTATTGCAATGAAATACGATGTTGGAAATGATGAACTCGCAAAATTTGATACTTATAAGTCAGAGATTGATAAATTCTATCAGCATTTTATAGAAACAAACGCATAAAGGAGGGGTAGAGATGTCAGTTGAGTATATTGGATTAAGTCAGATCAATGGACCATTGATTGTACTTGAAGGAGTAAACGACGCCTCCTATGAAGAAATTGTAGAGATTACAGTTGATGAGAAGAAAAAGAAACTTGGACGTATTGTTGAGAGTTATGAAGATAAGGCTGTAATTCAGGTATTTGAAGGAACAGAGGATATGGCTCTTGATAATACAAGAACCAAACTTACCGGTCATCCAATGGAACTTTCGTTATCCGAAGATATTTTAGGTCGTGTATTTAACGGTGTAGGAGAACCAATCGATGGGCTTGGTAGCATCATTCCAGAGATGAAGCGTAATGTAAATGGAGAACCATTAAATCCATGTATGAGAGAATATCCAAGAAACTACATTCGTACTGGTATTTCCGCAATCGATGGACTTACAACCTTAATACGTGGTCAGAAGCTTCCGATATTTTCAGGAAATGGTTTACCACACGATGAGTTAGCAGCTCAGATTGTTACACAATCCTCTCTTGGAGATGATGGAGATGAACAATTTGCCATTGTTTTTGCAGCAATGGGTGTAAAATATGATGTTGCGGATTTTTTCCGTCGTACCTTTGAAGAAAGTGGAGCTAACTCCCATGTTGTAATGTATTTAAACTTAGCAAGTGATCCTGTAATTGAGCGTTTGATTACTCCAAAGGTTGCATTAACAGCAGCAGAATATTTAGCTTATGAAAAAGGTATGCATGTACTTGTAATATTAACTGATATGACCTCATTTGCAGAGGCTCTTCGTGAAGTATCTTCTGCAAAAGGTGAAATTCCAAGCCGTAAGGGATATCCAGGTTATTTATACAGTGAATTTGCAACGATTTATGAAAGAGCTGGTATTGTAAAAGGGTGTAAAGGATCGGTAACTCAGGTACCAATTCTAACTATGCCAAATGATGATATCACACATCCAATCCCAGACTTAACAGGATATATTACGGAAGGTCAGATCGTTTTAGAGCGTTCGTTATATCAAAAGAACATCTATCCACCAATTAATGTACTTCCATCCTTGTCTCGTCTGATGAAAGATGGTATTGGTGAAGGCTTTACTAGAGATGACCATAAGGATGTTGCAAACCAGTTATTCTCTTGCTACGCCCACGTAGGAGAAGCAAGAGCACTTGCAAGTGTTATCGGTGAAGATGAGTTATCAGATCTTGATAAGAAGTATCTTGCCTTTGGTAAAGCATTTGAGCAAGAGTTTGTTACTCAGACAAAAGAAGATAACCGAACGATTGAAGAAACATTAAACATTGGATGGAAATTGCTTGCAATTCTACCAAAAGAGGAGTTAGACCGTATTGATACGAAGATATTAGCAAAGTATTACGGAAAGAAAGCAAGGGAGTGAGCATATGGATCAAAATTCATTTCCAACCAAGGGTAATTATATCCTTGCAAAAAACTCCTTAGCATTGTCAAAACAAGGCTATGAGCTGATGGATAAGAAACGTAATATTCTTATCCGTGAGCTGTTGGAGCTTATCAATTCCTCGAAGAATATACAAAAGGAATTGGATGCAACGTTTTCCGCTGCTTATTTGGCTTTACAAGAAGCCAACATTGAGATGGGAATCCATCATGTGGACGCGTTAAGTCATGCGATTCCAATCGAGGATTCTATCAAAATTAAAACAAGAAGTATTATGGGAACTGAAATACCATTGGTTGATTATGATAGAAACAAGGATAATGTACCTAGTTATGCATTTTATGATACCAGATTATCTTTGGATGAAGCATGCAGACATTTTAGAAAAGTAAAAGAGTTAACGATTCGACTTTCTATGGTGGAGAATGCTGCCTATCGTTTGGCGACGAGCATTAAGAAAACCCAGAAGAGAGCGAATGCCTTAAAGAATATTACCATCCCTTATTATACTGGACTTACAAAGGATATTGCCAATGCCCTTGAGGAAAAGGAAAGGGAGGAATTTACTAGATTAAAGGTAATTAAGAGAGCAAAGCTTACAAAGAAAAAAAAGGCTTCGTAAAAAAGGTCTCATAAAAATAAGTCTGGTCAAGAGTTTCTTATGAAAAACTTGACTAGACTTATTTTTAATTAAAAGGAAATTACTCCGCGAGACTAAATTGGATTACTCTTGTTGATTTGTATCAGCGATTGGGGATTTATTATGGTTTTTACTTATTAATCGGTGGATAAAAAGGCCGAAACCACTAATAATAACAGCGATTGTAAATGCAATGATAGCGTATTTATAATCTTTAAGCCCAAGTGCATTCCCACCAATTGTTGAAGTGATTACCGAAGGAATTCTAGCGGTACAAGTGATAATTATCCAAGTGGATAATTTCATTGGAGTAAGGCCAATAAAGTAGGTTAAAACATCTTTTGGAGTTCCAGGGATCAAGAACAAAATAAATGTGATAAGATTCAATTTCTTCTTGTTCTGTAAAAACTTATATTTTAAAAGTTTTTCTCGAGGGTAGATTGTCTCTACAAATTTTGCACCAAAAAATCTGGTAAATAAAAAGACTATGGTACTACCGATAAGAATACCTAACATACACAGTAGAGTTCCTTCCCATATACCAAATGCATAACCAGCACCGATTTCCAGGGGTTCTCCAGGGATTATTGCGACTACAACTTGAATAGCAACCATACCAATAAAAATGAGTCTACTTTTAAAACCTATATCATCCACCCATTGGCGGAACTTATTAGGTTCGGATACAAATTCTATCATCCTTAGACCAATAAACCAAAAAACGGCTATGGAAAACAAGGCGAATAATAGAATAAATAATATGCTAGTTATCTTTCTACGTCTCTTATGTTGCTCTTTTTGATTGGATTCAAGTAATGGATTAGTCATAGCAACTCCTTTATATTGATATCAAGAGTATAATATCCAATAATTATATATATTTCAACAATTTTCTATTTTTGTTACTAAATCTTAAGGGAATTGATAGAAGTACAATAGATTGCAGTGTGGTGAAAATAGGTGTAAATGAGTTTTTGATTTTATGTTTTTTGATAAAGTATTATTAATAAAGTATGCTGCATAAGGAGAGATATTATTAGGTAAAATGAAAAACATAGATTGGTAAATATATGCGTTATGAATAAGCTTGATTTATCTTACATTGAAAAGTAAATCCAGAATTCCTTCTTTTAGTATTGAATTCTTGATTCGAATGTACGATAATTTAGAGAGGCTTAGCATAAATAGTATTCATATAATAGAACGTGAGGAAAAGATATAATAGTTGATTTGTGGTGTGAAAGTAAATCAATAAGTATTTTTGTCTCTCAATATAGAAGAAAGTTATTCGTAGGAGATTAGTGTGAAAAATCAAGATTTTCCAAACACGAATTTGTGCTGTTGACAGAATGGAGGTTAATATGAAAATAGGTAGGAACGATATGTGCTGGTGTAACAGCGGTAAAAAATATAAAAGTTGTCATATGGAAATAGATGAGAGAATTGCAGATTATGCAAGAAGAGGGGCGATGGTTCCTTCTAGAGATATGATTAAGACTCCAGAGCAAATAGAGGGCATGAGAAAGGCAGGGCATATCAATTCTCTTGTGCTAGACTATGTAGAGCCTTTTGTTAAGGCAGGAGTGTCTACAGAAGAACTTAACGTGCTTGTGGAGGAACAAACTAGGAAGCTTGGAGGAATACCGGCTTGCTTAGGTTATCATGGGTATCCGAAAAGTGTATGTACTTCTATTAATGAAGTTGTTTGTCATGGCATTCCAGATCCAAACAGAATCCTTGTAGAAGGAGATATTATCAATGTTGACTGTACAACAATTGTAGATGGTTTTTATGGCGATGCTTCTCGTATGTACTGTATCGGAGAAGTAGGCGAAGAGAAGGAGAAACTTGTTAAGGTAGCAAAAGAATGTTTAGAACTTGGCCTTTCCGAAGCAAAACCATGGGGATATCTTGGTAATATTGGATATGTGATTCATCAACATGCTAAAAAGAACGGTTATACGGTGGTAAGAAATATTGGTGGTCACGGAATCGGTACGGATTTTCATGAAGAACCTTGGGTAAGTCATATTGGAAAAAGAAATACGGATATTTTATTAGTTCCAGGAATGACCTTTACCATTGAGCCTATGATAAATATGGGGAAAGAAGGGGTAACAGAAGATCAAATGGATGGATGGACCATAAGAACAGAAGATGGAAAGCCATCTGCTCAGTGGGAGTATACCATCTTAATTACAGAACATGGAGCAGAGATTTTATCTAGATAAATAAATATTAAGTTGCTATATTAAAAATTAAAAATAAATTTAAAATTGCTATATTAATAAATAATAAATATATTTATTTCAGAAGGCATAGTTACCTTATCAATAAAATAAAAGCATATTTGGATAATCATAAAAATCCGTCCTATCGATATTTCGATAAGACGGATTTGTTAATGATTTTATAGTTTTAATGCCTTCATGAAATTATGTTTTGATAGAAATATATTTCATGAAAATTGATTCATAACATTATGATGTTATGACACTTGACTTCGTAGCATTATGATTTTATGGTTAACAATTTCATATTCTCGATATATAAGTGTAAGTGTTAAAACCAACAGTTATAATTTGGTTTAACCAAAGAACGAGAATGCTAGGAATATAGCAGCAGTTAAGGAAGCTACTAGAGAAACTACAGTAATTTGCGTATTGATGGATGGTCCAGCAGTATCCTTAAATGGATCACCAACAGTATCACCTACAACAGCAGCTTTATGAGCAGCAGAATTCTTTCCTCCATGATGTCCAGATTCTACATACTTCTTTGTGTTATCCCATAATCCACCAGAGTTTGACATAAACAAGGCAAAGAGCAAACCACTAAGAATATTTCCTGTAATAAAACCACCGATCGCATAGACACCACCAATAAGCCCGACTAGCAGTGTAGATAAAATAGTCATAAGACCAGCTGGAATAAGTTCTTTAATGGCACCGTTGGTTGCTATTTCAATACACCTATCATATTCTGGTGTAACGCCTTCGCGACCTTCCTTTAGACCATCAATCTCTTCAAATTGACGATGTATCTCGGATACCATACGTTGAGCATTACGGTTAACTCCAAGCATCAACATGGAAGAGAATAATGCAGGGATGGCTGCACCAACTAATAGCCCAAAGAAAACAAGAGGGTTTATTATATCAAATCCTTCTATTAATGGTTTTCCGAGTTCCACAGCAGCGATATTTACTTCACTAATAAAAGCTCCAAGAAGTGAGATAACTGTAAGACCGGCTGCTCCGATGGCAAAGCCTTTCGTTACTGCTTTTACAGTATTACCTGCACTATCTAATGAGTCAGTAATTTGTAATGCTTCATCCCCGAGATTACCCATTTCAACAAGACCACGAGCGTTATCTACGATAGGTCCATAAGCATCATTTGATATAATCATACCAACTATCGACAACATTCCTACGGCTGCCATGGAGATACCAAACATTGCATATCCATCACCCAAAGGCTCGCATATCTTATAAGCAGCGATGGCTGAAATACCGATACCAACCATTGATGGGAGGGTACTCATAAGTCCATAGGAAATACCAGATAGTATGGTAAAGGCAGGACCGGATTCACTGGCTTTTGCAACTTGATGAACTGGCTTTCTTCGATCATCGGTGAAGTAGTCACTTGCTATACCAATAACAACTCCTACAATAAGGCCGATGGTACTTGCAAACCAAATTTCCCATTTGAAATTAAATAATAAGGTTGCTACTGCAGTAAGAACACCAAATATAACGGTTGTTACATATGTATTACTATTAAGAGCCCTAGTTGGGTTCCCCTTTTTATCCATTTTGGCTGTAAGAACACCGATGATAGAAGCAAATAAACCGATGGAAGCGTAACAAAAAACCATGCTAGCATTTAGATTTCCACCAGATGCCTTATCAAGAGCAGATGCCATAACCAAAGCCGCTGACATTGAGGCAACATTAGAATCAAATAGGTCTGCGCCCATTCCTGCAACATCACCAACATTATCACCAACATTGTCTGCGATTACAGCTGGATTTCTAGGGTCATCTTCTGGAATTCCAAGTTCAACTTTACCAACCAAATCTGCACTTATGTCTGCGGTTTTTGTAAAGATACCACCGCCTGCTTTGGCGAATAAGGCCATGGAACTGGCACCAAAGGAGAATCCTAAGAGAGCAGTCGTATTATCAGTTAATAACAATACTAGGGTAACACCAAGGAGACTAGAACCTACAACCGCCATACCCATAACAGCACCACCACGAAAGCCTGACATAAAGGATGGTTTAATTCCTTTGGTACTTGCCTCTGCTGATTTGATGTTAGCAATTGTAGCAATGCTAATACCTACATAACCAGCTATTCCAGAAAAAACAGTTCCAGCTATATAAGATATAGCCATTAGTAAATTGGATAAGACTTTACCCTCCCATATTGGGGAAGGCAGAAAGAGAAATATAACAATTGCAGCTACTGCGCAAAAACGAGATAAGGTTTTATACTCCTTACGTAAAAATGTAAAAGCCCCATTGCGTATCAGCTTACCAACATTAGCAATTTTTTGGTTGGAGGAGGGTTGTTGTTTTACCCATCGGTAAAGAAAAAACGCAGCTCCAAATGCAATTACAGCAGTTATAATTGATACGATTTGAAAAAACAGTACATCAAAATCCACAATACACATCTCCTTTTCAGTGATATTTTAAATTTCCTTTGTGAACTTTATGCATTATTGATAGGAAACTAAGAATGCACTTCTTCATTCGTATTTCCTATAGAATATGTGAACAAAAGTAAGAAAAGTAGGTATTGGCGAAGGTTCTACATATCTATTACATCCTATGTATTATAAGACTAATATACTACAAAAATCGTTAGCACAATGCACAAAAAAGAAGAGATGTATTATTGGGTTTGCCCAAGGATTTGTAGGGAATATGCACAAATTTATTACATATTATGGTATAAAATGTCAATGGACAAGGCAGAATATTTGTATGACTACAAATGGAAATAATGTTAACAATATGAAAGAGGCCAAGAATGTCGTTTAGAAAAAATTTAGTTGAAAAACAAGTGCAATGAAGGTATACTTGTACTACAGTACGTAGTACGGAAATATTAGGACAAAGTGTTGAAAGATTGGAAGTCCTTTCAACATGGTGCGTAAAAACATGTGCAGAATGGAGTAAAAATGTACAAATTAATCTGTAAAGATGGAAATGCGAAACGTGGCGAATTTACAACAGTACATGGGAAGATACAAACCCCAGTGTTTATGAATGTCGGTACGGCAGCAGCCATTAAAGGTGCAGTATCTACAATGGATTTGCAAGAGATTGGAACACAAGTTCAATTAAGCAACACCTACCATCTTCATGTAAGACCAGGCGATGAAGTTGTAAAGAAGATGGGTGGTCTTCATAAATTTATGGTATGGGATAAGCCTATATTAACGGACTCAGGTGGTTTTCAAGTATTTTCCTTATCTGGTCTTAGAAAAATAAAAGAAGAGGGTGTTTACTTTAACTCTCATGTAGATGGTCGTAAGATATTTATGGGACCTGAAGAGAGTATGAGAATTCAGTCTAATTTAGCTTCTACCATTGCTATGGCGTTTGATGAATGTCCTCCACACCCAGCAACGAGAGAGTACATGGAGGATTCAGTTGCTAGAACGACACGTTGGTTAATACGTTGTCAAAATGAGATGAAGCGTTTAAATTCTCTTGAGGAAACAATAAACAAACATCAGATGTTGTTTGGAATCAATCAAGGTGGAACTTACGCAGATATTCGTATTGAACATGCAAAGAGAATCTCAGAGCTTGATTTGGATGGATACGCTTTAGGTGGACTTGCCGTTGGGGAATCCCACAGTGAGATGTATCGAATTATTGAAGAAACAGTGCCTTACCTTCCAGAAGAAAAACCTACTTATTTGATGGGTGTAGGAACTCCTGCGAATATATTGGAAGCGGTAGAGCGCGGAGTAGATTTCTTTGACTGTGTATATCCAGCGCGAAATGGAAGACATGGTCATGCATATACAAACCATGGAAAAATGAATCTACTCAATGCAAAGTATGAGCTTGATGATCGTCCAATTGAAGAAGGATGTGGTTGTCCAGTTTGTAAATATTATAGTCGCGGTTATATTCGTCATCTGTTAAAGGCAAAAGAAATGCTAGGGTTACGTTTCTTAGTAACACATAACCTATATTTTTATAACAAGATGATGGAAGAAATACGAGAAGCAATAGAAAATCAAAATTTTGCAAATTATAAAAAGAAGAAATTAGAAGGATTTGCTGCAGAACAGGGTAATTAGTGAAGGAAGCAGCATTGAATTATAATGATAATCTATAGGAGGATTACTATGAATCAATTAGTATTTTTAGCAGACGGTGCAGCAACGGGAGGAGCAATGTCATGGACTTGGATGATAGGATACATTATTATCATCGGTGGCTTGTTTTACTTTATGGCAATTCGTCCGCAGAAGAAGCAACAAAAGCAGATGAATGCGTTAATATCTTCACTTGAAATTGGTGACAGCGTATTAACAACCAGTGGTTTCTATGGTGTTGTAATCGATGTAATGGATGAAGTTATTATTGTAGAGTTTGGTAACAACAAGAACTGTAGAATACCTATGAAGAAGTCAGCTGTTGTTGAGGTTGAGAAGCCAGGTTCTGAAGAGAATAAATAATATAAATTTCATACTGAAAGTATTAAGTATGAAAAAGAGAAAGAAAAAGAGACTGCGTTAAATAGTCTCATTAAAAAATATTGTATAATAAATGCGCCTTGGATTGTAAAAATCTTTTCAAGGCGCATTTTTTATGCAACAAATATTATTTGGTGTTAAAGTTGTAACTGTAGATTTATCTTGTAATAATCATCAAGCCCAAATCATTTTTTACTTAGATACTCCTTTAGTTGCTTTACGAGTTCATATGGGATTTTTAAATTACCCATACCACTGCCAAGCTCTATATGGGGTTTATTGCTACCATGAAAATCACTGCCGCCTGTCATTAATAGCCCATATTTATTTACGTAACGTCTTATAATCCCTTCATCAAATCCTGTATTCGCGGAATAAATAGTTTCTAATCCTACAAGCCCAAAACTTTTTAATTCAGAAACTAAAACATCGAGTTCTTCTAAGGATAGATGATATAAAAGTGGATGTGCTAATACTGGAATTCCATCCGCTTGCAATATTAATGAAATAGCATCCTTTGGGGTTAGATAATTTCTTGGAACGTAGTACTTGGTATCGTACCCTAGATATTTTAAGAAGGCTTCGTTATTGTTTTTTACGTACCCATGTTCTACTAAAAAACGAGCAAAATGAGCTCTCGTTATCACGGTGTTTGGTTCATCAAATAAAAGAGCATCAAGTGTAATATCGATATGATCAGCCCTTAGGTTATCAATCATTTTTTGATTACGTTGGTCTCGTTCTTTTAAAGCATTTGATAAAACTTCTTGTAAGTGTAGATTCTTTTCATCGACAAATAAACCAAGTATATGAATATCTTTTTTCTTATATTCTGCGGAAATTTCAACTCCTGAAATCAGTTCTAGTTCGTAACCATTTTTTCTTTGAGACGAAGCGGCTTTTTTTGCTTCTTCTATTCCATATATGGTGTCATGGTCTGTGATAGCTATGGCGGCTAGGTTCTTTTGTACTGCTAGGTTAACCACTTCTGTTGGGGTTAGGGTTCCATCTGATACATTGGTATGTACATGGAGATCAACATACTTCATGATTCATCGTCCTTTCTTATGCCTATTTGTAGTATAACATGTGTGAAGTGTCTATGCAAACTAAGGTTATAATAGCCTGTTTTTCCTCATATAATACACTAGAATTTTGTACATGTAGAAAGGAAAAGAAGATGGAGAGGATGTCTGCAACTAAATCTCGTGCGGTTTATTTATTTAAAGCCTTGGTTACTTCCTATGTTATAACATTGTTTTTACTGCTTGTTGTTTCTTTTTTAATGCATCTAACGGGTATGGGAGGAACAGCAGTTAGTGTATCAGTAATTGTAATTACTGTACTATCAGTATTTATAGGGAGTTTTTATCTTGGAAAGCATGTAGAACAAAAGAGGTTTCTATGGGGGCTATTAGCAGCGATGGTCTATTTTATTGTGTACATATTAATATCTCTCGTAGTGAAAGGTGATAATCCAATTGATTTTCTTGAGTATGGAAAGAAACTAATTATGATTGCAGCAAGTGGTATGCTAGGCGGAATGCTGAGCTAAAGGTTATGAATTGTATCAAAACTGTTATGAATTGTTTAATATTTTGACTTATCTTTGCCTTAAATTTTCACTAATATTGAAACGATAGTAATGTCGTGAACTAAAGGCAAAAGGTAGGATGATAAAATGGCATATAAGAAAATGAAGAAGTACTTGAAGAAAACAATTACAACCTTGCTGGCCGTTGCTATGACAGCAGGATGTGTGGCAGCTGGGTTGCCAGGAAAACAGGCTCTAGCTGCCACAACAGAGAATTTGAAACAGGAAAAAAGTACGACCGTAACCCAGGAGAAAAAAGAAAACAATACGACGAGTACGGCTACTTCTGATAAAGAAAAAGCTGATTTAAAGAAAACTGAGGAAAAAGAACAGGTAAATCTAAGATTTATTTTAACAACAGACTTGCATGGTACTGTTAGTAGTACTGACTATATCGGTGGTACGAGCTTTCCTAATTCTGGTTTATCTCGTGCTTATCAATTAATTGAGAAGGCAAGAGAAGAAGTGGGAAGAAATAATGCAATTACCCTAGATGCTGGTGACGTCCTTTTTGATGCTAGTATGGAATATATTATGGATCAGGATTCAGATGCTATACAGCCAATTTATCAAGCAATGGCTTTGGTAGGGTATGATGCAATTACATTAGGAAATCATGATTTTGATTATGGAAAGGACTATTTATTACAGCAACTATCAGGTGCTGGTTTAATGGATAAAGTAGTTGTTTCTAATTTAAAAAACTCAAAAGATAAATCCTATCCTTTTTTACGTAATATGATTATAACCCGTGAAGCAGTAACAGAATCAGGGAAAAAAGTTAGCGTTAATATTGGTATTATCGGTGAGACGATTCCAACCTTATCCACAAAGACAGATAACTATACTGGTATATGGGAAGGCGAAGACATTGTAGAGAATGTTCGCAAGGAGTCAAAGTTACTAAAAGAAATGGGAGCAGATATCGTGGTAGCTTTAGTACACTCTGGGTTTGGTGAGGAAGAACCAGAATATATGGCTACGAATGCTGCTTATGCGTTAACTAAGATTGATGAAGTAGATGTTGTACTTTGTGGACATGAGCATAATGCGTTCCCAGATCCAAAATCAAATCTCTACTATAATTCTATGTCAGGTGTTGACCCTGTGAATGGGATTGTGAATGGAAAAGTTATGGTTATGGCTAAGAATTTAGCTCGCTCCATTGGTATTGCAGATTTAACTCTTGAGTATGATAAAACTGCAGATAAGTATGAAATCGTGTCCCAAAAAGGAGCGAATCGTCTTGTTTCTAATTATAAAACCACAGAAAACAAAGCAATTGTTGATACGTTATCTGAATGGAAAGAGGAGATGGAGAGTTATCGTTCTCATGTCATTGCTACGATAAAAGAAGGAAAAACCATTGAGAATTTCTTTAGTTTATTAGAGGATAGTAGTGCACTCCAGTTACAAAATGACGCTAGAATAGCGTATGCAAGAAGATATATTGAAAGGCTTGATAAAACATATGCAAATTACCCAGTAATTGCTGCTGCATCCAATTATAGCTTTGGAGCAAACTCTGCAGATGATTATGTTCAAATTAGTGGTCAAGTAACGCAATCGGATTTATTTACATTACAATCGTATCGTCATTACACTTGTCTTTATAAAATAACCGGAGCACAGTTACGCGAGTGGATGGAATGGTGCGCTGGAATGTATAATACGATGGATACAAAAGACAAAGATGGAACCATGTTAATCGCAGACGAATGGGCAGATCAATGGCAGAATTATTTTGTATTTGATGGAATCTATTATACAATCGATCCATATGTAGAGCCTAGATATAATATTGATGGTATTAAGATTAATAATACAAGAAGAATTACAGAGCTAACTTATAATGGAAAAAAAGTAACAGATGATATGGAATTTATTATTGCAGCGAACTCTCTTTCTTCCTTATCGAATACGAATCCGTTATTTAAGTGGGCAAAGACTCAAATGGTACGTAATCTATATCGTACGCAGGTATTAATTACAGAGTTTTTACAAAGTGAAGTGAAAACTGGTGCTTATGAACCAGTCACTGATAATAATTGGAAATTAGATTTAAAGAAGGACCAAAAGTTTATTCTAAAACTACCAGCGATGGCTGATAACAATACAAAATCGAAATCATGGTATGAAAAAACTTTAGTGAAATCAGAGGAATATAATTATTATCTTTGCAGTAAGAAGGACAATTTAAAAGTAGAGGAACCACGTATCGTGGTTGCACCAGGGATATTAGATCCGATTGCCTCCGGTTATGAAATTTATGTAGATGCATTTTCTAGTGTTGGAATCAAAAGTGTAAAGTATATTCTAGGAGAGCAGACGATAGATGCTGGAGAATGGAATATCGCACGTACTGTTGATAACCATAAGTTTAAGGTTACTAACAATTCGAAATGTTCTATCCTGGTGGAAGACAATTACGGGGGAAAGAAGCTATATATTCTCGTGATAGATAATATTGGCGTAAAAGAAATGGCTGTGCCTAAGGTATGGTCATATAGTAATAAAAAAGCGTCAGTTACAGGAAGAGCAGAAGGTAATGTTACGGTTGTTGTTGAAACGGCAGATGGCAAGACCTATCAAAGTAAATCATTGACAGACGGCTCCTATAGCGTGGCTGTTCCGGCTCAGAAAGCAGGAACCTACCTTCATGTTTATCAGAAGGATGAGGTGAATGACAGACAAAGTGGAAAAGTTAAAGTAAAAGTGAAGAGAAGTGGTCCGGATGTTTTATCTGTGGAGAAATATTATAATAATGCAGAGGCATTAACAGGTAAGACCAACGAAGATGGAGCACTAGTAATTGCAGTTGTTGATAACATACGTAGAGTTTATGTCCCTAAATTTGGTGGAAAAGAGAGACTTGAGCTTTGTACTGAACTCGATTTAGATGGATTTAGTATCATTGAAGTGGAAGAAACAGTGGATCAAGAAGGAAATTTCAAGATGTATCTTCCTGATATCGAAATTGGTTTTGGCATCAAACTCTATAATATCGATCATGTTGGTAGGATAAGTAGGGTAACCTCGACAACAGTATTAAAAGGCGGTCCATATACTCCAGAAGTAGTATCCCTAACGAATGTTGATTCCGTAATTTATGGTAATGTCAAATCATCTTCAAATAATAAACAGTTATCCATTACTGTTTTATATGATGATGTTGTAATTAAGGATATTACGGATGAAAGTGGTTACTTTGCTATTGACCTTGGTACAACATTACCATATGGTAAAAAGCTTACTATTTATGCAGAGGATACTAAAAATACAGACTATCGTTATAGTAAGCGCATTAGTGTCACAGTGGATGATATATCAAGTTATAATAAACTTGGTAATCTTTCAATAGCGGATATAGAATATACTGCAAAAGAGATAAAAATTAGCTATTTACCAGAAAGAGAAGTTACACTTGTAATTCCAACTGAAACAGGAAATAAAATTGTAAATGGTACAACAAATTCAAATGGTGAGTACACTTACAAGATAACAGAAAAGTTGAAAGCTGGAGAAATGGTATATGCGTATCAACGTAATAATATTGGAAAACTATTAGCTGTGAATTCCAATATTGTTAAGTATGAAAAACCAGGAGTACCAAATCTTATTTCCAAGCTTACCAATACCAATAAAACACTTAAAGTTGTAACGAATCAAGATTGTACGCTGTATGCTTTGGTTGGTGATAAGCTCTTTGAATCAAAGCAAGGAAAGTATAGTGAGAAGCAAAAAGGATATGTTCATACCATCTCCATAGATAAGGTGAATTCGGGTACTGTAGTTACCTTGAATGCGATTAACTTAACTACTATGAGTGATCCTCTTGTAGTAACAGTTGAAAAGTATGCACCAGATTTACCAACCGTAAATACGTTAACAAGTGGTATGGAGGTTATTGAAGGAAAAGTTGACGTTTTCTTGTTAGACTCTACAGAAAAGGCAACTGTTAAAAATTCAAAAACTAAAATCTTTGCTAAGGTCAATAATGTTAATTATCAAGGTAGTATTGAGGAAGATGGTACATTTACAATTAAAGTACCGAAACTTGTTACAGGTGATACAGTAAAGATTTATGCTTCTAACAAAAATGGTTATGGCCCTATTCAAACCGTAGTCATTCCATAGTATTTAGTTATTCTTAAAAATAAATAAAAGCGGTGCAGATTAAATACTTCGATGATAACATTTCATTCGATGTTTCTAAACTGTAACCGCTTTTTTTATTCTATTCATAATCATAAAAACGAAACTGTCTATAATAGGTGGAACGCTTTAATGCAGAAGGATTATATAATATCACAACGTAGTCATAAGGGATGGTTTCATCCTTAATAAAATCAATTAAGTAACTTTCAGTAAAGTAACGTAAGTCAATAATATCAACTTCGTGAAAGTTTAAAGCCATAAAGGATGCAATCGGTTTTCCAAAAGAATCTTGAACAAATAAAATCTTACCTTTATGAACCTTATGATTAATGATTCGACCTAAATCAGGATTACCACCAAGGTAGCAGTTGTCTCGGTAAGCAAGTGGGGTGTCCGGATTATTCATGCGTTCAGGATAGAATACAGACTCT
>JAEWHR010000094.1 GCA_023387655.1 Bacillota bacterium
GTCAAATCAAAATGTGACATGTTACTAAAGCAGATAAGAATATCTTTGAAAGAATATTACGAAAAATATAATGTTTCTGCCAGTATCGGCATTGCTTTTGTTTCAGAGGAAACAGCAACCTATGAAAAGCTGTACCTCATAGCAGATGCAGCCTTGTATATTGCAAAGGAATGTGGTAAGAATACTTATTTTCTTAATAAGAGCAACATAAAATGTATAAGAAATGAATGTATAGAGTGTACAAAAGATTGCGAAAGGCGCAAAGTTATAATTGAGGCTTATAAGAAACGATTTAAAAATTCATAACATTAGTTTTCTTTCATTCCAATGCAAAATATTCAAAACTAGACAGTCTTCATCCTGCAATACTATCCAAGAGAGGTAGAGCATTTGCCCTACCTCTTCTTCTATTATTTATGTCATACTTCTTCTTACTTCTGCACCTGTCTTCCCTCATGATCCATCTCATAATTCTCCATATAAATCAATTCAGAAATAGGCACTATCTCATATCCCTTATCTTTTAAACCAACAATCAACTCTTCCAGCGCTTCCGCGGTAAATTTAGCACCATTATGACATAGGATGATAGAACCATTACCAAGGTGTTTGTTGTCTAATACTTGCTTTAAGATATTATCTTTTCCGTAGTCTTTCCAGTCAAGAGAGTCCACATCCCACTGAATACAATGATACCCACATTCTTTTGTTGCTTCAAGTAACGTATTGTTATAGTCTCCATATGGCGGACGGAATAGTTGCATTTCCTTACCGGTAAGTGCTTTTACCTTATCATGAGGTGTCATGATTTCCTTCACTGACTGTTCTTTTGTAAGCTTTGACATCTGCTTATGATTTTCACTATGATTACCCAAATCATGACCCGCTGCTGCTATTGCTTTCACGTCTTCCGGATATTTCTCAATCCATCCACCAGTCATAAAAAAGGTTACTTTAACATTTTGTTTCTTTAATATTTCTAATATCTTAGTGGTATCCTCATTCCCCCAAGCCGCATCAAAAGATAGGGCAACTTGTTTTTTTTCTGTCTTTACACAATAAATCGGTAAGTCTCGTTTCTCTCCTGCCGCTCTTGCAATAAGCTTTGGTACAAAATATATCCCTGCTGCTATGACTAAGATGATGGAAAGTACAACAATTCCGGATTTACACCATTTTCCTATTTTATCTTTGTCAATCTCAAATTGCATGGCACTACCTCAATATAATATGTATTAGTATATTTATATTGAGAAAACAAGCGGTTATGCTAGGAAGTGAATATTATTTTGCGTTTTAGATTAACTCCGTAGTTGCCTCATTTACTAAATCAAACATGCTATCTACTGTTTTAATACAATGAATAACGATACTATTAAAGTATAAATCCTCACTAATAACCCCATAATCCGACCTCTTCTTTGATATCATTGGATTTATGGTTAACTCTTTGCTTTGTAATGTATTCTGGATAATATTTAGTACATTCTCTATATTATCTAAGACTCCAGCTATATTTTTCTCTACTTGACGAACTTTCTCTTTAGAAAGAACCATATAAGAAATCTGTTGAATTTCATATATCAGTTGTTTGTTAATCTCTACTAGGTTGTTATAAAATGATT
This sequence comes from Bacillota bacterium, assembly GCA_023387655.1. Lineage (GTDB taxonomy): Bacteria > Bacillota > Clostridia > Lachnospirales > Lachnospiraceae > Lachnoclostridium. The sequence continues at coordinate 1,626 of JAEWHR010000094.1, forward strand.
CTTCTGCTTCATTTTTCTTTTTGTAATTTTTAATATTAAGATTGATTTGATTCGAGATAATTAGTAATTCTTTTAAATAGGAATGATCAACCTTCTTATTATTTTCTAAAGCCTTTCTTAAGGTCAATACCATTTCTCTATCGATTGTAATTAGCTTAGTTACATTTAACTTAAACTCATAACTACTCTTATTAGGTAATATATACTTATTTGCTAATATTGAAATAACAGCCGCAATAGAAATATATATTAATCGGAGTATAATTGCTTGCTCTCTATCCATCGCTAGCGTGGTTAAGGCTAAGCCATAACAAGTAGAGTAGGATGTCATAATCCATGTGGATGGTGTTACCGAATACATACAAATCGTCATTAAAACAATAATCACGATATGAGCACTTTGTGCTTGAAAAATAATAAGTAATAAAAGTGATAATATAGAACCAACAATCGTACCTAATATACGACTATGAACTCTCCATGTGCTGTCCTCATAAAAAGGGGCAACCATAAAGAAAGCATTCATCGGTATCCAGTAGGAATGATTAAACCCTGACAATTTTGATAGAAAGAATGTTACAGTTAATACAAAAGACAATCGTAACGCAAAACGCAGTTGAAATCTATCTAATTTTAGATTATATCTAATACCATGTAATTTGTGGGTCTTTTTTGGTATCCTCCAGTTAGCCTTTTTATTTTCAAGATATGGATTAACCATCTTCAAAAGCACTACTTTTAAAATATTAAGTATATATGCCATATCATGTTCTGTATCCTGATTTGTAAAATGATTTTCTTTTAGAAATTCATCTAATAAATTTATTAAATATTGATTATCTTCTTGGTTCATCTCTGTTGATATTTTTTGAAGTATTCTATGCAATTCGCCTAAGTATGTAATATCATTTTCATGAAACTCAACCTGGCTCATAGAAATATTTTTTATAACATATTCAAACTTTTGGAATACCAACATAAAATAATAATTATTCGCACCAAAGCTATCTACTAAATACTTAAAATTTCTACTGGAATATATTAGATTATTTATACTGTAGATTATTCTACTCAGATTCTCTGTATCACCTTTCATATTCTCTTTTTGGGACAACTTATTGATTTGATTCGAAATGTTTTTTAACCCAAGCTGTGCTAATTCATAGCTATTTTTCTGTTTCTGTTTGAAAGAATTTATATATAATGCTACCGTTACCACTACCATACCAAAAGCTAGAGCACCAAATCGTTTCGGTAGAGCAGAAAAAGGGATTTGCCTTAATTCTAAGAATACAAATGCCATTACATATATAAAATATCCTCTTGGTTTAAAACTATCTGTATATAGATAAACCAATAAGGATGGCAAAAGTAAATTCACAACCACACATAATACCAAATTTAAATTTGCGATATAAGAAAAAATTGTTACTACCATTAACATACCGTATATTTTTAATAACTTTTTTAAGTTAAATTCTTCTTTGGATTTCGTTCTAAATAAAATATTTAAAAACGGTGCTAGTATAACTTCACTTACTCCAAATATTATATATAAAGATAAAAACAAGATTATGGCTACGATTATAGTCGGTAATCCATTCATAAATCCATTTTTTATATGAGCTAACTTCTTTCTTACAACTTCCACCATATATTACCTCAACACAAGTTCTCATTTGTTATATATTTATATTCTTTTCCTATATGTTTGTCAATAATCTAAAAGAAGGTCCTGGGGATTATCCCCAGGACCAATCTCTACTGTACTAAAACAGTTCCTCTTTATTGATAATGACTTTTTTACCTTTATATAACTTTAGTTCCTCCGAATTCTCCCCATAACTAAGTTTAACAGTACTATCCTTATTTGGAGTTAAGATTGCTTCTTTTAGTATACCATTTTCCCAGCTCATTTCTAATTCAATATTCCCTCTTAATTTAATACCTCTTACATGTCCCTCACTCCATGCTTTTGGAAGAGCTGGTAATAGATGAATACGTCCGTTATGACTTTGAACCAGCATCTCGGTAATTCCTTGAGTTGCCCCAAAATTACCATCAATTTGGAATACAGGGTCAGGCTTTCCAGGATGATTATCAAATAAGTTAGGGAAAGTAGAACGCTTTAGTAATTCCAGTACATTCTCATGAGCCTTCTCTCCATTATTAAAACGACTCCATAAAAGAATAATCCATGCACGGCTCCAACCGGTATGTCCGCCACCATGTTCAAGTCT
>JAEWHR010000104.1 GCA_023387655.1 Bacillota bacterium
ATCGCCATGAGAGGATTTTTATGATTATACAGGAATCGATGACAATTGAGCAAAAGCTATCCATACTTTCAGATGCTGCAAAGTACGATGTGGCATGTACTTCTAGTGGTGTTGCTCGTGATGGTAAAGATGGTAGCATCGGAAATACAGTAGCAAGTGGAATTTGTCATGCATTTTCAGCGGATGGAAGATGTATTAGCTTATTAAAAATTCTATTTACAAATGAGTGTATCTTCGATTGTAAGTATTGTATTAACCGTATGTCGAATGATGTTCCTAGAACAACGTTTACGCCCGAAGAGGTATGCAGTCTAACGATGGAGTTTTATCGCAGAAACTATATAGAAGGATTATTTTTAAGTTCTGGTATCATAAAAACTCCGAACTATACGATGGAACTTATCGGTAGGACACTTAAGATGTTGCGTACTGAATATCATTTTAACGGCTATATTCATTGTAAAGCGATTCCTGGGGCTGATCCGGAGCTAATAGAAACAATCGGTTGGTACGCTGACCGTATGAGTGTTAATCTCGAGCTTCCAACTGCGGAAGGCTTGAGGTTATTAGCACCGCATAAAAATCGAAAAAATATACTCAATCCAATCCGCCAGATCCAGGCTGGTATTGAGGAGAGTAGAGAAAATTTTGGTATGATGGGTGGTAATAAGGGAGCATATTGGCATACAAGAAGAAAGGTTGAACAAAAATCAATTGCTAGGAAAAGAGAAGAGGATGCCTTACTTCATATTGGACATAAAGACCAAATACGTCGGGAAATAGAGAGTAAACCAGATAAAAGTGTTGGTTTATCAAAGCGGATTCTTACTGGATGGGAAGATGAAAATTCAAAAATCATTACTCCAAATCATAGAATTTATCATAGCAATCAAGGAGTTTCTACTAATATAGAGTCATCCTCTGTGATAGCAAAACCCCAGGGACTTACTATGTGGAATCAACTTGGAGGTAATCGTGGATTTGTACCAGCAGGTCAGAGTACTCAGATGATTATTGGTGCAACAGGAGAGACTGATTATGAAATTGTTCAAGTAACGGAAGCTTTATATCAGAAATTTGACTTAAAAAGAGTTTTTTTCTCTGCATTTATTCGTGTGAATGAAGATAATGCATTGCCAGTTTTATCAGGAGGTCCTCCATTACTAAGAGAACATCGATTGTATCAGGCAGATTGGTTATTACGGTATTATGGTTTTGAAGCTACCGAACTTTTAACCAAAGAGAGACCAAACTTTAATGTTTTTTTTGATCCGAAGTGTAACTGGGCAATAGGTCATTTAGAACAGTTTCCGGTAGAAGTTAATACTGCAGATTATTACACTTTGCTTAGAGTGCCTGGTATTGGTCCTAAGTCAGCAGGGCGTATTGTTAAAGCAAGACAGATGTCAAAACTTAGATTTGAAGATTTGAAAAAAATCGGAGTCGTATTAAAGCGTGCACTTTATTTTATCACCTGTAGCGGAAAGATGATGTATCCGACGAAGATAGAAGAGAATTATATAACCAATCAGATGCTCCAACTTAACGAAAAGTTACCAAGTCATATTACTAATGGTGGCATAACGTATCAACAATTATCATTGTTTGATAATCCTCAGATGCTTCATAATGGATAGTGAATAGAGGTTTGTATGAAAGAAAAACGAATATATCAATGTGAAGACAGTTTAGAAGGAATCTTTTCCGCTGTCTATGTAGCATGGGAATCAAGATATGGACATGATTATATTGAACTAGAAGTACTAGGAATGGAAGAAGAGTATAATTTAAAACTATTTTCAGAGTATATCATGGTAGAGAATAACCCAGAAAATGCTTCTAAAGTAGCAAATTCCATTAAAAAAAAGATATCAACCCATGCTTACCAGATGGTTGCAAGAGCTGCATTAAGTAATGATAAAAGGAAAGCGAATGCAATTTATCATTTCTTAGTACGTGGTTTTGCATATGGGGCTAAAGTAGAAGATTATCTATCGGATCCATATGTTCAAATAATTTTTGAGTTAAATCGATATGTGGGGAATGATGCTCATTTATATACTGGATTTGTTCGATTTACAGAATTAGATAATGGAATATTGTTTGCTAAGATTGAACCTAAAAATAACGTACTTGAAATAATAACACCACATTTTGCAGATCGTCTCTCAAAGGAAAACTTTATGATTTTGGATGTGAAAAGAAAAATAGCTACTATACACAGAAGTAATTCCGCATGGTTTTTAACCGCTATTTCAGAGGAGGAATTGACTACATTACTTTCTGCCACAGAGAAAAAAGAAAAGTATGAGAAACTATGGAAAACATTTTTTGAAAGCATTGCAATTAAAGAGCGAGAGAATAAAGTTTGTCAACGAAATCATGTTGCGATTCATTATCGAAAGTATATGACTGAATTTATGGAAGATAAGGAAGATAAGGCCAAAAAAGATAAAGAGGATAAGAATGAAAGAGATAAAATCATCGAGAATGGGCTTATCAAGTATGAACTCAGTAAGGATAAATCCATCGAGAACGGGCAAATCAAAAATAATATTGAGATAACAGGGAAGAATAATAATGAATAGAGAGAGCCAGTTTGATTGGTCTAGCATTACATTTGATGAAAAAGCATATCAATCATTTATTTCTTATTTATGTAGTCAAGTAGATGAACAATATAAGGATTTTTCGAATAAATTAATTCCTCAAGTGAATAATATGATTGGAATTCGTCTCCCTCTCTTACAGGCAATAGCGAAACAAATTGCCAAAGGAGATTACGTTGGCTTTTTGTCTCATCGAAACATTCAGTACTTTGAAGAGGTTATGATTCAAGGATTTGTGATTGGAAACTTATCCAATCATCCAATGGATGAAATTAAAAGCTTTCTTATGCAACATGTACCTAAACTTAATAATTGGTCAACTTGTGATTCTTTTTGTTCATCTTTAAAAGTCGCAAAAAAGCATCCTCAAGAATTTTGGGAACTTATCCTACCCTATGCTAATTCAGACAACTGCTATGAGATTAGATTTTTTATCGTTATGTGCCTTAATTATTACATAAATGATGAATATGTAAATTTAGTAGATGAGATTTTGCAATCGATTCATAGTGAGGAATACTATGTTAATATGGCTATTTGTTGGGCTTATACTGAGATGTTTCAATTAGACTCTAGTCGAGTGTTGGAATATTTAAAAAAATTAAAACAGAAGATAGAGATAGAGGAAAACAAAAGATGTCGGTTTTTATTACAAAAAACAATATCAAAAATATGTGATTCTAGGAAAATTACGACAGAAAAGAAAGCCATTGTTCGTTCTTATCATGTATAAACCTTTCATGCGGTGGAATACTAAGCAAGTAAAGAAATATTACTTGATAGGAGGAGACTCATGAAGAAGAAATTGTGTTTCTTAATGGCCGTTGCTATGTTAAGTATGTTTGCGATGACTGCTTGTTCAAACAATGATGGAGTGGGTAATGGTAATGTAACATCTACACCAGCACCAGGTAACAATAATAATACTGTTACACCAGGAACAAATGGAACAAATGGAACTAACGGAAACAATGGTACAACAACTATAGTACCAACAACAGCTCCAACAACCCATCCAACAACGAATCCAACAAAAACACCATAAACGAATTAGCAAAAAAGAGTCTATTTCAGTTTGTAATTGAAATAGACTCTTTATGTTAATTATTATTGCTACTTATTAGGATTTTCAATCACATAGAGATTACATGTTCTACCCTTATGGAAGATTTCGCTTTCAAAGTTCATACCAATATGTTTCGCAACCTTTATAGAACGTATATTTTTTTTATCTATAACAGCTACAATACGTGGTATATGAAGTACATAAAATGCATACTCTAATACACTTTTAGCGCATTCAATAGCATAACCATATCCCCAATGATGGACATTTAATAAATAGCCAAGTTCAATTTCAAAACGCCCGTTTATCTCGGAATTTTGAATACCACATCTGCCTATTAATTCACCTGTCTCTTTACTAAATACACCCCAGTATCCATAACCATAAAAATTATAAACATTTTTGATATAAGCTTTATGTTTTTCGATCTCTTCTTGAAGATATTCATCGATATCGTCTATGAATTCTCGTACCTCAGGCTGCTGATAGATGTGGTACATAGAAAAAATATCATCGGTACTTAACTCCCTTATGATAAGGCGTTGTGTAGTCGCGATGGTGACTGGTTTTCCATGTGAGCGAAGATAAACATTATTTAAAAATTGAAAAGTAATTTCTTCAAATCCTTCGACAATAATATCAGCTTTACTTAAATCTTGATTACCAGAATTCTCATTATAATAACCCACACAGGTCATATTAGCTGCTTTTGCAGCAGTAACTCCATTGTAGGAATCTTCAATCACCAAACATTCCTCTGGAGAGACACCTAATAAATTAGCAGCTTTTAAAAATATATCAGGAGCTGGTTTCGAATGTTTTAAATCCATACCTGAAACATATTCATGAAAGAAAGGTGATAGGTTTAAATTCTTAGCAGTCTTTTCAATCTGTTCCATTGGCGAAGAGCTAGCAATGGCAAGTTTGATTGGATACTGTGAAAGATGTTTAATTAAATCCACTACATAGGGAACTGCAGGGTAGGGTTCTTCTACTTCTAATTGTTCTAAAACCTCATGTTTCAACTGTATAATTTCCTCTGCGGTATTTGAAAGTTGAAAATCCTTGATTAGTTGGTCAACCATATACCGATCTGTGTTACCAATAAATTGGTAACAGTATTCTTTTGATAAATCCAATCCATAATGTTTCATTGCTTTTTGGAAAGCTTTACAATGTAGTGGCTCACTATCTATTATAACTCCATCCATGTCAAATAGAATCGCTTTTAACACAGGGATCACTCCAATCTTTTAAAATTAAACATAGCTTATCATTTTTCTTACCTCATTGCAAGGTAATAACTGTTATAAAAGGATTTCTATGTGATATAAAATGTTATATTTATTGGAAAGAGGATTGGAATATGGATAGATAAATAAGGCGGGTTTTGATATAATAAGGTATATAAGTTAGTTAGCAGGAATGAAGCGTAGGTAAAAAACAGGTTCCATTTGATAAAGTGTATGATACTTATTAAGTGGTGGAATACTGGGATAGAAATGAGAATTTCCTAAGAATTACGGTTTAATAATTTCTCAAAAAATAATCCAGCAAAGAACCAAGCAGGAAGGTAATCAAAACGGATGACTCCCTTAATGTTATATTTTGCTTTGCTATAGTCCCAAGGACAAGCTTTTATTTTTTTTAATGCAATACCACTTAGGTATTCCATGGAAAGTATTGAAAAAGCATAGATAGAACCACGAAAAAAAGCACAATGATTTTTAAGGGCCTTACTAGCCGGTGTGATTAATACAGCTAGGCCATAGATTGGAAACATCCATATTGAAGTATGACAGGATAAGGTTTTATCCTTGGTTTTGATTGAGTGGAGACCTGTCCAAAAGCATTCCATACACCAACCACTAAGCCCACATAATAAAAAGTCAGTTAAAAGATTCTTTTTCATAACAAGAGCTAGCCTCCTTTCAGTATGTCTACAAAAATCTAATAGAGATTAATGTAACTTATGTTAAGATTTAAAAGTATCTTTCCGTAGTATTTGTAATATAGAGATAAGGTATTCATAATGTTTTCGTATTTACCAGAGTAATCAAAGTGGTACGTTCTTGTATTTGCCAAAACATTATGAATTAATAATAAGTTTCTTATTTACCAAGGCTATCAATTGACGAATAAACGTTGTATAGAAAGAAATGTATTTGACATAAAGTAATAATTTAAATAGTCATATAAAAATCTAAGGAGATATAAAAATGGAAATTGAACGCAAATTTAAAATTAATAAGTTACCTGATAATTTAGAACAATATGAAAAGAAAGAGATTATTCAGGGTTACTTATGCACGAAACCTGTGGTAAGAATTCGCAAAAGTAATGAGAACTATATATTAACTTATAAAAATAAATCAAACTTAAGCCAAGAACATGCAGTCATAAGCGAAGAAGTTGAATTACCACTAACGAAAGAATCCTTCGAGCATTTACTTACAAAAGTAGATTCTGGCGTAATTGAGAAAACAAGATATTTGATTCCTCTTCTACAGGGGTTTACCGCTGAACTTGATGTATTTCATGGAAAATTAAGCGGGCTTATGTTTGTTGAAGTGGAGTTTCCAAGTGAACTAGATGCGATAAATTTTAGTAAGCCGGATTGGTTTGGAGATGATGTTTCTAAAGATAAACGTTATCGCAATTCCTACTTAATATCGGTATCAAATTTTGATGATCTTCATTTGGAGATGAATTAATCCTTTAACGAAGTAGAGCGTAATAGTTTTATCACTTTGACAAAAGAAAACATTTGACATTTATCGTTTTTTTGTCATATAATAAAAATAAGCAAAGACGATGGGGTAGTTGCGTTTTGTAACTATACCCATTTTTATTTTGCTTTTTTTTATGTAAAATCAGCAATTGTATTGTTGGGATGCAATACGTTAGAGGACTATTTTAGGATTATTATGAAAAGGAGAGAAAAGTCATGGGATATGTTGATGAAGTAATCGAAAGAGCGATTGCCAAAAACCCAGGAGAGCCAGAGTTTATCCAGGCAGTTAAGGAGGTACTAAATTCCTTAAGACCAGTGGTGGATGCAAATGAAGCTTTGTACAGAAAAGAGGCACTTTTAGAGCGCTTAATAGAACCAGATAGACAGTTTAAATTTAGGGTACCTTGGGTTGATGATAAAGGCCAAGTACAGGTAAATACGGGCTACCGTGTTCAGTTTAACAATTCTATTGGACCTTACAAGGGTGGATTACGTTTACATCCATCTGTTAATATAGGTATAATCAAATTTTTAGGGTTTGAACAAATCTTTAAAAACTCCTTAACTAGCTTACCAATCGGTGGTGGTAAGGGTGGTTCTGATTTTGATCCTAAGGGCAAGTCCGATCGTGAAGTTATGGCATTTTGTCAAAGTTTTATGACTGAGCTTTGTAAGTATATTGGAGCAGACGTTGACGTACCAGCTGGTGATATTGGTACAGGAGCAAGAGAAATCGGTTACATGTACGGTCAATATAAAAGAATACGTGGAATGTACGAAGGAGTATTAACTGGAAAGGGACTATCTTATGGCGGTTCTTTAGTTCGTACAGAGGCGACAGGATATGGTTTATTATATTTAACAGATGAGATGCTTAAGTGCAATGGAATTGATATAGCAGGAAAGACGATTTGTATCTCTGGTTCTGGTAATGTTGCTATCTATGCAACTCAAAAAGCACAACAATTGGGTGCGAAGGTAGTTACATTAAGTGATTCTACAGGTTGGATTTATGATCCAGAAGGTATTGATTTAGATGCTGTAAAGGAAATTAAAGAAGTGAAGCGTGCTCGTTTAACTGAGTACAAAAACTATAGACCAAACAGCGAGTACCATGAAGGTAGGGGCGTATGGTCTGTGAAATGTGATATTGCACTTCCTTGTGCTACACAAAATGAGTTGTTGTTAGAGGATGCAAAAGTACTTGTTGCAAATGGATGTAAAGCAGTAGCAGAAGGTGCAAATATGCCTACCACACTAGAGGCTACAGAGTATTTACAGGAGAATGGTGTATTATTTGCGCCTGGCAAAGCTGCAAATGCAGGTGGTGTTGCTACTTCAGCACTTGAGATGAGCCAAAACTCAGAACGACTTAGCTGGAGTTTTGAAGAAGTAGATGCTAAGTTAAAGGACATTATGGTAAATATCTTCCATAACATGGATGATGCTGCAAAACGTTATGGTTTCGAAGGAAATTATGTTGTTGGTGCTAACATTGCTGGTTTTGAGAAGGTTGCGAATGCTATGATAGCACAAGGCGTTTGCTAGTAATAAGATAGTAGGAAAAAATCTTCTTTAATTTTTGTTAGCTCATATAAAACATGAAAAATGCTGTCCAACTGGTTACCTAGATGGACAGCTTCTTTTATATCTCCTGTTTCTCGTTTCTTCGTGAGATTCGTTGGATAAAGCATACGATTCCAAGAAGAGATGGTAAAACATATTGAAAAACCAGATTAATAGGCATCATATAAGACAATAAAAATTCGTCAATTTCATACTGTGTTATTTCACGTAAAAAAACATAACAACAGCTAACAAGTATTAGAGGGGCTCCAAGACATAATAATAATGTGGTATGTCTTGATGGAGAAACTACATCTAAAGGTGCATTGGATTCTTCATTTTGTGATTCTTGATTCTTTTTTTGGAATACAAAACTAAGGCAAGTAACGCTAATAAGCGCAAATACACATACAGCTGTAAAATCAGATACAATGCATATTAAAGTGATAAAAGCATCAAATCTTTCAAACGTACTGAGAATAGAGATTCCCTTGACGGATTGATAGATAGGGTAAGTGAAATTTTCTGTTAATTTAGGCCCATTGATACAAAGGGACAATAGAACTGATGCGAAGCAAAGCAATGTAAACTGTAAGATACATCGGTAAAGTCTTGTTTGAAAGGTATGGGTTCTTTTTTGCTTACAACGAGAATCTGGAGCGTAATTTGCTTCAATATCACTAGGCAACTCTGGTTTTCGTTCGATATTACCTAGAAAGAAAAGTAATAACATTAAATTTCCACCGACGGATGCGATGATTGGAATTCTACGTAGATTATCGGATAGAGAACCAATACTTATCGTTTGCAGATATTCTGTATGAAAACTTGGTACCGCAAAAAGAAATAAGATACCTAGGAAGAATACCGCTGGTAAGAATAAAAATTCAGAAAAGCGAAGTATGGTCTTACTACCTTTGGAAAAGGCGTAAACACAAAGTAGAAATAAAAAACCAAGCAATATTTCTGCCGATATGGTTGGAAGAAGCGTTGTTTGTAATAACGTTGTATAGGAAGCAATCTTAAACAATATTACTAAGATACTCCACAGTGCATAAATAAGGAGAATAAACTTAGCAATGACCGATCCAACGAAATTACTTAGAATTTCTAATAGTGTATAGCCACGATAGGCATATACTACTTGATACATAAGCCAAGCAAAGATACATCCAATTACGCCATAATACAGTACAGCAACATATCCTGTTGAGTCTCCAGATGGAGATAGTAACCCCGGTAATCTTGAGAAAATCGGAGTAATCGATAACAAAAGAAAAGTATAGGTGAATTGTCGAAGAGTAACTTTATTGTCCATAAGATGCACCTGTCTCTATCATATAATTTTTACCTAATTGAGAATTCGCAGTATATCGGAATTTTACTGTTTCTATCTGGAAATCTGGTAATTCCTGTGAGGTTATTCCTTGCTCTTTGTACTTTTGATTGACACGATTCTCTAGTTCAAGCAGGTCTACCTTATGAGTTTTCATATAGCTTGTTAGCGTGGCAAATTGACTTTTCATATACTGATTTTGTCTGGAGGTCAGTTCTTTAATCTCGGCAATTTCATATAAAGAAGGTTGACTTGTTGCCTCTTTGATATCGGTATCGAAATCGAGTTTTATTTCAGTGATAATCTCATTCCCTTGATTCGTAACATCAATATTACATTTGTAGTTGTTTATCTCTAATGCAATGGTAGAATTCACTTGATTTGTAAAGGCTTGTAGACTATCGTTTCCTGATAAACTTTTACTCTTATCTAATTGATGATAGGAAAGGTAGATTGGATAGGAACGAACTCTATTTCTAACCAAATCCAACAAAGAGGACATGGAGGCAGTTAGATATTGATAAAGTGAATCCCCCTTAAAAACAGCATATCCTGTAATGTATAGGGATTGATTATCTTCTGTTAGATAAGGTAATAGTAAATTTCTTTTATTGTCTGATAATGCATTTAGAACATCCAATAATGTATTGTCTGTCTTTTTTAGTAGTTGCCTTTGCTTCATATCAAGAGCTTGTAGTTCAGATATTATATTTCTCTCATCCTCTAAACCACGCAAGATAAAATCATGGATATTAGAGAGGGGAAGAAGATAGACCGAGGCATTCGTCTTAGTGGTATGTTCCCTGACGATATAATCTAGTCCTTTAAATAACCCATCTTTACAAACGGTATCACTAACTAAATAATAATTTGTGTGTGCAATGGTAATTGGATATCGATTCTTTAATTTTAGGTTCTCAAAGGCTGCATAAACTGTGTTACCAGTTCCGCTTACAGTAATTGGTGTGGTACTGTCACCAGAACCAGCGGCATCCGTATAGATTGCAGTGACAATATAATTCGTAGAAGATTTGTCAATAGCGATTATCCGAATGAGATCCACATTACTTATTTCCTGACGATTCATATTGATATAGCATAAATATAGAAGTAGTAATATAGCGAAAAATCCTAGTATTTTAAGATGACGATAGGTGCGGTGATTTGATTTATTCATAAAGCTAGCACCTCCTTAATGTGTTTTTTGTTTCCGGCGATTTTTTTTCGCAATTTTTTTAGGACGTAATTCAAAGTCTTTAATTGGGTATCGGAGTAAGGTATCTTGGAGAACATTCTCATGAGTATCTACAAATGGTGAAAGGTAAGCAACACCAAAACTATCTAGACTACATAGGTGCAAGCAGATAAAGATAATACCAATCATCACACCAAAGAAACCAGCAAAGGCTGCTAAAATTCCAAGAACAAAACGGGATATACGCAGTGCTATTGCCAGATCTTGATTAGGAACCGTAAATCCAGCAATACCAGTAAGTGCGACAACAATAACTACGACTGGGGATATAATATTTGCAGTAACTGCGGCCTGACCTACGACTAAACCACCAACAATAGACATCGCCTGACCAACTGGTTTAGGTAAACGAAGACCTGCTTCTATTAAAATCTCAAAGGAAAATAGCAATCCTAAAACTTCAATCCAAGAAGAAAAAGGAACTTTCGCTTTTGCTTCCTGAATTGAGAGAATCATCTGTACTGGTAGTAGTTGATTATGAAAGGTAGTAATTGATATATAAAAGGCAGGTAACAAAAGAGAAACTAATACGGTAATATAACGTAATAATCGGAAGGCAGAACTTGCAATAAAGTTTTCTGCATAATCCTCTGGGGATTGTAAAAGCATTGGTAGTTGACATGGCAACACATAGACAAAAGGAATGCCATCCACTACAATTGCAATTCTACCGTCAGTAAGATTTGAGCAGCACCGATCTGGACGCTGAGTATACATAATTTGTGGCATCAAGGTTTGCTTCGGTGGAACTATATATTCTTCAATAAAAGAAGCAGCAGCGATATTATCGATATCGATGGACTTTAGTTGCTTCCTGATTTTATCAACAAGGGTTAAATCACAGATATTGCTAAGGTATACGAGAGCAACATCGGTTCGTGATTGTTTACCAACATACATTTGTTCAATCACTAGATAAGGAGATCGTATGCGTCTTCGAATTAGAGCTGTATTAGTACGTAACACTTCAATAAAGGAGTCTTTTGCTCCTTTCATTACGCCTTCTTCCGAGGGTTCGGAAATAGAACGTTTATCAAAAGTTCGGACATCAAATAAAATTGCTTTCTGTAAATCATCGAAGATTAAACCGATCATACCACTCATAACACAAGTAATCAGTTTATCCATATCGGTAGTTTCCGAAGCGAAAGCATGATAAGCACCTCCATTATTAAAGATATACTCGAATAAGGATGCTTGAGTAGGACAGCGCTTTGCTCCATCTTCAGTTGTTAGAGGTTTAATAATAGAAAGGTCGAATAACTGACTATTTACCAATCCATCAACGCAGAAAATGGTAATTGTAAGATTGTAAGCACTTTTTATATGAATCGGACGTACTAAAACATCAGTACTTTTATTATATATTTCTTTAAGTGTAGCAGAATTGATTACCTGGGTCATATAAACTCCTATGAAAAACGTTATCGTGTTACAAAGTATTCCTATCATTAGTTGATAACGGTAGCATTTACATTCT
>JAEWHR010000111.1 GCA_023387655.1 Bacillota bacterium
CCTCCTATGTGATTTTTGTGGTTGGCAAACCCACATCTATTATAGCATAGGAGGTTTTTACTTAAAGCTAAAGCTAACTGGGGACACACCGGCATAGCCGGTGGTTTTATTGTACCTAGATACAAAATAAAGGACAAATAAAGGAGCAAAGGCTCTTTTGTTTGTCTTTTGTTTTTGAATTAACTTTAACACATAGAATACTTGCGTTATGAGATGTTTTTCTCGAAATACCTAAAATTATGGAACAGCAGTCAATCTGATAAGACTAAATTAGTGACTGGGTAGAAAATAATTAGAATTTTTGATAAATACTTATAAATCTAAATAGATAAATATAAAAATAGTTTGACAAAAAATAATTCTATTAGTATAATCAAAGAAAAAATATTTTGGGAGGAAGACTATGACGATACAGGAGTTAACATTGCGGTATTATGCATTTATTGAGAGTAAAAAGAAACAATGTGAAAAAGAATATGAAAATTTAAAGAAGGATAACCGTAAGGACGAAGCTGATCACGAAAAGATTAAAGAAAATATTTACGAGATATTTGAAGTACTATTTAAAACTCATGTGAATCAGCTTGAGAAGCTTTTTATTTCAGAAGAAGATAAATTACAGAAATTAAAAGTAGAATATTTGAATCGTTTTGAAACTATACCAAAGAGTTGGGTAACACGCCTTGAACTTGCTAAAAAACATAATGATGTTGCTAATATAGTTATTGAAGAGTTAAAATTACAGGTAGCACAGGGATTAAAAGACCAGTTTATGTCTTTATATTAAAACTACCTCAGTTTAATTAAAAATGAAGAAATAATAAAAGATACATATTTATTATGAAGTTGCTATCTGAAATCGTAAGAAATCATGAAAAGAAAATATGTAAAGTAATTGTAAATAGTATTGTATAAATATCGTATTGTATTTGTATAACGAAAGCCTATTATGATATTTAAAGAAATTATATTATGATATTAATAAAGAAATTGTAATACGAAATAAGAGAACGAAAGGAGTAAACATGACAGAAAATGATGCGATCAAATTGTTTAAATCATTAGCAGATAAGTCAAGGTTGATGATATTGAAATCGTTGGCAGAGCAGCCAATGTATGTAGAACTTTTAGCCAAACGTCTTAATTTAACACCACCCACGATATCATTTCACTTAAAAAAATTAGAAGATGCGGGTGTTGTTAAATCTAAGAAAGATCAATATTATACGATATATTCGTTGAAAGAAACCATCTTGAATGCAAAAATACTAGATATTATCAAAGAAGAATCTAGTGAGAAGGAAATTCAAGCGAAACGAGAAGAGGAATATCGTAAGAAGGTGATAGAAAGCTTCTTTGAGTATGGGAAACTAAAGTCAATTCCTGTCCAGAGAAAGAAGGAGCGTATTATCTTAGAAGAGATAGCGAAAGCATTCGAACCAGGTAGAGTTTACACAGAGAGAGAAGTCAATATAACAATTGCAGATTATCATGATGATTTTTGTACTTTAAGAAGAGACATGATTGCAGAAAAAATATTAACACGAGATGGAAATATGTATCAATTAATAAAAGATTAATGTATATAAAATTGTATAGACATCAAAAAAACAGGAGTGATTTTAATTTAACCACCCCTGATTTTTTTATGTGATGGTTTTCTTTAAGGTAATCCAATTAAAAGGAATGGTAAGTAAGTTAATTTAAGAGGGCATACTAAAGAGATAATCATACTAAAGAGATAATCATAAGAAAGAGATAATTATAAGAATGAGATAATTATAAGAAATAGATATTTATATGGAAGAGATATCTATAAGGAAGAGATAATTATGATGAAGAGATAGAGGGTAAATATCTAATATAAAATAGAGAGTTTCATATGGAAGATGAAAAGAGAAGGTTATTTTACAGATGAAAGGCTTATTTTTCAGATTCTACTTTACAAATTTCTCGAAGTTGATTAATATAGAATAAGATATATTTGGTAGGAATCTGTGCTGTGAACGGAAGAAGGCAGAGAACGAAAGAAACATAATGGAGGTCGTGTATAATGGGTTTCTTTAAAGATTTCAATAAAGACCGCAAAAAGTCAAGTAATGAATCGGAGAAGGAAAAGCAAGAGGAAACCTTCGATAGGCAAAAGATCGAGGATGACACACCTGTTGACGAAGAGAGCGTCAGGGAAGAAGATTCTACAGAGGAAAAATCAAATGACTTATCAGATGAATCCTCGGGAGAATTTTTTGAAGACGAGATATTTCAGGAAATCATGAATGCGACAGAAGAATTGTTAAATTCGGAAGCTGCTTTTTTGGGAGAAGAACCGTTAAGCGTACATATGGAAAACCAAAAAGAGCAGACAAAGAGTGCAGAGCGTGAAACCTCGGACAAAGAGAATGAGAAAGAGGAAGAAATAAAGGAAGAAATAGAAGAAGAAATAGAAGAAGAAATAAAGGAATTGATAGAAACTAGAGATGGAGAGAATACCATGGTAGATTTTGAAGAGAGCGTTGTTGATGAAGAATTATTGGACACGTTATTGAATGAAGAGGAGAAGACACCAACGGAGAGAGAGGAAACTTTACAGCCAAAGAGAGAGTTATCTCCGGATGATAAGGAAGCGGTGACCGTTATTACGAAAGGAACTACGATTAATGGTAGTATTATTTCGGATTGTTCCTTAAAAGTTATGGGTACCGTTATTGGTGATATTGAATGCCAGGGTAAGTTGTCCATATCCGGAAAAATTACCGGTAACTCTATTGCATCGGAGATTGAAATCAATTCCAAGCGACTAGAAGGTAGCGTAAATAGTGAAGGAAATATTAAAATTGAACCGGGCACAGTTGTAATTGGTGACATAACTGCCAGTTCTGGACAAATTGCTGGTGCTGTCAAAGGAGAGGTCGATATTAATGGACCGGTTATTTTAGATACTACTGCAATTGTAAAAGGAAATGTGAAAGCAAAATCAGTTCAGATGAATAATGGAGCTGTTTTAGAGGGATTCTGTTCCTTAACGTATGCTTCTGTTGATATTGACGATGTGTTTGAAGAAAAATAAGGTTTCTCATTAGACAGGGTAGAAATCCGCCTTCGAATATGGTAAAATTGTCGTGACTGTTTGGGAGCAGTAGAAAATCGCATGCGAAATCATCGATGTGTGAAACAAAGACATGAGAGGTAGCATAATATGAAATCCTATAATAGAGTATTGTTAAAACTAAGTGGAGAAGCGCTTGCTGGGGATAAGAAAACAGGCTTTGATGAAGCAACCTGTATTGGTGTGGCGAAGCAGGTTAAACAATTAGTTGACGATGGAATTGAAGTGGCAATTGTTATCGGAGGAGGAAACTTCTGGCGTGGACGTAGCAGCGAGACTATTGATCGTACGAAAGCTGATCAAATTGGAATGCTTGCAACTGTGATGAACTGTATTTATGTATCGGAGATTTTCCGTTATGTTGGCATGGAAACAAAAGTGTTTACACCATTTCAATGTGGTAGTATGACAGAGTTGTTTAGTAAGGACAAAGCAGTAGAATGCTTACAAAAGAAGCAGGTTATCTTCCTTGCTGGGGGAACAGGTCATCCGTATTTTTCAACAGATACTGCAACAGCGCTTCGAGCAATTGAGTTAGAGACAGATGTCATCTTAATGGCTAGGGCAGTAGACGGGGTTTATGATAGTGATCCTAAAGTGAATCCAAATGCAAAGAAATACGATACGGTTTCTTATCAAGTATTACTTGATAAAAAACTGGCAATCATGGATTTAACAGCTACTGTTATGTGTATGGAAAATAAGAAGTCATTACTTGTATTTTCTCTTAATGAGGATAACAGTATTGTCAATAATGTTAAGGGTAATTGTACAGGAACTGTGGTAACAGTAGAATAAATATTGGTACCATGGATGGAAAATAGTAGGAGGTCTTTTTTATGAATGAAAGAATTAAACCTTTTGAAGGTAAGATGCAGAAATCTTTAGATACGTTAAAGGAAGAGTATGTAGGAATTAGAGCAGGTAGAGCAAATCCTCATTTACTTGATAAGTTAAGAGTGGATTACTATGGAACTCCATCAGCGATTCAAGCTGTAGCGAATATCTCTGTTCCAGAAGCTAGAATCATTCAGATTCAACCATGGGAATCAAAGTTAATTAAAGAAATCGAGAAAGCAATTTTAGCATCTGATCTTGGTTTAACACCAAGCAATGATGGTAAAGTGATTCGTTTAGTATTCCCAGAATTAACAGAGGAACGCAGAAAAGACCTTGTAAAGGATGTTAAGAAAAAGGCTGAGAATACTAAGGTAGCAGTTCGTAACGTTCGCCGTGATGCCAATGACGCGATTAAGAAACTTGCTAAGGCGAATGAAATCTCTGAAGATGAGCAAAAGCAAATCGAAGATGAAATTCAAAAGATTACAGATAAGTTTATTGCAGAAATTGACAAAGCAATGGAGGATAAATCCAAAGAGATTCTTACAGTTTAATTATATTATCGGAAGAGATCTTATTCCGATCATCGGATTTATGGTGTAAAAAAGCACTTTTATTCGTAATCTGTAACGGATTTCGATAAGCTATAATATAGGACGTATAAGACTTTTTAAGGTCCGTACGTCCTATTTTATATTATATACTATAAAAGTAGCTTAATAAAAACGATCTATATAGAAAAGTAGTATATGTGCCAAAAATTAAATCATAAGGGTTACAAAAATTAGTTGTGATCGAAAGGAAGGCAGGCATAGAGTTTTATGGATACACAATTAAAAGGGTTAAAGATTCCGAATCACATTGCTATCATTATGGATGGGAATGGACGCTGGGCGAAAAAAAGAATGATGCCACGTAATTATGGGCACAAGCAAGGAAGTAAAATCGTGGAGGAAATTTGTAGAGAAGCTTATAACATTGGTGTTAAGTATGTGACTGTTTATGCTTTTTCTACAGAGAACTGGTCAAGACCTCAATCAGAAATTGATACATTAATGAAATTATTAAGAGATTTCTTATCAGAATGTTTAAATAAAAGTAAAAAGAATAATATGCGAGTACATGTGATTGGTGATATCACTAGATTAGAACAGTCGCTACAAGATACCATTGTAAAACTTGAGGAAGTAAGTGCGAGCAATACAGGACTTTGTTTTCAGGTTGCATTAAATTATGGTGGACAGGATGAAATCTTACGTGCAACAAGAAAAATCGCACAGGATGTGAAAGATGGAAAATTATCCATTGAGGATTTAAATACAGAAATCTATGAGAATTACTTAGACACCAAGGGAATACCTGCACCAGATTTATTGATTCGTACCAGTGGTGAACAGCGTTTGTCTAATTTTTTATTATGGCAGCTTGCTTATTCTGAGTTTTATTTTACTGATGTTTTATGGCCGGATTTCAATAAAGCAGAGCTTATTAAAGCAATAGAGTTTTACAATGGTAGAGAACGAAGATACGGTGGAGTAGGCTGAAAATACATTTCTATCAATAATAAAGGCGCTAAAGTGCCAGAATAGAGGTTATCATGAAGGATCAATCTTTTTGGATACGGTTTCGTAGTTCCTGTATCTTAATGCTTGTTACAGTAGCAGCGATGATTTTAGGTGGAGAAGTATTATTTGCCCTACTTCTAGCAATATCATTAATTGGTATGATGGAGTTATATCGGGTGCTTAAAATGAATAAAAGCATTTTGGCATTTACGGGATATACTTTTTGTATACTCTTTTATATTATAGTGTATTTTAACAAAACAGAACTAATATTTCCTCTGTTAATTGGGTTTTTATTGGTATTAATGGGTGTCTATGTTTTTTCTTTTCCTAAATTTCAATCGGACCAAGTAACACTAGTATATTTTGGTCTTATCTACGTTGGAATTATGTTATCTTTCATTTATAGGGTTAGAATATTAGAGAATGGTTTCTTACTTGTATGGATGATTTTTATTGGTGCTTGGGGAGCAGATACTTGTGCATATCTCGTTGGTAGAAAGATAGGAAAACATAAAATGGCACCAATACTAAGCCCAAAGAAATCAGTGGAAGGTTTATTTGGGGGTATTCTTGGGGCTGCTTTGATTGGCTTTTTGTTTGCAACGATACTAAAAGGACAATTAACATCTATTACAAATCCTCAATTAAGCTTCGCTATCATTGGTGGTTGCTCCGCACTGATCTCTACGATAGGTGACTTGGCAGCTTCTGCAATTAAGAGAAATCATGATGTAAAAGATTATGGTACTTTAATTCCTGGGCATGGTGGCATATTGGACCGATTTGACAGTATAATTTTTACGGCACCGATTGTATATTACTTACTTCAAGTGTTATAATGATAAAACGCAAGGTCCTTAACTACTAGTTTTTAAAAGTATTGAATATAATACCAGTTAAGCGTTAGGTTGAAAAAACACCTAAAACACCTTGATAGGTAAGTGCATTAAGGCGCACAGTTAGGAGTTGCTATGAAGATAATATCAGTTTTGGGATCTACCGGTTCTATTGGCACTCAGACATTAGAAGTGGTACGAAATAATAAGGACTTAAAAGTGTCAGCACTTGCTGCGTCGTCCAATATAACATTGTTGGAGGAACAAATTAGAGAGTTCCATCCAAAGCTTGTTTGCGTATATGATAGGGAAAGGGCACAAGAGCTAAAGAATAGGGTTTCTGACTTAGATGTTATCGTTGAGGCAGGAATGGATGGACTTATTGCCTGTGCTACGGAAGATAGCGCTGATATTGTAGTAAGTGCTGTGGTTGGCATGATTGGTATCAAGCCAGTTATGGAGGCAATCTTAAGGGGAAAAGATATTGCATTTGCAAATAAAGAAACTTTAGTCACAGCAGGGCATTTAATTATGCCGTTAGTAAAGAAACATAATGTAAATTTATTACCAGTGGACAGTGAGCACTCTGCTATATTTCAGTGCCTTCAGGGAAATGAATCTTCTACAGTTAGTCGTATTATCTTAACTGCTTCTGGAGGTCCATTCCGTGGGAAAACACTAGAGGAACTAAAATATGTGAAGGTAGAAGATGCGCTGAAACATCCTAATTGGGAAATGGGACGTAAGATTACCATAGATTCCGCTACTATGGTAAATAAAGGTCTTGAAGTAATGGAGGCGCACTGGTTATTTCACGAGCCATTAGAGAAAATTGAAGTTGTAATTCAACCGCAAAGTATCATTCATTCTGCAGTAGAGTTTGAAGATGGTGGAATTATAGCACAGCTTGGAACTCCGGATATGAAATTGCCGATACAGTATGCCCTTTATTATCCGAATAAGAGAAGATATCTTCCAGGAAAGCGTTTAGATTTTTTTGATATTGGACAGTTAACATTTGAAAGACCAGACATCAATAACTTACCTGGACTACGTTTGGCGTATGAGGCAATGAGAGAAGGACATAGTGTTCCAACGGTATTTAATGCAGCCAATGAGTTAGCAGTTGCAAAATTCTTAAATCGCGAAATATCGTTCCTTTCGATTACCGCACTGATAGAGAAAGCGATGGAGAATGTGATGATAGTGAAGGAACCTTCATTAGATGAAATTCTGAATGTGGAACAGGAAACATATGATTTTATAGAAAGAGAGTGTGTAAAGGCAAATTATCATATTTGATAAGTAGCTACATGCTAAAGAAAGGAAATTTACTGGATGAAAATTATTGTAGCATTGTTAATTTTCGGAGTCATCATTACGTTCCATGAACTGGGACATTTTTTGTTGGCAAAGAAGAACGGTATTGTTGTGACGGAGTTCTCCCTGGGTATGGGGCCACGTCTATTTAGCAAAGTATTTCATGGAACGAGGTATTCATTAAAGCTATTTCCAATTGGTGGCTCTTGTATGATGCTTGGTGAGGATGAACTCAACGATAATGAAGGAGCGTTTAATAACAAAAGTGTATGGGCGCGTATCTCAACAATATTTGCAGGACCATTGTTTAACTTTATCCTAGCGTTTTTCCTAGCATTATTTGTAGTTGGGATGGTAGGATATGATCCAGCTCGTGTTATTGATGTCCCTGAAGGTAGCGCTGGTGCGAATGCAGGATTACAAACAGGAGATATTATTACAGAAATTGATGGTGCCAATGTTGTATTTGCAAGAGACATTACGACACATTTTGATTTTAACCCTCTGAACTCACAGAGTCCAATTACAGTAAAGTTTAAGAGAAATGGTGAGAAGTTAACTACTACTTTAGTACCAGATGTTGATAAACGCTATATGTTAGGTATTTCTTATTCTCCAAATTCACAGAGCGAAGCTCAGATTACTCTTTTAAACAACTCTGCATTTAAAGATGCAGGAATCAAGAGCGGAGATATCATAACAGCGGTTAATGGGACAGAAATTAAATCTAGTTCGGAACTTGCGTCTTATCTAGATAGTCATCCATTGGATGGATCTCCGCTTACGATTACTTATACACACAATGGAAAGTCTGATACTGTAGAGGTAACACCACGTATGACAGAGTGGTATACCATAGGCTTTAGCTACAATCAAGGATACGAAAAAACCGGTGTTCTTGGAGTTATTCGCTATAGTATTTCAGAAGTCCGTTACTGGATTGAAACAACAATTAAGAGTCTTGGACAGCTTATTACTGGTAAGGTTGGAGCAGATGAACTTGGTGGTCCAGTTAGAATAGTAAGTGAACTTGGTAATGTAGTAGAAGCAAAAGAAGACATTGGTATTAAGAATGTTATCTTATTGCTATTTAACTGGGGTATTTTATTAAGTGCAAATCTTGGTGTAATGAATCTCCTTCCTATCCCAGCACTGGATGGTGGAAGATTAGTATTTTTAATCATTGAAGCAGTTCGTGGAAAGCCACTAGATAGGGAAAAAGAAGGCTTTGTTCATATGCTAGGTTTTGTTGCTTTAATGATCTTAATGGTATTCTTATTCTTTAATGACATTAAGAATGTATTTTTCTAGAATGTGAGAAAAGATTTACTGTATTAGTATAAAATTGTTCTCTTATTCTAAATATGAATTAGTCATTAGTTTTCTACCTTACTTTATACAGTAATAGTTTGTGGACCATGCTTTCATCCTAGACATAAGAATGATAGAAAAAATATATGTTAAGGTGTAAGCTAGAAAAGAGGAAATTATGTATCGTGATAAAACAAAAGTAATCGCCATTGGGAATAGGCAGATTGGTGGAGGAAATCCAGTCTTAATTCAATCCATGACAAATACGAAAACAGAGGATGTAACAGCTACTGTCAATCAGATTTTAGAACTTGAAGAAGCTGGTTGTGACATTATTCGCTGTGCTGTTCCTACTATGGAAGCTGCAGGAGCGCTTAGAGAAATTAAGAAGAAAATTCATATTCCTTTGGTTGCTGATATCCATTTTGATTATCGTTTGGCAATTGCTGCTATGGAGAGTGGAGCAGATAAGATTCGTATTAATCCTGGAAACATCGGAGATATAGAACGTGTAAAAGCTGTGATTGATGTGGCTAAGGAACGTAATATTCCAATTCGTGTTGGTGTAAATTCTGGTTCCTTAGAAAAACATATTGTAGAGAAATATGGGCATGTAACAGCAGAAGGTTTAGTAGAGAGTGCACTAGACAAGGTTCATCTCATTGAAAAACTAGGTTATGATAATTTGGTAATAAGCATTAAGTCATCTGATGTGATGATGTGTGTAAAGGCACATGAATTAATTGCTCAAAAATCTAATTATCCACTGCATGTTGGTATTACAGAGTCTGGTTCTATTGTAGCAGGAAATATTAAATCAGCGCTAGGCCTTGGATTAATTTTAAATCAAGGAATAGGGGATACCATTCGTGTTTCGCTAACCGATAGTCCGCTTGAAGAAATTCGCTCAGCCAAGATTATATTAAAGACATTAGGATTACGAAAAGGTGGAGTAGAAGTAGTCTCTTGTCCGACTTGCGGTCGTACTCAAATCGATTTGATTGGTCTTGCGAAGCAGGTGGAGGATCTAGTATCTAGCTATGACCTGGATATAAAAGTTGCAGTAATGGGTTGTGCAGTCAATGGCCCTGGTGAGGCAAAAGAAGCGGACCTTGGTGTAGCAGGTGGTAGAGGTGTAGGTTGTATCATAAAAAAAGGAGAAGTTATCCGTACGGTACCAGAGGAAACTCTTCTACAAGAGCTTAAGAAAGAACTTGATAGTTTTGTATAATCAGTAGGTAATCAATTGAAAAAGAAATTTTGTGTTCAATTGATTACCTATACTGTATTTCGCTTGTCACCTATCTGTTCAATATTCAGATACAAAATTACCACCATTATAAAGTGGCGCAAAGCGCTAGAATGGATGTTATTATGGTTTTTTTTGAAGTCTTTGATACACTGAATGTAGATAAGGAATTATATGAATTATTCTCCGATATCAGCGTGTTAAAAGCGTTGGTGTCGAAGAATAATGGCAATGTTCACATCTACATACAGAGTACACATCTGATCAGTAGAAAACAAATAAAAATGATGGAATATCAGCTGCAAAAGCAGCTTTTTTCATCAACGAAAAGTCGAGTAAAGTTGATAGAAACCTATCAACTTTCTTCGCAATATACCCCTGAAACATTATGGAATATGCATTATGAGAATATTTTAGAAGAACTTAATGATATTAGCGTTATGAACTATAATATTCTTCGTATGGCAGAGGTTTCATTTGATGAAAATAAAATTATACTAAAGCTTCCGGATACATTTTTGAATCAAAAAAAGTCAGAGGAAATCAAAGCGTTTTTAGAACCATTGTTTGAACAACGTTTTTGTATTCCTGCGATGATTCAATTTGAGTTCTTTGAGCAAATCTTAGATTCAGAGGAAGATGAGGAGTATCCACAGGTAAGTAGAGAAAGGATTGTGAAGCATTCAAACAATTCACTAGAAACGAATGGAGAAGTTAGTGATGAAATACGTGCGGAAGTTCCTTTTGAACTATCCTCTACAAATAATCAGGGTGAAAATTATGCAGGAAATGAGAATCTCGGGAATAAATTGGAGAGAAAAGTAGCAGAGAAGAAGGAAGAGAAAAGACAAACGAAAGAGGATAAATTCTCACAACCTGAAAAGAAAAATAGTGCGTACGATAAGGCTAAGTCTTACAAAAAGAAGCTACCTGATGATCCAGATATTATTTATGGTAGACCATTTGAAGGGGATTCTATACCAATTAAAGATATTCAAGAGGAAATCGGAGAGGTTGTTATCCGCGGAAAGATTCTTTCTACAGAAGAAAGAGAGTTACGGAATGAGAAGTTTTTAGTCTCGTTTAATGTTACTGATTTTACCGATACGATTTCAGCAAAAATATTTGTTCGAGCAGATGAAATTGAGGATGTTCGTGGTCAAGTAAAAAAAGGTATATTTATCCGTTTAAAGGGGATGGCCCTGTATGATACGTATAGCCGTGAAATCACAATAAATTCTGTAATAGGTATAAAGAAGATTCCAAGCTTTATTGAAAAGAGAGTAGATCGTTCTGATAAAAAACGTGTAGAGTTACATGCGCATACGATGATGAGTGATATGGATGCTGTAGTAGATCCAAAAGCTCTTGTAAGAACTGCATTCGAGTGGGGACATAAAGCGGTAGCCATTACCGATCATGGAGTTGTTCAGGCCTTTCCAGAAGCTAATCATGCGATTAATCCAAAGGATTATAAGGATGATGAAGAAAAGATGCAGCGTGCGAAAGATTTTAAAGTAATCTATGGTATGGAAGCTTATATTGTAGATGATATGAAGGATATCGTACAAGGTGAGTGTGGGCAAGGAATTGAAGATACCTGTGTTGTTTTCGATATTGAGACGACGGGCTTTAGTTCTGTAAAAGATAAGATCATAGAAATTGGTGCTGTTAAAATACAAGAAGGTACCATTGTTGACCGTTTCTCCACCTTTGTTAATCCTGAAGTACCAATACCATATGAAATCCAGAAGTTAACAGGAATTAATGATGATATGGTACTTGGTTCTAGAACTATTGAGGAAGTACTGCCTGAATTCTTAAAATTCTGCGAAGGTTGTTATTTAGTAGCGCATAATGCCTCCTTTGATATAGGGTTTATTACAAAAAAAGCGGAGTTTTTAAATATTCCTCTAGAAGTAACCTCAGTCGATACCGTGGGACTTGCTAGAATCTTGTTAAATCACTTAAATAATTTTAAGTTAGATACTGTAGCCAAAGCTTTGAATATTTCCCTTGAGAATCATCATCGTGCAGTCGATGATGCGGGATGTACTGCAGAAATCTATTTGAAATTTTTAGGAATGCTTCGTGAGCGTGGCATCAAAACTTTGGCTCAGATTAATGAAGCTGAAAAGGTTACCGCAGAGGTTATTAAGAAGATGCCAACTTATCATGCTATTATTTTATGCCAAAATGATACTGGCCGTGTAAATCTATATCGAATGGTAAGCTATTCTCACATCGAATATTATCAGCGTCGTCCACGAATACCAAAATCAGTTCTTATGAAGTATAGAGAAGGGTTATTGATTGGTTCTGCGTGTGAGGCGGGTGAACTCTATCAGGCATTTCTTAGAAACTCATCCGATGGGGAGATTGTTCGACTTGCTAATTTTTATGATTATTTTGAGATACAGCCACTTGGAAACAATCAGTTTATGATTGAAAGTGAAAAGATAGATATAAGCTCAGAAGAGGATCTAAAAGAAATCAATCGTAAAATCATTGCATTGGGTGATGAATATAATAAACCAGTAGTAGCAACTTGTGACGTGCATTTCCTAAATCCTGAAGATGAAGTATATAGACGAATTATCATGGCTGCAAAAGGATTTTCTGATGCTGATAATCAGGCTCCTCTTTATTTTAGGACAACGGAGGAGATGCTTGAAGAATTTAGTTATCTTGGGAAAGAAAAAGCAGAAGAGGTTGTTATTACAAATACCAATAAAATATGTGATATGATTGAAAAAATATCACCGGTTCGTCCAGACAAATGTGCGCCTATCATTGAAGATTCCGATAAAACACTTCGTAATATCTGTTATGAAAAAGCTCACTCCATGTATGGGCCGAACCTACCTAAAATTGTAGCGGACCGCTTGGAACATGAGTTAAAATCGATTATCAACAATGGTTTCGCCGTAATGTATATCATTGCACAAAAGCTGGTATGGAAGTCAAATGAGGATGGTTATCTTGTTGGTTCCCGTGGTTCCGTTGGTTCCTCTTTTGCAGCCACGATGTCTGGTATCACAGAGGTTAATCCGCTTCCAGCTCATTACTACTGTCCAAATTGTCATTACTCTGATTTTGACTCAGAGGAAGTAAAGGCATTTGGTTCCAGTTCTGGTTGTGACATGCCAGACCGTGATTGTCCAGTTTGTGGACAACCATTAGCGAAAGATGGTCATAACATACCGTTTGAAACATTCCTTGGATTTAATGGGGATAAGGAGCCTGATATTGACCTAAACTTCTCTGGAGAATACCAAAGTAAGGCTCATGATTATACCGAAGTTATCTTTGGTAAGGGTCAAACCTTCCGTGCTGGTACAATTGGTACGTTAGCGGATAAGACAGCCTTCGGATATATTAAAAAGTATTATGAAGAGAAGAATGAGCATAAAAGGATGGCAGAAATCAATCGTCTGGTAGAAGGTTGCGTTGGGGTTCGAAGAACAACAGGACAGCATCCTGGAGGTATTATCGTTCTACCATTAGGAGAGGAAATCTACTCCTTTACTCCGGTACAACGTCCGGCAAATGATATGACAACGAAAACTGTTACTACTCACTTTGACTATCACTCCATTGACCATAACTTATTAAAACTAGATATTCTAGGGCACGACGATCCGACCATGATTCGTATGCTTGAGGATTTGACAGGAATAGATGCGAAGACAATTCGAATGGATGACCAGAAAGTGATATCTTTGTTTAAATCCACTGAAGCCTTAGGAATAAAACCAGAAGATATCGGTGGCTGTGACCTTGGAAGTCTTGGTCTTCCAGAGCTTGGTACAGACTTCGTTATGCAGATGTTACGAGATACCAAACCACAGAGTTTTTCGGATATGATTCGTATTTCTGGTTTATCTCATGGTACGGATGTATGGTTAAATAATACTCAGACACTGATAGCAGAGGGAAAGTGTACCCTTTCAACAGCGATTTGTACTCGAGACGATATTATGACATATCTTATTAGTCAAGGTGTTGAAAATGGTCTTGCCTTTAAAATCATGGAAAGTGTCCGTAAAGGAAAAGGACTTACTCCAGAGATGGAAGAAGCGATGGTTGCAAATGGTGTACCTGATTGGTATATCTGGTCCTGTAAACGAATTAAGTATATGTTCCCAAAGGCACATGCTTGTGCATATGTTATGATGGCCTTTCGTATTGCTTATTTTAAAGTGTATTATCCACTTGCTTATTATGCTGCTTACTTTAGTATTCGTGCGACAGCCTTTAACTATGAATTAATGTGTCTTGGAAAAGAGCGTCTAGAGTATCATATGGCAGAATATAAACGTCGTATGGCATCCAATGATCCTGCACAAAAACTTACGAAGAAAGAGGAAGACACTCTAAAGGATATGAAAGTAGTACAGGAGATGTATGCAAGAGGATTTGAGTTTTTACCAATTGATATCTATACAGCCAAAGCACATCACTTCCAAATAATCGATGGTAAACTTATGCCAGCCTTTAGTACGATTGATGGTCTTGGCGATAAGGCAGCAGATCAGGTAGTAGAAGCTGTAAAGGACGGGAAATTCCTCTCAAGAGATGACTTTAAGACAAGATGTAAAGTCAGTGGTACGGTAGTTGACCTTATGGGGGATTTGGGGTTATTTGGAGACTTACCAATGACAAATCAGATTTCTTTAATGGATTTTCTAATGTAATAGAAGGTATAGTAGGGCATTGTATCATAAAATGAACGAAGCTTTGATATGATATGATGCTCTACTAATTTTTTTACGCATAAAGGATACATTAATTATCATAGTTTCAAGAACAGATGATAATTAGTTGGTTGTTATGATGTATAAGACTGCAGTACTATAGTGGAAAGTACTGTATTGCTTATGGACATAAGGTCGTGGGTAAAAATATTAGGATGTTTATGAATATAAGATGGTAGGTAATAAATATTAGGATGTTTATGAATATAAGGTCGTGGATAAAAATAATAGGATGTTTATGAATATAAGGTTGTAGGTAAAAAATAATAGGATGTTTATGAATGAAAAGGTAGAGTAATAGAACTAGAATAGGAACTTAATTAAATATACTGAGATATCATGTACTTACACAAATTGTATGTCATAACACCATAATGTTCAAAAAATTTAAAAAAATCAAAAAATTCAAAAAAAGGGCTTGCAATTTCTTTTTGCATGTAGTATTATAATTAACGTAGTAAGGCTCGTTGGTCAAGCGGTTAAGACGCCGCCCTCTCACGGCGGAAACAGGGGTTCGATTCCCCTACGAGCTGCTAAATCAAAAAGTTGAAAAACTACTTGATTTTTTAAAAAATTTATAGTACAATTTAAAATGTTGTAAGGCTCGTTGGTCAAGCGGTTAAGACGCCGCCCTCTCACGGCGGAAACAGGGGTTCGATTCCCCTACGAGCTGTTAAAAGTAAGTTTCTTGTAGAAACTTACTTTTTTATTGTATCTAGGTACAATAAAACCAACGGCTATGCCGGTGTGTCTTCGATTAGCTTTAACTATAGGTACAAACTCCTATGCTATAGTAATTGAGGGATTAGCCAAACACAAAAACACTTCACATACAGGCAAAACAGATGTGATTTTAATACTATGTAAATTCAGAATATCTCGGTACGAATAGTATCGGGATATTTTTTTTATTAATAAGGAAATTACTCTGCGAGTAATCTCCTATTCATTAAAAAATAATAAAAACGTTTTTAACAAAACTTAAACATTTCTCAAAAATATCGTAAACAACCAGACTGTAAAATGAAGCCATAATCAAAAAGGAAAGAGGTAACAGAAAATGAATAACAACGATCAACAATTTATCGCACAAAAAATCCGAGCACAGTATATGGAAAAGGAAAGTACCGAGCTTGACGAACTCCGTGTATTGGACGCAAAAGTGAAGCGCCCTGCAAATGTATTTGCCTACATCTTCGGCAGCGTTAGTGCCCTCATTATGGGTGCAGGGATGAGCCTTGTTATGACAGATATTGGTACCACCCTTAGCATTGAAAACACAATGCTTCCCGGCATTATCATTGGGATTGTTGGTATAATTTTTGCCATAATTAACTATCCGATGTATAAAGGTATTCTCAGTGCTCGTAAGGCAAAATACGCCGATAAGGTTTTGGCTTTAAGCAAAAAAATTATGTAAAAAAATAAAATAAATATATGTAAGGAGATTACTACTATGGCAGAATTTTTGAAGAAAGCACTCAAAGATATGAAAGAAAGCGCAAAAGCACAACACGAGGTTGATAAGGCAAATTTCGCTGCAGCAAAGGCAGAAAGCATAGCAACTTGGGAAGAAGCAAAAATGAGCCCTGCACAAAGACAGGCAATGATGCAAGCAGAGCGTGATGCACAGATTGTCAAAGCAAACGAGCGTAAGGCTGCAGCAGAAGAACGTATCAACTCAGCAAAGGGCAACACATAAAATTTAGAAAAAGCCAAAACGAAAACAAAACTTTAACATATGTGTGGTTTAATATATAGTATAAGATAAGTTTAACTTGGAGGACAGTATGTTTAAGATATTAGTTGTAGAAGATGATAAAGATTTAAACCGCACAGTGTGTTCATTTCTGAATCACAGCGGCTACG
>JAEWHR010000116.1 GCA_023387655.1 Bacillota bacterium
GGTGATATAAATATTCGTGGATAGATGATAGAGGATAGATGATTGATGCATCCTGGCGCGGAAGTTGTATTCAATGCAAATACACGGAATTAAATTCAACTCAAATCGCTAGGGTGCATTTTACGAATAATAAATCCTTCTGTGAAGTTGTCCAACAAGTGCCCAATGTCCCGTCTCCGTTTCCCCTACCTGTCCATATATACCTCTACTTATCCAATTCAAATCAATCCACCAACATCCCTTAATAAAAAAGTCCCAACCCCCCAAGGATTGAGACTAATGTTTACAAGCGGAGACAGTGGGATTCGAACCCATACCATACAACATTATAAAAGAGTAGAAAATACGTAAGATACTTGTAAATACTGGTTTTTTAAGTGCTTTTAAATTTATTGTATGGTTCTTTATTTACTAAATATAATACACTTTTTCAAATCTGTGCAACACGAAATGCAACATGAATTCAATCAACAAAGGGTTCACTATTTTGTTTCTATATCTGTTTGAGATATACCATATAAACTATGATGTCATCTATGCATTGATCCTTGCTAAATAGAATTCATCGTGTAGTATTACAGTGTGTGCATAAAGAATCATTTATGCAGTCTAAGTTAGTTTCATAGCAGTGGATTCAAATAACCTACAGCAGAATTATTCTAGTGTGAGCTACAACTCTTTAGTTGGTCTTGGATAGATTCATTTGGAATCTTTATATTATGACATAAAATCCATTCTACATCTTCTAACAGATTTTCTTTTATAAAATAAGGTATTTATACTAACTACTCAAATGATTCATTCCATCTTGTCAGATATAATTAACCCATGTTGGAGAGTTATTATTCTTTGCTTTACTCTTTTTATTTTATATAAATCATGAGTAATTAAGATTAACGTTTTATTCTCATTAACATATTTATAGATTATGTCCATTATTTGATCTGTGGTATTGCTATCTAATGATCCAGTCGGTTCATCTGCTAAAATAACTTGAGGTTCATTAACAAGAGCACGAGCAATCGCTACACGTTGTCGCTGTCCTCCGGATAGTTCATTAACCTTATTATTGATTTCTTCGCTTAAGCCTACTTCAGATAATACTTTTTCTATTTTCCTTCTATAATCCTTTTTTTTGATTGTGCTGTATAATAACGGCACTTTAACATTACTATAGACTGTTTCATCCTCTATAAGAGCATACTCCTGAAAAACAAACCCAAATGTTTTATTAAGTACTTTAGCTTTCTCTTTCGGCGTTATTAATTTTATATTATTACCCATAAGTCTATAATCGCCGTTAAATTCATTATCAATTAATCCTATCACATTAAGCAAAGAAGTTTTTCCTGCACCAGATTCCCCTACAATTATAACTTTCTCGCCTTCTTTAATGTTAATAGTTATATTCTTTAATACATGCGGATTATTTTTATATGACTTATTTATTCTATTCAACTCAATGATCATATACCTGCTCCATTTCTAAGGTTTTTAAACAAATTTTTATTTTGAACTTTCCTGGTAATAATTAATACATAAGCTATATTAATAAAAAATCCCATTATAACATAATAATTTATTTCACTTAATGATATAAATTTTAACTCAATACATAAAAAAAGTGAAATATTAATAATTACAAAAAAATATGTTGACAATCTTACTATTAAATTATGAACACGTGCACCATGTATAATATAAACAGAAAATTCCCTTACCCTTTTTTTTATCATACCGTCTATTATTAGTGATGATGCTAAATAGCTACATAAAAGCATTATAATAATGAATGGATATATTATTTTTACAATAAAATTACTCTCTATTTTTTGTACTTGCATATCATTACTAATAACTTTTAGAAAATCACTATTAGTTAATTTGATAAATTGATTCGTTCTTGGTTTATCACTTTTTAGAATATGTGTATTTTTTACTAATTGATAAAAAATCTCATCATTGCTATTTAATATCCAATCTGGAAATGTTGGATTCTTTATAACCACAAAGACTTTGTTATTTGTATTTTCTATTTGAGTAGGTGATACGTAAAAAGAATTCTCATCATTTATTATAGAATTAACATAATACTTAACATTATTTAGGTAGATATACTTAACATAAGCGCAATCTTTACCGACAAAAATGTTAATATCGTTATCACCTTTTAAATACGTATAAGAGTCTGGTACTTTACCAAATAATAAATATGTATCAAGGTTTTCGTTATTTTCAGTTGAAATTATAGCATTGCAAAAAGTAAAACTATTACTTTTAAATAGTAATGACAAGTCTTTTATAGTTTTCCTAGCATTATCAAGTTTTAATCCTATAATATATGTATAAAAAGTATTATAAGTTTTGTCTATTTCATTGGACTGGTAAGAGATATCTGTAACTAATGATTTTGTAGATGATATAGTTATAAACATTATGAAAGAGAAGAATATAGAGTATAATAAGACAATGAATTTACTTTTTAACACATCTTTTATACCTAAAAAAATATCATTTAACATACTTATTACCATCCCCTAATTCTAATCTGTAATAATTTATTGCAAAACCGATTAAATAGAATATGTGAGTAATTAATAAATGTAACATAAGCAGAATACTAGTATCTAATAGAGTTATATGTATAAGCAAGCTACTAGAATATATACTATATGTAGTATATGCAATAATAGTGGTAATACAACAATTATAGACAAGAAAGCTTCTTGATAATATAGAAAAAACTTTATTAACATATCCGCCACAAATTTTATTTATATAAATTAACTTATTATTATTGTAAAAAAATATTGTAGTGGCAAATAAGAATATTGGATACATAGATAGCGATGTAAGTATTAATGAAATCTCATAAATATTATGATTTTTTATAGCACTACCAATTAGGTTAATTGGCTTTAAATTCTTTGTACTTTGTACTTTATATCCATTTTCTATAAGTTTCTCTTCGATTTTTTGATATTCCTCATAAACATCATAGTCTATATATATAACATCCCCAAGATATTTTACAGATGTTAAGTTAATAATGAAATTAATATTAGGT
Organism: Bacillota bacterium; assembly: GCA_023387655.1. Lineage (GTDB taxonomy): Bacteria > Bacillota > Clostridia > Lachnospirales > Lachnospiraceae > Lachnoclostridium. The sequence goes on from JAEWHR010000116.1 coordinate 3,068, forward strand.
TTATATAGCGTACTATATGAGTTTATATGAAATATACATTCATCAATCAGTTTCGAATTTATGTTAGCAGTATCACTAAAACCTTCAAATAAGTTTTTATCAGAAACTAATATTCCAGTTTTAGATTGCTGTCTATAATCTGTATCAGAAAAGTACCGTGTTACGCCAATGGCTGTAATCATTTTCTGATTGTAAAAATAATACCTGGGATCATACAATGTTATGAAATCTTGTCCTTTGTGTTCACCTATGACAGTTATATTCTTATCCGTATCTACAGCGATTATATTATCAAATTTTACATTTGCACTAGATTCATTAACAAATTTAACGAAATTGCTAGATAATCCATATGGAATGTCAATTCTATTATACCTTCGTGATAAAGTATACCCCAATGACATTAATAATGCTATAAACATTAAGCTACTAATTGTACAACACATTACACTTTGTCTTTTAAAGCTCATATTCTATGTTCACCTCTTTAAGTTACATGGTTTAGTTTAGCTTAACAAATATTATCTTCCAATTTCTATCGTATATGCAGTTAGACTTGAACTCCTAGGAGCTAATCCAAAATCATAGTTGCAAGTGGTCGATGTTCCCGTGTTCCACCTATCATATACTGTTATTTCTTTTATCCTTTGAACATCATCATTTTGACCAAGCGAATTAACCTGTTCAGAAAATGTGTCTCCTTGAACATTATATTTTATGTAACTAAATGTAGGGTACCAGTATGAATTATTTCTAAATATACTATCCATTCCATAAACTGATACTGTACCAATATATTTGTCACTCCAGTAACCTTCATGATAATTTTGTACAAAAGTATTACTAGAAAGTGACCAATAACTACTAGCGTATACTGATAATGCTTTAGAACACATTAAAAGTAATAAGATTAATGACAATATCCTTTTTTTTCTCATAATGCAATCCTTTCTTTATATTAAACATAAACCATGTAACATACTTTTCAATAGTATTACTAATACACATTTAATTGTGTTATTTTACTGTATCACAGCTTCCATATTTTGTAAATACTTGATAGATTAATAATAACATATTATGGAATTTATTATTCAAAAAAATTTACCTACCAATTTTTATGTTAGAAGCAAAAGATGCGGATAGATGTATTTTTCTGGCCTTCTTGCTACAGATGCTTCAAATGTACTACAGTATTACCATTTTAGTACTAGCCTAATGAACTTTAGGCAGACTTAGATAGCTTCATAGGGAACAAAGAAGCCATTCAGTGACCTCGGTCGGCTTCATCTTGGTACAGGGGATTCGATTGAACTATAGCAGTACTATTTCAGTGTAAGCCTACAGAATCCTATAGGTGGTCTATGGTAGCTTCATACGATGACATGGAAACTATCCTATGACCTCTGACACTTGATTCTTGGTAGATAGAATACATCCAAGTAGATTTTACAGTATGAGCCTACATAATCCTTTAGGCGGTCTTTGATAGCTTCATAGAGAGCATAGAAGATATACTGATGACCTCGGTCGGCTTGATTCTTGTTACAGGGGATTCAACGTCCGACAGCAATACTATTCCAATGTTAGACTACAGAACCATTAGGTGGTCTTGGCTAGTTCCATCCAATAGTGTTTTTGATAAAATAAAAGTATAGCAAATGGTCCCCGAAAAGTTGTGCACCCCATATGGCAGTTTTTATCAAAAGAGCCATTGTCAACATCAATTCAATACGTTACCCTAAGATTGCCCAATCTATAGAAAGGTAACCAAGAAAGGTGATTAACATGGCTCAAAAACAGTATATCAAACATCTCTTTGAAAATGAAGAGAAGTCTTTGCGTGAAATTGCAAGGATAACCGATTTGACTTTTCATGATTTAAGACATATAAATGCTTCCGTTATGGCTCAACTCAATATTCCTGATAAATATGCCCTTGAACGTGGCGGATGGAAAACTGATCATGTAATGAAAAAAGTATATACGCATACATTTTCAGAAGAAAGACAACGTGTAGACAACATAATCGATGATTACTTTTCAAACATTATGCAACACGATATGCAACACAAAAATAAAAAACCTAGTAAATACTAGGTTTTAAGAGCGGAGACGGTGGGATTCGAACCCACGTGCCCTTGCGGGCAACCTGATTTCGAGTCAGGCTCGTTATGGCCTCTTCGATACATCTCCATATATTCTCATGGTGGTATTGCTACCACACGGTTATTTATTATACATGATAAAATTATATTTGGCAATCCTCAATTTCTACAAAATAGTAAAGTACTTCATTGGATCGATACTGTAACTATCCAAAAAGCTTCAATTCTTAACATTACTAAGAGAATTCTTTTTTCAGATTTAAAAATCAGATGGCATTGCACGAATCAATAATTTACGAGATGAATTTCGAGGGCTAATTTTGAATATCCTGGAGAATGGAATGTGTGTTTTACACTCAAGTAACAATTGTTTTATATAGTAAAATAAGGATTACATATTATAAAATTGAATATACACCATTTGGTTTGGGCTGATATTGAGATTCATCAATATCAGTTCTTTTTTGTGGTAGGAGACATGAAATGACGTATGAAGAATTCAGTATCACTCAAACGTTAGAGGGATTTAGATATTGATTTCAAATGATTTCATAAAAATATCCACGAATTATCTAGAATGATTGACGAGAAAACTATATTTCGTTATGATAGAAGCAAGGAATCGTAATATATTGATACAAAGGAGACGGTCGCATGGACATATTGGTTGGCGATTTGGCAAAGTTGTTTGGACTTTCCAGTCAAACACTTCACTACTATGATGAAAAGGGAATCTTAAATCCTCAAAGAGATATTTTGAACGGATATCGATATTATGAAGTATCGGATTTGAGTAGATTGGGAGGAATAAAGAAGCTTCGTAATGCAGAGTTTTCCTTGCCTGATGGGCTAGATATTTGCAATGGCAAGAATGACTGGGAACTCATCTGTATGTACCAGAAGAGAAAACAGGAACTTAATGCTGAAATAGAAAAGAAACAGCAGATTATTATGAAACTTGATGAAGATATGGCGCTTTATACAAGGTATCAAAGAATTGGAAATGAGATAACAGTGGAAGAATTAGAGGGATTTTTACGTTTTGAATCCGCTGGAACCCACATTATTTTTCAAGACCAGAAGATGAGACAAGAAGCAATCCCATGGTTTATGAACATCCTACATACTTCTGCGTGTGAGATGTACTATGAACATAAGGATACAAAAGAGTTTTCTCATTTCACTTATGGTATGATGGCTAATATATCAACAGCAAAGTACCTGAATTTAAAAGCAACAGAAAATGTGAGGGAAATAAAAAGTGGATTATTTATCACCTCCATGTTTGAAATAGAGAATGATCCGGATTCACTGATTGACAGAATTCAACAGTGTATTTGTTATGCAAAAGAACATCAGAAGAAGATTAGGGGAAATCCTTGCATTCGGAATATCTTTAGTTATCTGAGCAAAGAGCAAAAAAGAAAGTCATTAAAGCAGATCTTAATTCCTGTTAGTTAAAAATAAAGCAACAAATTGTATTGAATAGTTGTTGTATCTTACTTAAATCAACCCCAAAATCAAATCTACTTGAAATTAAATACTTACAAGAATCAAAGTACTTACTATAATCTAAATACTAATAGAAACTAAATACTTACTAAAAACTAATTACGAATTTTAAAATTTCTGAAAAATAATTATTACTTAGAGATTCTCCTAAATTAGAATTTAATTATTTTCTTGGAATCACTTGAACTCTCAAACATTTGATATTCTATACTTAGTTAAGACAAGATTGTCAAAAAATAAACAAGCGATAAAAGGAGAGAGAAGAGTGAGAAAGAAGGTAGTTTTATCAGTATTAATCACATCATTGGTATTTGGTGTTGTTGGATGTAGTAAAACTGACAAGCAAGAGACACCAGACAAGCCAACTGTGACAGAAGCGCCATCGCCATCGGAGGCCACTAAGGGAATCTATACGGCGGGAACTTATTCGGCAAGTGCGCAAGGTTTTGGTGGAGAAATCAATGTTACTGTAACTGTAGATGAGAATAAAATAACAGAAATCAAAGCAGAAGGAGCAAAAGAAACCGCTGGTATTGGGGACAAGGCGATTGAGCAATTATCTGCAAAGATGGTGGAAGAGAATAAAGCAGAGGTAGACACAGTAACAGGTGCTACATACTCCAGTAAAGGCTTGATTGCTGCGGTAGAAACAGCACTATCTTTAGCTAGAGGAGAGGAACAGGCAGAGAAGAAAGTAACTGATGGTAAGTATGTCATCGATGTGGTTGGTCATGAAGGACTGATTACAGTTGCTACCTTATTTGTTGATGAGACAATCAAGTCTGTAGAAGTTGTATCCCAGAATGAGACACAAGGCATCGGTACTTATGCAACAGCACGTATGCCAGGCAAAATTGTAGAAGCACAGAGCATCAATATTGATGGAATCTCTGGTGCAACAATCACATCGAATGCAATTAAACAGGCTGTTGTACAGGCAGTAGAGAAAGCTGGAGGAGATGTTGCAAAGTACAATGTAGAACCAGTAAAAGAGGAAGTTGTGAAAAAAGAAATAGAGGAAAACGTACAGGTTGCTATTATGGGTGCCGGTACCTCTGGGTTATTCGCAGCAGCCCGTCTTTTAGATATGGGTGTAAAAGATGTCATATTATTTGAAAAGCAAGATATACCAGGTGGTTCTATGCCAACAACTTATGGTGGTCTTGTAATCTCAGATTCAGAGATTTATAATAACTGGGGTCTTGGAAGTCCAATGTTTGGTTCTTGGGAATCCTTAGGTGCAGCATTTTTAGGAATGTCTGATCCAAATGCGCCTGGATTTAATAAAGAATTACCATTTACAAAAGCAGTATTTACAAAGGCTGGTGAGTTATATGACTGGATGGCAAATATCGGTGTTGGTTTTACAACCTTAGGAAGCCGTAGCGGTTATTCTTATCCATATTTTGCACCAGGTTGCTATCAGGGTGGTACTGGTTATGCAATGGAATTCTTAGTAAAACGTATTGAAGCAAAGGGTGGACGTATTATCTACGCTACACCAGTAACTGATTTAAAACAGGATGAAACAGGCAGAATTACCGGACTTGTTGCAGAAGGTGAAGATGGTACTGTATGGAACGTTAATGCAGATGCAGTGTTACTTGCTTCCGGAAGTTTTGCTAAAAATGAAGAGTTGATCAATAAGTATTTCCCAGAATGGTCAGGCAGTTACTTTAATGCTCCAGTATCTTTAACAGGTGACGGTTTAATACTTGGTATGAAATATGGTGCTGGTATCGAAGGAATGGGTGGACATATGCCAGGTTTCTTAGCAAGTTATGATACTCATTTTGAACTTGCATTCATGCATCTTACAACGCCTGGTATTATTGTAAATGTAGATGGTAACCAGTTTGGTAACATCATGAAGAATAATCACTCTATGATGGCAGCAGCAAAAGCTGATCCAGTAAATGGTGATACGTTCTACTATATATTTGATGATGCAGCTGCAGCTATGACTTGTAATAATGAAGCTTATGGATTTGACGCTTATAAAGCTATCTTTGAAAAGGGAGAAGCTAAAAAATATGACTCTTTAGAGGAATGTGCAAAGCAGTTAAACTTACCAAACTTAGCTGAGACAGTAAAGAAAAATAATGAGTTAGCTTTGACTGGTGAAAAAAATGAATGGGGTAGAGATAAACTTCCTTACATTGAAACTAGTTCAGGTGTATGGGCAATCAGAGTAGATCCTAACGTTTATTTGACAACAGGTGGATTAAAGATTGATACTTCAGCACACGTTTTATCAGAAGATGGTAAAGTAATACCAGGTCTTTATGCTGCAGGTGATGTTTGTGGTTCTGTAGAGCAAAAAGATGGTAGAAACTATGCCTATGGTTTTGACTCAGCAATGTCCTTTGGTGCAATTGCAGCAGAAACAATGATGGAAGAAATAAAATAATAAATTGGCTCTATGTCAAGTGTTGGGATATGATTGTTATCAATTATGCTCATTACTGGATGTAGAGCTAATTTTATGTATTTCATTTATAACTCCACTCTTAATGATTAGACAACTCTAATGCCCTATATGCAAAACATCAGAAGTGATTACGAGAACTGACCAATAAGAAGTAAAGCGCTTGTTTATAACTTAGAAGTATTAATAAAAGCGGAAGAAAAGATTGCAGATTTAAATCTCAAGCATGAATATGGGAAAGCAGAGAAGGCAGTGGAATACTACTTAAATCAGCAAGAGAAGCTTATGATAGCAAATTCACATAATTTCCAATTGAAATATGAGGAGAATAAACTTCTGAAAGCGGCTTTTGAAGCGAGTACGAAATCAGAGAAAATAACATTATTAGAACGATTTTACGGTAACCGAAAAGAGCGTGAAAGCCTAATTGGTGATATAATTCAATGCGAATATATGACGGAAACAGTGGAAGGAATGGCTGTATACGTACAATGTCAGGCACTACGACAATTATCGGAAGAAAAATATCAGGAAGAATGTAATAAGTATATATCTGTTATTAGCAAATTGAATGAAACTCAGTTCGATATTCGAATGATCTCTTATTATGTAGGTGCGATTCTATTATTAACAGCGTATGAGGTGGGACTCCATATTGAGCATTCATTATCTAATGCAGAAATTCCAGTATCTGATATTATTTGCTGTCAGTTGAATCCTACGAAAGCGGATAATATATTTGAAAATAAGATTGGTATGATTATGGAAGATGTAATTGCGTCTAGGAAAAAGGCAATTCTGGAAGCGGATAACAGAGAAATGATTGAGGTGGAGGGGAAATATTATATTAGTGGTTATGATCCTATGAATATGATTCGGTATTCTGACAAGATTTTATGTTCAAATTTTATACGACTAACGAATAGTTTAACTGGAAGTGCAAAAAACTTATTTGGGACAACAATTTTATACATGGTGCCAGGGAGCAAAAATGAAGTTTTTCGATATAAAACAAAACGACCTTGAGTTTAGTTATAGGTTAGATGTACTATTTTGATTGAGGTATAAGTATTTTATTTCATTATTTCAAGTATAAGAAAATTGCTTAATGGAATTATATGGTGTAATATAGGGGTATGTATCGATTTTTATAATAGATTAAATAGTGAGAAGAATGAGGGGATAAGATGAATAAAGAGAGAGATTGGACAGTTTTATTTATAGGCGGTGCTTCAGGAACAGGCAAATCGAGTGTTGCCTACGAACTGGCAAGTTTTTATAATGTAAATGTCATGGAAGTGGATGATGTTTTTGCAGCAATAAAGGCAATGACCACAAGAGAGAATTTTCCAGCAATTCATTATTGGAGTACCGGCATAAATTGGATGGATATTGGTGTAAGTGGCAATGTAAATTGGCTTATTGAGGTAAGTAAAGAAATGATTCCTGGATTAAAAGAAATCGTTAACAACCATCTTGAGTCTGATGTGCCAGTGATTATAGAAGGGGATTTTATATACCCTGAATTTGTTTTATCTTTTGACAATCCAAAAATAAAATCTATCTATATTTATGAACCGGATAAGAATCAAATTGCACATAATTATCTTGCAAGAGAAGGAGGAGAATTGCAAGATTTTAGAGCGGAAATTAGTGTTACATATGGAAATTGGCAGAGGGATATTTGTGAGAAATTAGGGATGAATCTGATAGAATCAAGGCCATGGAATACTGTTGTAGACAGAATTATAGAAAATGAACTTTAGTGTATGGAGGTTTTTATGAAAAACAAAAATTTATTACTAAATATAATAATCTCTATAATATTGGTATTAATTGGATTTATAGGATTAATTGTACTTATTATATTGTCTAGTACTAATAATACTAATTACATAAATTATTCAAATCATTTTTGGGGATTTCTTAATTCTAAAGGCTTAATAGAATTTTTTAATATATTTGTAATATTAATATTTTCAGGTATACTCTTATTATTTATTAGTAAGTTCAATAAGAAAGAGATTCAGTCCAGAGAATAATATACATTATTTGTATGGAATATGTTTTATTAGAATTGGCATTATGTGCTGATTTGATTTCCATAATATATTTTATAATGAACTCAATGCTACCTAACAAATATTAAATTTCCTTATTAGTATTGAAAGTAATCAATAGGGAGAATTTTCATAACTAATGTTTATATTGTTTTAATTGCTAGAACGGGGAGATTACAGGCATAATTTATTACAAAGGGAGAATAAAGTATGGGTACATGGGGCACAAGCTTATATGCTAATGACTGTACTTGCGATGTGCGAGATACATACTTAGGCTTTTTGCAAAATCATATAAATAACCAAGAAGCCTATGAAAAAACAATTGAACAATGTAAAGAATATCTTGGAGATATGGAAGAACCTTTTTTATGGTATGCCCTTGCAGAAACTCAATGGTGTGTTGGCAGATTGATGCCAGAGGTGAAAGAAAAAGCTCTGGCATGGATTGAAAAATGCGGAGGGTTAGAACTTTGGGAAGAGAGTAAAACTGGTATTGCTGGGTGGAAAAAAACACTTGAAAAGTTACACAACAAACTAAAAACAGAGCAACCAAAAGAGAAAGTTTTTCGGAAACGGGTCATTCCTTTTCAGAATCCTTGGAACTTGTATGATGTTTATGCATATAGGGTACATAAAGAAAGTAGTTCAAAAGAAGAACGAGCAATATATGGAAAATATATTCTTATGCAAAAAATCGGAGAAGGGATAAGTATTAATACAACAGACATCGTTATGCGTGTGCAAATTTTTGATAGATTGTTCGATGATTTGCCATCGGTTGAAGATGCTCTTGAAACATTAAGTAATAATCGTTTGTTACCGATTTCTAATCCTCTTAATCAAATAGACCGATATAAGAGGCGATTATTAGGTAAATCTGATCCATTTTATTTTAATGAACCAGTTTGTATATATAATCCGGTAATCATGAGCACTAAAATGGAACAGTATTATAATGATAAGAGCTATCCAAAAGATGAAATAACTTTTATCTGTACAGCAGAAGGGCCTCTTAATAAACAGCATGAACGATCTGATGGAGACGCTGATGGCTCTTGTTTGTGGAATGATTTCCATTATAGTATTGGTAGACAATTTGCATTATGGCAGGGTCTAGATTATGACGTTATTGAAGATGGAATATTTGAATATCCAACTCGAAAACAGCAATCGAAAATAAAATCTGAGATTAAGAAAGAATGAATATAATATACCTATTCTGAATGAAGAGTATTATTTGTAAGTAGTAATGCAATAGAGCATCTCAATAAGGAACTGTCACTATTTAGTGGATAGTTCTTTACAGGATGCTCTATTGTATTGTTCCTTATCTTATCTATGCATTTCTTGCAGAATCGAATGCACATTGACCTATATGGCAATAACCATTTGGATTCTTATCTAGGTACTTCTGGTGATACTGTTCTGCATCATAAAAGTGAAGTAGTGGTTTCACTTCAATAGCAATTGGTTTATCATATTTTTTTGCCAATTCTTCTAATGATGGTTTAATTATCTCCAAATCAGTTTCATCGATATAATATATTCCTGTTCGGTATTGTATACCATGATCTCCACCTTGTCTGTTTACTGATGTTGGATCGATAACTTCGTAGTATAAACGTAATAGTTTATCAAGAGAAAGTATGGATTCATCATACTGTATTTCAACAGTTTCTGCATGGCCAGTGTTATTGTGACACACTTCTTCGTAGGTTGGATTGGCGGTGGTTCCATTCGCATATCCAACTTTCGTACTTAAAACTCCACGTATTAAAGAAAAATATTTTTCTGCACCCCAAAAACAACCGGCTGCAATATATATTGTTTTATTCATATAGGCCTCTTTTCTGCAATTGCTAAATCACAATTTAATTTCATTATTCTTGACTATACTATTCTTGCCAAATTCAGTCAAGTCTGTTTTAAATTTAACTAGAATATATCTATTTTTAATTTAGACAGAATATATGTTTTTAGCTTAGCTATGAATATTATAGGACACGTTTACATAAACCTAGCTAATTAATAAAAGATATATAAATCGATATAGCGATTAATGTAATACCAATATAAGAATAGTGTTTCAGTAGGCAGTCATATATTTCTTGTAACACTTGTTATGATTTTTCATTTAGATACTTTCGTAATGCTTTTATTAGTAGAATTGCTAAATATATTCCGAGACCCAAAATAAACAACCGAAAAATAAAGATAAAAACAAATAAAATAGAAAAATTATACACGACTCCACCTCATAAGCACATTTATAATATATGACTATTATCATAGCAGAGTTTTATTCATCTAATTTGCGTGAATTTTCCATTACGTTTTTCTTATCAAGTGGTATTTAAAATTGGAATCACTCGATATAAGCATAGTATTATCATAAGTGAACTCTATCTATAACAAAGGAAAACATAAGGAATAACAAAAGGCAAGAACTATGTAGGTGAAAGGTCATTATTGCAATATGGTAAATTATGGTATACTATATGAAGACAGATTAATATTAAAATCAAAAACAATAGGTCATGTAATTTTTTAGAGCATATAGATCGATGATATTCTAAGGTGGGGGAATATGAGAAAAATAAGTGGTTTTTTAAAACAAAATAAAAACTATATATGTGTTATTTTAACTTGGGTAGTTAATTTATTGATTTTTTACTATCTTGATTACAAAGTATATGGTGGAAATTTGAACCTAAGTTTTATGGGTGTTTTAATTTATCCACCTATATATGCTTTTATTTATATTATAAATGAAGAGGATAGAAATGAACGAATAAAGAAGCAAACTAAATTAGGAAAGAAAATATCCAATGTAATAACAAATATTATTTTTATGGCTTTTGGATTTATTCTAACTTGGTCTATTCTATATAATAATCCTTATCAGATCAAGGCGTATCAAATTTTATCTGCATTATTGTTTTTAGCAATGATATTGTTTATTCCGCAGTATAAACAATTGGAACAAATCGTTAATAAAAAAGATTGGGCATGTTTACTCACTAATTTATTCATTATTGAGATTTTAGTGGTTCTGATCTTCTGTATCATTGCAAGACCTATGACCGTAAGAGAGGGGAAGAGACTTGTAGCTGATGTTGGTTATGAAGATATTGAGTATATTGTAAATATAGAAGATCTAGTTATCTTAAGAACAATAACTGGCTACGAGGATGTGCTACTATCAAAACATGAAGATAGCATGAATTTTTATCTTTATCGTGGAACAAAGAATGGTGAAAACTACGGTATTATTATTAGCGTCATTAGTCATCGTATTGTTACTGAAATAAACTCTGAAGAAAATAACGTTTTATTATATTACTATAATAATTAAATAAATTTTGGAGACTAGAGATTATACAGATAGAATACTTAAATTAATGACTCTGTGAAAGAATTAATCTAGCCTTTCGATTTATTAGAATATAAAGAATTATCAGGCTCAAGTTTTAGGACCTGGGTCTTTGTTTTAACTTTATGATGAAATATAAAATAATTATTGATTTTTTCATACAACTGCTAAGTAAATATAGTTGATATATGAAATAAAACATTGTACTATGGAATATATTACCGACTCTTTAAGTTATTGTTATTATTAGTCCTATTTCCATTTAACTACTAGTAACTAGAAAAATATATTTTACACTTGATTTCTTACGTAGTTTCATTTGGAGTTTTAAGTATATAAATTTAAGCTTGTGAAGGTTTCTATATACAATAAATGTGAATATGGATGCAAAGATAATAAGGAATTATTATAAGGAATAATAACGTTAATAAATCGCTATTTGATTATGTAAGCAAAAATGAACGTGAGGTATTTAATATGAAATTGATATTTTTAATAGGTAATACAGCTGTAGGGAAAATGACAGTAGGTCAAGAATTAATGAAAATTACTGATTTGAGATTATTCCATAATCATATGACAATTGAACCTGTTCTTGATATATTTGGTTATTTTAATAGTAGTACAATAAAACGTTTACGTGATGTCGTATTTGAAGAGTTCGCTGCCTCTCAATGTTACGGACTCATTTTTACATATATGTGGGCATTTGACCAAAAATCAGACTGGGATTATATTGAGTATGTAAAAGATATATTCAAACCATATAATACTGACTTTTATTACATTGAGCTTGTTGCATCTCAGGAGGTTAGATTGAATCGTAACGTAACAGAAAATCGATTAAAGAATAAAGCCTCTAAAAGAGATATAGAAATGTCGAATCAAAGATTATTGAATGATGATAAAAAATATAGGTGTGTAAGTCTTGATGGTGAGATTCCATTCGACAATTATATGAAAATTGACAATTCTGAGCTATCAGCTGAGGAAGTGGCAAAAATAATAAAAAATAAATTTGGACTTTAATGTTATTCTAAACTGATTACGCGCATAGGAAGATTTTATTAGTTGTTTTTTTATAAAACTTCATAATTGAAATTCATAAATATAACGTCATAATTGAATTTCATAAATCAATACCATATAGCTTTACTATAAGACTTTCTATTCTTTACATTTTACAGAAGTATTGTAAATATTTATGGATTAGGTCAATAGAGATAGGAGACATGCATGAAAGATGATAAATTAAAAAAAATAATGGTAGGTTTTGTTGTAGTGTTAGTAATAGTAATAATGATACAGAATCGATCTTACCATAGAGAAATTAAGAATCTAAATGGGATTATTGATAGCATGAATCAAAGTTTTAACCTACAGCTAAGGAATCTGGAAAACAATTTAGTTTACCTCATTGATGATAAAATTAGTGAGAGACTTAGTAAAGTATCGGATCTTACGATTACATATGAAGGTATAAATGTAAATGAAAAAAAGATAAAAATTCGTGCTACCGCTCATTTAAAAGAAGTGATGGAAAATTCTAATATTCTTTTAAGAGTTACAACTCAGACTTCAGATTTTATGAAAGACTTTGAATTACTCTCTAATGATATACTAAGTTACCAGTGTGAGCTAGAATTACCATATGACAATGATTATGTTTTTGATCTATATGAAAACACTACCACAGGAAATCTTTCAAAGTTAAATACCAAATCATTTTATAAGAATGTAAATAGTGAACTGAAAGATCGAACCAGAATCATGTCGACATCAAGTAGTAATAGTGATGAAGAAATAATATTCGAGTTTGAAACAATGAATCAGACGTTTATGGAACCGTCGTTTCGCATAAAAAACATAGAAGTTAAGGTAAATTATGGCGACCAGGAGGTTTTTAGAGAAGATGTCATAAATCAGAACATTTTAAATTATTCTGAAATGGCTCAAGTACAGCTAGGAATTGCGTCTGGGGATATCGAAAGTAATAACGGGATATCAGAACAATATGGTCCACTTTCTATGGATGATTCAGGTGTAGAATATGGTAACTATAGGATAAAATTTAAACATCCTGATATAGTCAAAGAAGACTATCCAAAATATAATATTTTTATTAATGTGACCTATGAAAATGGAGAAAGTAAACTGATTTATCAGCAATAATTAGATTACTACAGTAAATCTATGCAAAGGTGTGAAAGATAGGAAAGAAAAAAATTGTGTTTATAAATCATATGTGTTATAAAGTAATGAACAAGGGATAAGTTTTAATTGGAAAGGAGAATAATTATGCTTGAATACAAATATGATACGCAATTATTAATTGAAGGAGAAAATCTTTCAGAGGATGAAATTAACGATTATATTACAAAAAACATGGAAGGCGATTGTTTACTTGCTGTAGGTGATGAAGAATTGATTAAAATTCATTTTCATACAAATAAGCCATGGCAGCTACTTGAATACTGTGCTTCCTTAGGAGAAATTTATGATATAGTGATAGAAGATATGGAACGACAGTCAAAAGGACTTCATGGTTAATTAATTTACATCTAGCCAAGGAACTACCTATTGGAGGCAATCTACCTTGTTGGGGTTAGTTAACAAATGTTTTTATATAAGAATCTTTATGAACGATTTCTGTTATTTATTCTCATTATAATATTTTAATTTTCATCTTTTAATTCTAGTTATTTATTGATATAATAGTTATGCATTATTGCAACCTCCTGGTGATTGTTTCGTAGACTGGCACTGGGAGGCTTTTTTATTAATATAATAACAATGTTGGGGTAGTGAAATGTTTAATTCAAATAACCCAACATATTCATAGAAGCCATTTATTATAAACCCTTATAAAATAATAATGCTGGAGTAGTGAAATAAATTCATGCATCCCAATAATTATTTAAGAACTAAAAATAAAATGCTATAAAATAAATTAGTAATTCATAGAACTATGTGTTATACTAGAGGCTATCGAAAAAATAGAAATATAATGAAAATAGAGTCTGATCGCAGATGATAAAATAATTTATATTTAGAAGTGGAAGTAGAATGAACTTTAATGAAATGAATTTAATGAAACAATTGTTACAAGCTATTGAGGAGCAAGGCTATGTAGAGCCGTCACCAATTCAAAAAAAGACGATTCCTCTAGTACTTGCGGGTAAGGATATCCTCGGTTGCGCCCAGACAGGTACTGGAAAAACAGCAGCATTTGCTTTACCTATTATACAAAATTTATCGAAAGATTCAAGCAGTGGAGTAAGAGCTCTTATTATTACACCAACGAGGGAATTGGCTATTCAGATTTATGAAAGTTTTGAATGTTTTGGAAAATATACAACACTGAAACAAAGTGTTATTTATGGTGGAGTAGGACAAAGTACTCAAGTCAACTCTTTAAAAGCAGGAGTGGATATTCTAATAGCGACGCCTGGACGTTTAAATGATTTGATTGGACAAGGTTATATTAAGTTAGATAGTATTAAGATGTTTGTACTAGATGAAGCAGATCAAATGCTTGACATGGGATTTCTAAATGATATAAAGAAAGTAATAAAATTATTGCCTCAGAAACGTCAAACGTTACTATTTAGCGCAACAATGCCAAAAGAAATAGAATCACTAGCAACTGGATTACTACATGATCCTGAAATTATTAAAGTGAATCCTGTAACAAGTACAGTTGATTCTATCGAGCAATGTGTTTATTTTGTTGATCGTTTGAACAAAATCCCATTATTAACATCTTTAATAAAATCTCAAAAGATGTCAAGTGTGCTTGTATTTACAAGAACAAAACATGGCGCAGATCGTGTAGCGGATAAGCTTAATAAGGCAAAAGTAAAGGCACTAGCCATTCATGGAGGAAAAGCACAGAATACAAGACAGAGTGCTCTTAGTGATTTTAAAGAGGGTAAAATCAAAGTTTTGGTTGCAACTGATATCGCAGCAAGGGGAATTGACATTTCAGAGTTAGCTTATGTGGTAAATTATGATATCCCAAATCAGGCGGAAGTCTACATTCATCGAATTGGAAGAACAGGTCGTGCCGGTTTAGGTGGTAATGCAATTAATCTATGTAATATTGATGATCTAGATTATTTAAGAGAAATTGAAAAACATATTGGCAAGATAATTCCAGAAATTCCATCGAAGTGGCCAATGTTAATCCTTGAGAAAACGGAAAAGCCAGCAAGAAATCAGAAGATGGGACAAGCTACAAAGGAACCCCAAGATTTAATGAAGCCTGAAATGAAGATTTTGCTTGACGGAGGAATGAATAATAAACATTCACAGAAGAATGTTGAAGTAAAGAAAGAATCAAATAAAAAAACAAAATTTTCTAAGAAGAAAGCATCTGCTTTAGGTAATAAAAAGAAATCAACTGCACAGAAAGAGAATTCTACGAAATCTGAAAAGAAATCAACTGGACGTAAAGAGAATTTTACGAAATCTGAAAAGAAATCAACTGCTCGTAAAGAGAATTCTATGAATTCGAAAAGAAATCATCTAGTAAAGGAAAGAATGTAACTAGCGCATTAAAAAATATTGCATAAAAAATTGAAGGTTTTGTAAGATGACCCAAGCTACTTGAGCTTTGTTATAATTAATTAGTAATTGACACTAAATTTTCATAGAAGCGAACGAAAAACAGGAAATGTTTTTTCGTTCGCTTTTTATACTGGAAAGAAAATCG
Source organism: Bacillota bacterium (assembly GCA_023387655.1). Classification (GTDB taxonomy): domain Bacteria; phylum Bacillota; class Clostridia; order Lachnospirales; family Lachnospiraceae; genus Lachnoclostridium. The sequence continues at coordinate 19,266 of JAEWHR010000116.1, forward strand.
AAGAAGCTATCACAGAAGATTTCTTTATTTTAAGCACTTGCCTAGCTGATGAGATTCTTCAAAAGTTTATAAATTATGGAGTTAAATTCTCTATCTACGGTGATTTTTCCGGATATAACAGTAAACCCTTAAAAGATTTTATATATGAATGTAATAATGGTAAAGATATTTTCTTTACTTCTGATATGAATGATGCAATCAATAAACTTTCAACAGCTCGTTAATAGATTATTATATAACATACAATTTAACAGTCACCCAACAAATACTATCTAATAGTATGAATGAAAACAAGGTTTGATTAGTACACCGTTTTTTAGGTACCAAGATCAGTTATAATAGTTCTTGGTACTTCTTTCTAATATAAGCAATGGTATAATTGTAATTGCAGATATTTGCTCATTTGGATTATGGTAAAAAATGATTTACTGAAAGGGTGATTGCTATGAAAAATATTACAACAAGACAATACAGGTTACTTGCAGATCACATGGATATTTATCAATTTATGCTCGATATTTATGAAATGGATTGGCGAAATGGGGTACCAGCCCCATTTTTAGAATATGCACTTTCTTCAGATTGGATGGATAAATCCTATACACATCGGAACCGTATTTGGGAGGACCATGGAAGAATAGTTGCGTTTTGTTTTACTGAAAGTCCTGTTACTGACATTTACTTTAGTTTAAGACCTGGATATGAGGAACTTGCGAATGAGATGGTGGAATATGCAGATAAAAATATGCCAAACATGGATGGCAGGTTACGACTTGTTATTTATCAAGGACAAGAGGCCATCCTAGAAGCTGCTAAAAAAGCGGGATACCAACAGAATGGTAGCTATGTTGATATGATTTATAAGTTTGATAAACCCTTGGATTATAAACTTCCAAATGGATTTCGATTTGTGGATCAAGGAAAATATGATATGGCAAAATGCTTAGAATGTTGCTGGAAAGGATTTGATCATGAAGAAAAGAAAGGACCTTGGAATGGGAATATAGAACCAGGACTACATACAGAACAAGCACCTCATGCAACAGTACAATATGCCGTGGCTATAGAAAACGAAGCTGGTGAATATGTTTGTTGGGCAGGAATGTGGTGGACGCCAGAAAACCAATTGGCCTATATGGAGCCACTTTGTACTGTACCTAAGTATCGTCATAAAGGTTTGGCTTCAGCAGCATTATCAGAACTTTATCGTAGAATGAAACCATTAGGGGCAACACATATGACAGGTGGCGGAAATAAATTTTATGAAAAGATTGGATATAAACCTATGATTACATGGACGTTTTGGAAGAAAGACTAGTTTTTAGTTCTATCGTAGGAACTTCAATGATTCTATATAGCTTTATGGATAAACAATATAGATTAAGTTCTGCAATAGTTATTACAATATTAGCAAGTATTATAATACCAACGCTATCTTGGTTTGGTATAAAGTTAAGGAATTCTATTATGAAAAATCGTTAGAAATTAGCTAAAAGAATTGGAACAAGTAACTTAGTAAATTGATGCAAATTACCAAACAATTTCCACTTATAATATTGACTAAACCGATAAAGCATACTATATTAGTATGTGCAATCATTGTCATGATATAAGGAGGAAAGATGAGCAAGCATTTATCAAAAGAGATCCGAGTTCCGATAGAACTAGAGAATCCATCGATTGAGCGTGATGAAGCTCTATGCGTGAAATGTGGACAGTGTAAGCAAATCTGTACGGACTACATAGGTGTACATAACAGCTATACCTTGGAACAAACAAATGATATAGCAGTTTGTATACATTGTGGACAATGTGCAAATGTCTGTCCTGTTTCTAGTATAACTGAAAAGATGGAATATCAGCATGTTAGGGATGCAATCCGTAATCCAGAAAAGATTGTTATCTTTAATACTTCTCCATCAGTGCGTGTAGCATTAGGTGAAGAATTTGGTTTGGAAAAGGGAAGTTTTGTACAAGGAAAGATGGTAGCATTGCTTCGTAAATTAGGTGCGGATTATGTATTAGATACCAATTTTTCTGCTGATCTAACTATTATGGAAGAAGCTAGTGAGTTAATCGAGAGAGTAACCAAAGGGACAAAACCTTTACCACAATTCACAAGTTGTTGTCCATCCTGGGTAAAATATGCAGAAATGTATCATCCAGATATGTTAGAACACATATCGACAGCAAAAAGTCCAATAGGTATGCAAGGACCAACGGTTAAAACTTATTTTGCGAAGAAGATGAATATAAATCCAGAACAGATAATCAATGTAGCGGTGACCCCTTGTACTGCTAAGAAGTATGAGATTCGAAGAGAAGAAATGCATGGGGCGGCTGATTATCTTGGTATAGAGAATCTTCGAGATATGGATTTTGTTATTACCACGAGAGAATTAGCAAAGTGGGCAAAAGAAGAAGATATCGATTTCCTTGCCCTTCCAGAATCTGAATATGATCCACTTATGGGAAATGCGTCTGGTGCAGGAGTTATCTTCGGTAATACCGGAGGTGTAATGGAAGCTGCTTTGCGTACTGCTTATGAATTTATTATGGGACAAGAAGCACCAGCTAGTTTGTTTGAATTACAGCCAGTTAGAGGTATGGAAGATATCCGTGAAGCAACAGTAGATATTGGGGACTTGCACCTCAATGTTGCAGTGGTCTATGGAACAGCGAATGCTTCAAAATTAATTGAAAAATTAAAAAATAGTGATAAACAGTACCACTTTATCGAAGTTATGACCTGTCCTGGTGGCTGTATCGGTGGTGGCGGTCAGCCAAAGGCAGCTTATGGAGAAGAACAGAGTGTTAGAGAGGAACGAGTGAAAGGATTGTATCAGAAAGATCAATCAATGAAGCTACGTTCTAGTCATAAAAATGAAGAGATACAGCAATTATATAAAGAATTTTATAAAAAGCCGCTATCTAAGCTAGCGGAGCAGATGTTGCATACTAAATATCAAGATAAGAGTGAACTATTAGGAGGAAAATTAAAAATGAGTGAAACTAAAACATACCGTTGTACTATATGTGGATATATTCATGAAGGAGAGTTAACAGAAGGTTTTGTTTGCCCTGTATGTAAACAACCAGCTTCTAAATTTGAAAGAGTGGAGAATAAGGCATCTAATGGCAATATCTATGCTGGAACAAAAACTGAGAAAAATTTAATGGAAGCATTTGCGGGAGAAAGCCAAGCAAGAAATAAATATACTTATTTTGCTAACATCGCACAACAAGAAGGATATGACCAGTTATCCGAAATTTTCTTAAAAACAGCTAGAAATGAACAGGAACATGCAAGAATCTGGTACCAAGAACTAGGTAACCTTGGATCTACTGCAGAGAATTTATTACATGCTGCTGAAGGTGAGAATTATGAATGGACAGATATGTATGATCGTTTTGCAAAAGAAGCAGAAGAAGAGGGATTCACTGAGTTGGCAGAGCGTTTCCGTAAAGTTGCTGCAATCGAAAAATCCCACGAAGAGAGATATCGTGCATTATTGAAAAACGTTGAGATGCAGAAGGTATTTGAAAAAGGGGAAGAAACAATGTGGGAATGCCGTGTATGTGGACATCTAGTAATGGGTAAGAAAGCGCCTGAAGTATGCCCAGTATGCAAATATTCTCAAAGCTACTTTGAAGTAAGAAAAGAGAATTATTAATCAATAATACCTTCTTATAAAAATTGAGGTGTCTTATTTTCTATTGATAAATTAACGCCATCAATTAATTTTATAGAAAAATCGAGATTATGAATCTAATCTCGATTTTTCTTATTCTATGTCAAGTCTTAGAGCATGATTTATAAATTTCAGGCCCTATGCCAAGTTTGAGCATATTTCTTAATTTTTCTTTCTCAATGTCAAGTCTTAGAGCATGATTCATAAATTCAAGCCCTATGTCAAGTCTTAGAGGTTGATTCTTAGTTTTTAGGCCCTATATCAAGTCTTGTGGTATGATTTTTCTTAATCATGCTCACTGGATATAGAGCTATTTTTATTGGTTCTAAATTATTTAAACTGTATTTTATAATTTTTTAGTTTTCATCTATAGATTCAGAATCCCATTCAATAACATTTCCAGTTTGTGCATCGATTTCAAACTCATACTCTGTGTTATCATATTTAATCTCACCCTCGTAGACGTATTTTCCATCTTCCTTATCAAGATTAATTCTGATATGGGAGTCCTTTGCTCCAGGTACTTTTTCTAAAGCAATCTTTATTGCTTTAGCTTCGTCGATAATATTGGAAGGGGTAACCTCAGTAGTAGAATTATCATCGTCATCCTTGTCTACATCTATTTCTGAGTCTAAAATTGATCCAGTTTGTGCATCGATTGTATAATCATACTCTTTATTCGATGAATAGAATTCAATGTCATATTCAGGAGTTTCATCGTCTTTATCTAATTTAATTGAAAAATTCTTAATATCAGCTTCTTTTACTTCTGCATCTTCAAGAGCAATCTTTTTTGCTTCTTCCTTACTAATCATTTCAATAGTAGCAGAAGTATTCGAAGAGTTGTCTTCTTTTTCCTCTTCATGGTCTATCTCATAACTGATGATGTTACCATTAGTAGCATGAATATCGTAGTCGTATTCTTTTGTTTCAACATTAAATTCAACCTCATAAATAGTTACTCCATCTTCAGTATCAAGTTTAACTTTTAAGTTTGTAGTATCCGCTTCTTTTACACCAGCATGATTTAATGCAATTTCTTTTGCTTTTTGCTCACTGATGTTTGTCATATTCTCGCTTTTATTTGCTTCTACAGTGGAACTTTCATTTGCATTTGCGATGGTACTAAACCCAATTAGAGCTCCACCCGCTAAAGTTGCTAATACTAGGGAACTTACTATTTTCTTTTTCATATTATTCTCTCCTTTTATTACTTTTAAATTATTGTTGTGCAACTGATGTTAATACAATAAAACATCAAGATTAAAAGAAGATTAAAGTTTTTAATTTTTATAAAACTCAAAAGAAAAAGTACTTCCTATTCCAAATTTACTTTCTACAAAAACGCTACCTCCATGGGATTCTACAATCCATTTTACCATTGGAAGACCAAGCCCTGCGCCTTTTTCATCTACAGAAGTACGGGAAGGATCTACTTGATAAAAACGTTTCCAAATCTTATCTAGTTGATTTTCTTCAATACCTATCCCATTGTCAGAAATAGTACCTATGATTTTATTTCCATCTACTTTTAAAGAGATGATTGTTTCACCACCAACTTTACCATAAGTGATACTATTGGAAATAAGATTCATAAAAAGACGCATCATCATGGTTTCATCTGCTTGCATAAAAATATTAGGTGTGATATCAGTTTTTAATGTTATATTCTTTTTCGATGCTTGTGAGATTTGTTCTTCCACAATAACTTCTGCTAATTCACTTAGATTAACGGTTTCTAACTGCAACTGATGTTGATTGTGGTCTGCCCTTGCAAGTGTAAGTAATTGAGAGATGAGATTGGACATTTTCCTAGATTGCTTTAATATAACGAAAATGCTTTCTTGCATTTCTTCTTTGCTTAAATTTTGTTTTATGGAATACTCACATTGTGTTACGATAACAGATACAGGAGTTCGTAGTTCATGAGATACATCCGCGGTAAAACGTTTTTCATTTTCAAATGCATCCTCTAAGCGATTCATCATATGATCGAAGGTATTTGCTAATTGATGTACCTCATCGTTACCCTTCCCAAGTGCTATACGAGTATTAAGATCATTACCAGAACTAATACGTCTTGTTGTTTCCGTCATCTTCGATAAAGGTAATAATGTTTTTCTCGTAATAGAATAGCCACCAATCGCAACACAAAATACGAAGATAGGAAGCAAGATTAAGGATATCTTTAGGATGGTATTAATTGCAGTATCACCTTCTGTTTGTGAAGAAATTCCTCGAATCCATATGTCGCCATAACCTTCTATGGAATAGGGATAATCATAGAGGTACCAAACATGTTGATTGGTTATAATTTTTCTTACCTGTTCTTTATCAAATTCAGTAGTATTATCAAAATCAGGAGGGATACGTCCATATAGAAGTGTACCCTCTGAATTATAGACAGATAGATAAACCCCTTTAGCTAAAAAATTAAAATCATCTTCAAACTCTAAATATCCATCCTCATATTCGACATCCATAACACTATTTGTTACAGTCTTTATTAAGTGATCCTTCACGCTTGTAATGATTCTATGATTACTTATAAAAATCAGTAGAAATAAGATAATTAAAATAAGAAAGGTCATGAATAAGGTATACCATAGTGTAATTTTCATTTTTATAGAAAGATTTTTCATTGAATTACTCCTTAAGTACATAGCCGGTACCACGGATTGTATGAATTAATTTCGGAGAATAATTATCATCAATTTTCTTTCTAAGATAACGGATATAGACATCAACGACATTGGAACTACCTTCATAATCATAGTTCCAGATATGTTGTTCAATTTTATCCCGGGTTAGAACAATCCCCTGATTACGAATCATATATTCGAGAATAGAAAATTCTTTGGATGATAAGTTGATTTCTATGTCATCACGATAAACCGTTCTGGTATCTGTATCAACAATTAGATTTGCAATGCGATAACAGTGGTCCTGTCTACCACTGTCTCTTCGTAATAAAGCTCGTAAACGGGCTAATAATTCATCAAGCGCAAAAGGCTTTACCAGATAATCATCTGCACCAGCATCGAGCCCTCTAACCCTGTCCTCGATACTATCCTTTGCAGTAAGCAATAGTATCGGTACCTTATTCCCTTCGTTTCGTAAGGTCTTTAATATTTCAAGGCCACTTTTCTTTGGCATCATTATATCTAAGATAATTGCGTCATACTCGGCAAATCTTAAAAAATCCAATGCTTCTTCACCATTGAAACAGGTATCTATAGTGTAGTGTTCTTTTTTTAATGTTTTTACTAAAATATCATTTAAACTTTCTTCGTCTTCTGCAAGTAAAATTCTCATAGTAACCTCCAATTAGCACTTTTCTGTAGTATTTGTCATTATTCTATCTTTATGAAAAAATAGTGATGTAATGGTGTGGAATCATGACATTATTCATATTTAAATATTGATAATTGGTGCACTATAGAGTATCTTATAAGTAGAGATTATAATTATTTGAAATGGAGAATGACAGATGAAAAAAATGATGATAACTACTGCAATAGTTATAGCTTCATTGTTAACAACCTCTTGTTCTAGTAAAAACTCTGTATCACTTTATCAAAAAGGGTTGGAATTGACCAATAAAATGGATACTTTAGCAGAGAGTGAAGACTACATAACATTAATATCAATGTCCACTGAAATGAAAGAACTAATAAAAGAAATTGGTGACTCAGATTACAGTAATCCGAAAACCGTCTATGAGATTGATGGTATAGATACTGCGTTTATGGAGTTACTGACCCAACAAACCGAGGTGACTTTGAACAAAGAAATAGAAAATATTGCAAAAATTAGGTTTTCTACAGCAATCGCTTCTCAAATCAATGCTCAAAAAGGCTCTATGTATTTAGCTACTAGTTCTTGTATTACTTTGAGTGATAATTTTATTTTGAAAGGGTTAGAGCAACAAAAAACTTATCTTTTTATTTATGAAGATGGTTATAATAGTATAGTTACATTTATTCCATACGCTGAAAATATTGTAGGAGCAACTGCAAATATAGTGATAAACGAGAGTTTGTCACAAGTTGAATCAACAGAAGAGGTAATAGATTTTTTCGAAAATGTGATGTGGCTCACAAATTTGAGTGTTACGAAGATAAGCAAATAATATTATAGATTATGACAAATGGTAATGTAATCCACAACGAAATTATCTAATATCATGTTCATTCTTTCTTATATTTCGTCAGTATTTTAAATATTGATATGTTATACTATTTTAAAAGGGTATATTTAATAAAACAATAATGCAATTAAAACTATAGAGATATATTTAGGAGAAGAAATGAAGTACTTTATTATTGAAGGTAACATAAAAAATGCAGATTTAATGAATGATGATATTTTGAAAGAGCACATGGCCTATACTCAAAAAGCTATGGAGGAAGGCTTCATATTAATGTCTGGTCTTAAATCAGATATGAGTGGTGGTTTAACTATAATGAAATCAGAATCAAATCATGAGGTAGAGAAATATTTATCTAACGAACCACTAAAAATAAATGGGATACAAGATTATAAGGTAACAGAATTTTCACCGCATTACTTTAATCCATCGCCTAGTGAATGGGTTCGTAGTTAAACATATCTAAATTAATCGGTACAGAAAAAGGGAGAGAAGCTAATTGGTACTGAAAAAACAGAGAAGCTATTTGGTACTAAAAAAACAGAGAAGCTATTTAGTACTAAAAAAGCAGAGAAGCTAATCGATACTGAAAAAAACATAGAGCGCATATAATTCATAATAAATTTAGCGTAAGAAAAGGTTTCAATCCTTAGGGATTGGGGCCTTTTTTATAAGCCTTCGATATGAAAAAAGGAAAATTGGTATTGAAAGCTAAAGTGTGGTAAAATATGACTACCAAAAATATCTATAAAATCACAAAATGACAACATTATCTCAAATGCACAATCACAAATAAAGGAGGAACATATGGGAACTACAAGAACTTGGGATGTATTTGCTGGGTTAGCAGCTTTTAGCAGACCAGACAATGAAAAATATAAAGACTTAGCTTATATTAATACTATAATTGAATCTTTAGAAAATAATATGAGAAATCCATATGTAGACAAGGATGTCGAAGATAAGAAGGATTATGAGGATACTAAGAAGCAGTTAGAAGCCTTTCAAAGTTATATGGAAACCCGGAAGCAAGAAATGGATGCAAAAGATGGCATAAGGTGCAACTTTTTTGTTGTCGATGAATTAGGAGAACCATTACTAGCAGAAATAAAGATTTTTTCTTACATAAGGGAAGAGGAGAAACTATGGAATACTCCAATTCTTTCAATCGATATCAATGAAATTAAAAGAGCAATAAGTTTTCAGCGTAGGATTACTAACAGCAATGGTCAGCTTACTATGTATTTACCAAAAGGTAAATACGAAGTTGTGGTGACAAAAGGCTCAGAATATGAGTTAAAAAAAATCGTAATTGACATCTTAGATTCTGAACAGGAAATTAATATTTCACTTCGTAGGTTTATTGACCTAACGAAAAGAAATTATTATGCAGGTGATCTACATCATCATAGTGTATACTCAAGTCCTCTTTATGGTGGTACTGATTTTGTAATTGACAATGTAAAAGAGGTGAAACAGTCGATGCTTGCGGCTGGATTGTCTTTTGGGGCATTAAGTGACCATCATAATATATTAAATCATGCGGAATGGAAAGAAATGAAATCAGAAAATTTTACACCTATTATCTCAAAGGAAATTTCTACGTCAAACGGGCATGTTCTAGCACTAGGTGTTGAAGAAGATATTATTTATCGCTATCCAACAAAGGAAGAAAGATGTGATGAATATCTTCGTGGGGAATTTATTCGCATAACTGATCAAATAAAAAGTTTGCATGGATTACCTCAATTAAATCACCCAAGGGATGCACAAGTAGCTACTTCTTTTAATCCAGAGTATACTGATTTGATTGATATATTTGAAACAATTGAAATATGGAATGGAGCATATCCATTTGAATTTTTTACACCGAATGAGGAAGCATTTCACCTATGGCTTTCTTTATTAGAGGAAGGACGTTACATACCTGGAACTACTGGAAGTGATACACATGATATCAATTGCTACATATTATTATCTAATCTGGATAAAGCGATAGATTTTATTGATAATGTTAAGAAATCTTATGATTTATTTTCTAAGGAAGTAAAACAGATGGCAGATATATTCTTTGATCTGGTGATGGCAGCGTTACCAACTTTAATACGCTGGTATCGATATAATTTGTCCAGTGGTGGAGTAAAAACATATCTTCATCTTCCAGAGGGGGAGCTATCCAAAGAGGCTATATTAAATCAATTAAGAATAGGGACTAGTTTTTTAACTAATGGTCCAATACTTATACCTACGATAAAAGGGAAAGGTCCAGGAGAATCTGTACAATTATCATCTAAAAAGCTTGAGTTTGACATAGAGATTCTATCAAATCGAAAGATAAAATATTTATATCTTTGGAAAAGTAGAACAGATTATGAACGAATTAAGTTGCCAGAAAAACAAAAGAATGAAGAAGGTTTTTATGATTATAGCGATTCATTTCACATAGACAATTGTGAGAAAAGCTTTATTGTTTTTATGGTTAAGGATGATTGTTCTTGCATGGCAGTTACAAATCCAATATTTATAAAAGAAGATTTTTAGATTTTATATAAGTCTAATTTTTCTGGAGTACGAACATTTAAAGTATTAATAAGGAAAGCGACAGTGAATGAAAGCTCTAAAGATATAAATCATAAATATATTCTTAAAATTATTTGCTATTGTATATAGAAAAAAGCGGTTACTTTTATGTAACCGCTTTTTTCATCTCATTTAAATAAGGAATAGTTAAACAGATAGGAATATACAGTATTCCTAATTAGAAATAATAACTTTATTTTAATCCAGGTAGACGTCCATATATTTTTTCCCTTGAGTCATAATCAATGGATTGAATCTTAACTTTAGCATTCTTTTTCTTTGCAATAGCTATGGATGTTACACTAGAATCTCCACCGTTAGCTCCAATGATCTGACCATTTCCTATATAGATAGCAACGTGTACAACTTTGCCGCTGGATTTTGATTTATAGAATACTAAATCTCCAGGTTTTAACTCACTTCTCTTAATCTTAGTCACATAATTTGCTTGATCAGCGGAAACCATGTAGGATTTCATTAAACCAAACTTCTTAAAGACTTGATAGGTAAAATGAGAACAGTCTAAACCGTAACTGCTACCTTCTGGGTAATTTCCTCCCCATTGATAATAAACACCTTGAAATGTTTTCGCATATTCTACAATCTGATTTCTTGTAGTAGATGTGGTAGAAGTACTTCCAGAATTTGAGCTTCCTGAAGAAGTTCCAGATTTAAAATAGGAACCACTTACATAACCAACAGTTTTGCCCCAAACTACTTTATACCATCCATCTTTAGCACTGATAATTGGGAGAACCGTATTATTTGGAATCTTACCAAGAATTTTAGATGAAGTAGAAGCGGAAGAACGAAAGTTTAAAGTTCCTCCTTTGGTAGTTACTGTTCCATATTTAGTGGATGAAATCTTGATATATGATTTGTGCGCATAGCCAACGCTTCCATTCGTATTATAAATTACTTTATAAAAGTCACCGGAACTTCCAATCACTTGGATTGGAGCTTTTGGTTTTAAAGAGGAAACTTTTTTAGATTTTGTAGTGGCAGATGCACGGATGTTCAGTGGTGTCTCTTTTGTAGTACTGATTCCCACATTTGGTTTGGATTTACTTGCTGCCAATGTAATAGTTTCTGATTTAAGGCAAACAAGTAAAAAAATAATACCAAACATTATAATCATTCGTTTCATCAGATGCTTCTTTTCTTTCGTCATGATTACCTCTTTTCGTTAAAATAGTCATGTTGCTACAATTACAGGAATTGTTATTCCTGCAGGCTCAAAAGTAGGTGGTAGGGGGATTCTACTTTGTGCCATGTAACAATATTGTAATAAATACTTAATAAATCAGCAACAGTAAATATATGGTTGATGATTTCTCGATGTTAATTGAGTTGGTAGTAAAGAGGTTAGTAACGGTATATGATAAAAGAAGATGAGGTTTATGAATCTTAGAATCTTATATGCCTTAACAATAGAATAGAATAGAATAAAAAAGCAACAAGTCTTTTTAAGACTTGTCGCTATCATTTACAGCAATTGTTTCAAGTTGAGAAGTGCAGTGAGGACAACGAGTAGCATTGATATGTATCTTTGTCATACAAAATGGGCACTCCTTCTCGGTAGGTTTTGCTTCTACATTAGTTTTCTTTTCATCAAAAGAAAGTATTTTGTTCATTCCCTTTACTAAGAGGAAGACTACAAAAGCCATGATGATAAAGTTAACCAATGCTGTGATAAATGCACCATATTTCAGTGTAATCCCAAAAATATCCAACTGTAATGAGTCGAAATTTTGGCGTGTAAACAAGCCAATGATCGGTGAAAGAATGTTATCGGTCAAAGAAGTTACGATTCCTTGAAATGCACTACCGATAATAACACCGACTGCAAGATTCATTACATTCCCCTTTAAAGCAAATGCTTTGAATTCATTTAAGAATTTTCTCATATTTTTTTCCTTTCATTTTATAATATAAATATTTTATCATGATTGGACAAGAAAGTAAATAATAGGGTTAAAGATGGTAAATGGTAAATATTTATCTAATCTGATATTAAGAAATACCTATAAAGAGAAACTATAATGTAATCGATTTGATAGAAAACATCGAAAGGATAACAAATATCTCATTGCAATCGTTACACGGATAGGTATAATAGAAACAGATCATTCACAGGAAAGGAACTATTACATGTTAAACAATAGATTTACAGAATATAAACTTAGCGGAGAAATTATACAAGCCCTATCCATGCTTCATTATATAGAACCAACACCAATTCAGGAAAAGGTTATACCACTTGCTTTAGAAGGAAAAGACATTATAGCAAAATCAAAAACTGGGAGTGGTAAAACAGCAGCCTTTGCTATTCCGATATGTGAGAGTATTGTCTGGGAAGATAATTTGCCCCAAGCTCTTGTTCTGGAACCAACAAGAGAGCTAGCTTACCAGGTAAAGGATGAGATTTTTAACATTGGACGTATGAAACGAATCAAGGTACCAGTAGTTTTTGGTGGATTTCCATTTGATAAGCAGGCACTTACTTTAAAGCAAAAATCACACATTGTAGTTGGTACACCGGGTAGAGTGCTAGATCATTGTGAATCAGGGACATTAAAGTGTGATAATATAAAATATGTTATCATAGATGAAGCAGACCTAATGCTTGATATGGGATTTTTAGAAGACGTGAAACGTATACTTTCCTATTTATCAGAGAATATAAATATAATGCTATTTTCAGCTACAATGGGTGAAGCATTATATACTCTAAGCGATGAGTTCATGAACTCGCCTATCGAAGTAAAGCTAGAAGATAGTACAGAAACTGTGGATAGTATTGAACAGTTAGGATGTTTTGTAACAGAGGAGGATAAGTATGAGCTATTTCTTTCTATGTTATATAAAAACAACCCATCGAATGCAATGATATTTTGTGGTACCAGAGAAATGGTGGAGGTATTATATTATAAATTAAAGAAGGAAAACATTTGGTGTGGTATGCTACATGGGCTTATTGATCAAAAACAACGAATTCATACAATTGAGGATTTTCGTACTGGTGGATTTCGTTTTCTAATCGCTACGGATGTGGCAGCCAGAGGCGTTGATTTTGATGATATTAGTCATGTAATAAATTACGATTTGCCTACATCAAAAGAGACCTATGTTCATAGAATAGGACGAACAGGACGGAATGGAAAGAGTGGTGTTGCTATTAGTTTAATTCGTGAGGAAGAAAAAAAGATGCTTACGTCAATTGAAACATTTACAGGAACACCAATCCAAATCGTTATTCCACCAACAAAGGAAGAAGTTAAAGATTTTTTATATAAAGAAAAATTCTACGAGTCTCAGCAAAAAAAGCAGGAACGAAAAAAGAAAAAAGGTGATGTGTTTCAATCTAAGATTATGAAACTGACAATTAGTGGTGGTAGAAAATCGAAGCTTAGAACCTGTGAGGTAGTCGGAACTATCTGTGGCATTGAAGGAATCGATGGGAATGAAGATATCGGAGTGATCGATATAAGAGATAGTATTACCTATGTTGAGATTCTAAACGGGAAAGGTGATCTAGTTCTTAAAGAACTTCCTAAGCGAACGATGAAAGGTAAGTGTAGAAAAGTTAGTATAAGTAAATAAAGAAGAGTCTATGAATTTTACTAAAGCGTTAAGAAAAAACTATAAAAATCTAATATCTTGTGTTATCCTATAAGTGTAGCTCCTTTCTGAAGTATGGGTTTATTATTGTGTTGTTGTTAACTCAATTTTACTATAAATCAGATGGGAGTTTTCTTAGTTTAAGGTATAAAATCAAAAAATAAAGAAGGGATACCATTGCTACAATCTAAATCTCGGATAATTATTACATATTAAGTGGGGAGACATTGATAATGAAACGGATATCTACAAAAGAAACAAGGGGTGAAATTTGAAAGGAGAAGGAAATGTATCGAGTTTTACTTGTGGATGATGAGGATATAGCAAGAGAATCAATCAGTCGCTGCATTAATTGGTCTGATTTAGGATTATCACTAGTTGGAACATGTAAAAATGGTAAGGAAGCCATTCTGTTTGTCACGGAACATGAGGTGGATATTGTACTAACAGATATCTGTATGCCATATGTAGATGGGATGGAATTAAGCAAATTCTTATATGAGAGCCACAAAGACATAAGTATAGTAATATTTAGTGGATATCATGAATTTGAATATGCAAAACAAGCAATGAAGTATAAAGTAGTCGAGTATTTATTAAAGCCTGTAACGGCGAAGGATTTAAAAGATGTTTTATCAAATCTTACCAATGAGCTGAATAAGAATCGAAAAGAACAACAAGAAATAACAATAATGAAACAAGAATACAAAAAAAGTTTACCTTTAGTGAAAGGACAAGTTTTGTCTGATTTGATGCTTGTTGGAAATCCTGACGAGCGGTTAAAAAGTGATTTACAAAGACTGCAAATACATATTGAAGATTCCAACTTACGTGTGGTATCTTTTGTGGTGACATCGTTTGAATCTGATGAACCAAAGCAAAGTGCTTTAATATTAATTACCATAGTGAAAATTATTGAGACAACGATGAAAGACAATAATGATGGTATCGTTTTTCAAGGTGTAGAGAATGGAATCTACCTAATCTTTCATACGTCACAAAAAAGGACGCTTGAGGATAGAATTCACTTAATTCTTCATGACATTAAGAAAAACATTGAAGAAACGTTATCCTTTCATATTCAGATTGGAATGGGCGGATGGGTTCATGGTATTAACAACCTTACAGTTTCGTTTGAAGAAGCAAAGCGTGCGCTTTCCTATCGTTATTTGGATCAAAATACTTATATTTGGGATATTGAAAAAATCAAGATGGTGGATAATATAAGCATTTACAAGTATTTAGAGTTATTTGAAACAGCTATTAAGGGATATGATAAGGATGAAATTAAAAAACTACTGGAGCAATTACAATTAGATTTTACAATTGGTTATCTTGATAAGAATAGAATTTTGCTTTATTTACAAAGAATTATATTATTAACGCGAAAATTATTAGAAGAAGCAGATTTAATAAATAACAATAAAATACCAAAAGAACACGAAATATTAGAGCAGATAAGTAAAGTACCTTATTTGGAGCAGGCAATGAAGATGCTACTTTACTATCTGAATGAGGTTGCTTGTCAGTTAAGTGTTGGTAAGGAAAGTAATAATGAAAGGTTAGTTGCACAAGCAAAAGCTTATTTAATGAAAAATTATAGTAATCCGGAATTAAGTCTATCTATTTTATGCCAAGAATTATTCATTAGTCCTTCGTACTTTAGCTCAATTTATAAAGCAACGACGGGTGAAACATATTTAGATACCTTAAACCAAATACGCCTAGAGCAGTCAAAACTACTATTACTTAATACAAATCTTAAAAATTATGAGGTTGCTTTAAAAGTAGGTTTTAGTGATCCTCATTACTTTAATATCGTTTTTAAGAAAGCAACGAAAATGACGCCAAAAGAGTTTGCTAGAAGATATGATAGCTAGAGGGGGAAGCGATGAATTATCAATTTAAGACGATACGATCAAAGATTTTAGCATCATTTCTTATATTGATCATCCCAATGATTATCATAGCAACCAAAATATCGATGACGTATACCGAAAACTCAGTTGTAATGAATTCGATGGAATATACAACTGAGCTCATAAACCAAATGAACTCGGATGTTGACTCCTATATCGGATACATGGAGAATATTTCTCAATTAGTGTTGATGGATTCTGATGTACATACTTTTTTAAATAGTGATTATGAAGAAATCGATAGTAGACAGTTGGCTAGAGAACGAGTTGTTAATCAGTTTGAAACGATACTAGATATAAGAAATGATATCACTAATCTCGCGGCCATTGGAGCAAATGGAAGGTACATATTAAATCGAGGAGACGATGAGATTAATCCATACCTTGATATGAAACAAAAAGAATGGTACAAAAAAGCGATCGAGAGTAAGGGTAAGATATGTATCTCTTCTTCACACGTTCAAAATATTGTGAATGGTAAATATCAATGGGTGGTAAGTTTAAGTAGAGCAATCATAGACAGTGAGACTGGTACTGTGATTGGAGCGCTGTTGGTTGATTTAAATTATAATGTAATTAATAATCTTTGTAAAAAAATTAATCTAGGCAATAAAGGATATATATTTTTATTGGATGAACAGGGGAATATAATTTATCATCCCAAACAGCAGCTTATCTATAATGGTCTGATTAATGAAATGACATTAGAAGTGAAGGAATGTAAGGAGAGTTATTTTTTAACGGAGGGAATTGATAAAAAACTTTATGTAATTTCTAGGTCAGAGAAAACTGGTTGGACAGCAGTGGGAGTTGCTAATGTATCAGAATTATTCGAGCAAAAAACACAGACACAGAAACTTTATATCATCAGTACGATTGTTATCCTTCTAATCGCAATGTTACTATCCATACTAATATCAAGGGCGATAACAAAGCCAATAAAAAAACTAAGGGATTCAATGAAGGAAGTAGAAAAAGGTAATTTTCACGAAAAGGTAGATACCTATGGTAGTGATGAGATTTCAAACCTAGGTAAGTCGTATAACATAATGATACGAACCGTTGAAGAACTGATGGAAGCACAAGTCAAAGATCAAGAGCAAAAAAGAAAGAGTGAACTTCGTGCCTTACAGGCACAGATCAATCCACACTTCTTATATAATACCTTGGATTCTATTGTGTGGATGGCAGAGGAAGGGAAAAATCAAGAAGTAGTTACAATGACAGCATCCTTAGCTAAATTATTTCGTCAAAGTATTAGCAATGAAGCAGAAGAAGTAACTCTTCGTCAGGAAGTTGATTACGTTAGAAATTATCTTGTCATTCAAAAAATGCGGTATAAAGAACAATTAAATTATGACATTCAAGTTCCAGAATCTATTCTAAATTACTATGTGATTAAATTAATCATACAACCTTTGGTTGAAAACGCTTTATATCATGGAGTGAAGTATAAGGAAGGGGTAGGGACAATCTTAGTGGATGGATATGAAACTGAAAGTTCAGTGGTTCTTCAGGTGATAGATGATGGAATTGGGATGGATGAAGAAGAACTATCTCAACTATTTGAGAAAAGAAAATCGACTCACAAAACCAACCGCGTGGCAGTACGTAATATTCATAATCGTATACAGCTTCACTATGGGAAAGAGTTCGGATTAAGTTTTGAGAGTAAGAAAGGTTACGGGACAAAAGTGAAGGTTATCCTGCCAAAAAGAATGAGTCTTTAATGAAATGTTCAGGATTGGAGGTAAAATTGAAGCATAAGAAGGTAATATTAATCAGTTCTATGATGCTACTTACGCTAAGTCTTGTGTTCATAATTTACATAAGAACTATAGAAAAACCGAAACAGTATTATATGATTTGTATCCCCAAAGTATTAGATGACTCTATTGATTTTTGGAGAGTCCTTAAAGAGGGAGTTGAGATGGCGGCCTATGAATATGAGGTTACGTTAGAATTTATGGCGCCTGAAAAGGAAGAAGACTACCAGGTGCAGAATGCACTCATTAAAGAAGCAATCAAGAAAAAACCCGACGCAATATTACTAGCGGCAGCAGACTATGAAAAGACATACGAAGCTGCAAAAGAAATGAAGGATGCAGGAATTAAACTTGTTGTAATCGATTCAGGAATGAAACAAGAGATTGCAGATATTACCGTTGCAACAGACAACATACAGGCAGGAATCAGAGTTGGTGCAGTTACCAAAAATCTGATTCGCAAGAGTGGAAAAATAGGTGTTATTAGTTTTGTAAAAAATTCAAAAACAGCAATGGATCGAGAAGAGGGACTCAACATCGGTCTAAGTGATGATCGTGATAAAATAGAAGCCGTCTATTATTGCGATTCTAATTATGATAAAGCATATGAAGGAACAACAGAGTTATTAACTAAATATCCAGAGATTACTGTTATTGTCGGTTTAAATCAATATTCAGCAATTGGAGCAGCTAGAGCTATCAAAGATATGGCAATGGAATCAAAAGTGAAATTAGTAGGTATTGATAGCTCAATCGAACAGATTCAATATTTAGAAGAAGGTATTTTTGAGGCAATTGTAGTACAGAAACCATTTAATATTGGATACCTTGGGGTTGAAAAAGCGCTTAAGCTTCTAAAAGAGGAATATGTTCCAAAAGAATTGGATTCCGGTTGCGCATTAATTACAAAAGATAATATGTTTATTGGTATGAATCAAAAGTTAATCTTTCCATTCAAAGAAGAATGATTTTCTATAAGGTTAAAAAACTACATTGAAATAGTAGTTTTTTAACCTTTTTTCATAGATTTATCTATTAAAATATACAAAATAGTCCTCTATAATATAGGAAAGTTAGTAAATATTAACAACAAAGGAAAGGGTGAAGACTTTGGGGAATGTTATTATTACCATGAAAGGTATTAATAAAGCCTTTTCAGGAGTTCCAGCTTTAAAGGATGCAAGGTTAGAAGTCTGTACCGGAGAGGTACATGCACTGATGGGCGAAAATGGTGCTGGAAAATCGACATTGATGAAGATTCTAACTGGAATTTATTGCAAAGACTCAGGGGCGATAATCTATGATGGGAAAGAAATTGATTTTAAAAATCCACGTGAAGCAAAAGAAGCAGGGATTACAATTGTACATCAAGAATTAAACATGATGAATCATTTAACAGTTGCACAAAATCTTTTCATAGGTAGAGAAGATATGAAAGGTTATTTTATCAACGACAATAAAATGAACGAAAAAGCACTAGCATTGTTTGACAAATTAAATATCTCAATTAGTCCAAAAGAAATTATGGGAAATCTGACGGTTGGAAAACAGCAGATGGTTGAGATAGCAAAAGCAATATCTACGGATGCTAAAGTTATTATTTTTGATGAACCAACCGCTGCCTTGACTGATGTAGAGATTACAGAGCTATTTAAGGTCATTACTGATCTAAAGAAAAAAGGAATAGCAATCATCTACATCTCTCATCGAATGGATGAAATAAAGATGATTACAGACCGCGTAACCATTATGCGCGATGGAGAATATGTAGGTACCTTGATTTCCAGTGAATGCTGTAAATCTGACATTATAAATATGATGGTAGGACGAGTTATCTATGAGCATCCAAAACAATTTAGTAATGTAAAAGAGAATGCAAAGGTGGTTCTCTCAGTAAAGAACTTAAATGCAGGAAGATTGGTAAAAGACGTTAGTTTTGAATTAAAGCAAGGAGAAATTCTTGGTATTTCTGGACTTATGGGTTCCGGCAGAACAGAACTTGCTAGAGCGATTTTTGGTGCAGATAAGATAGATAGCGGTGAACTCTATGTAAAGGATAAAAAGGTTACAATAAAGTCTCCCATGGATGCTGTGAAATATGGGATAGGATATCTTTCAGAAGATAGAAAACGATTTGGAATTATAGTAGAAAAGTCAGTATCAGATAATTCAGTATTAGCTACCTTAGAGCATTATACAAAAGGGATTTTTCTAAAGAAAAAGAAAATAAGAAAAGACTCTGAAAAATATGCAAAACTACTTAATACAAAAACTCCATCAGTAGATGCCTATGTTAAAAATCTATCCGGAGGAAATCAGCAAAAGGTTGTAATTGCAAAATGGTTAATCCGAAACAGTGATATCATAATTTTTGATGAACCAACAAGAGGAATTGATGTTGGTGCAAAAAGTGAAATTTATACCTTGATGAATGAATTAATCAAAGAGGGAAAATCGATAATTATGATTTCTTCGGAACTGACTGAAATTCTTCGAATGAGTGATCGAATTCTAGTAATGTGTGAAGGCGAAAAAACAGGAGAGTTGTCCATTGAAGAAGCAAGTCAGGAAAAGATTATGCAATATGCAACACTAAGGGATTAATTGGAGGGAAAGAAATGAATAAATTAGGAAACAAAATTAAGTCAATTGGAACTCAGAAGGTTGCAGCACTACTTGCATTAATTGTAATTTATCTATTTTTCTTTCTGATGAGTCCAGCATTTCGTTCCATGAGTACATTAGTCAGTATCTTTGATTCCTCGTATTATATAGGGTTTATGGCAATTGGAGTGACTTTTGTAATTGTAACGGGAGGAATTGATTTATCCATAGGTACAGTGTTAATCTGTTCCGCACTTACAGGAGGAGTGCTATATGAAAAAGGCCTTCCTTTGTGGCTGTGCCTCATTATTATAGTTTTATGCGGGGCTTTCTTTGGACTATGTAATGGAATTATGGTTGCGATAATGAAATTGCCTGCATTTATCGCCACCCTTGGCACCATGATGGTAACACGTGGGTTAGGATCCATTATAACAAAGACAAGGAGTATAACATTTCCACTTAGAACGTCAGAAGATGGTTGGTATAAATCAATATTTCGTACAGGATCCACAGAGCTATTTCCTTCTGGATTCCCAACAGGAATTATTTTATTGTTGCTATCCATGCTGGTTATGACAATTATATTAACAAAGACGAAACCGGGAAGATACATATTATCATTAGGAAGCAATAAGGAAGCAACCAGGTTATCTGGTGTCAACATTGTAAAGTGGGAGATTTTAGCTTATGTCATAAGCGGAACGTTTGCAGGGATTGCGGGTATTGCTTATGCCGCTATTAATTCAACATTAATGCCTGGTACAGGCAATGGATTTGAACTAGAAGCAATCGCAGGTGTTGTAATCGGAGGTACCTCTTTAGCAGGAGGAGTCGGAACTGTAACTGGAACCATCATCGGTGTATTTATCATGTGCGTACTAAAGACAGGACTTCCATTTATTGATTTACAACCCCACTACCAGTTGTTAATCACCGGTATTGTATTAATTATCGCTGTTTATTTAGATGTTAGAAATCGAAGAAGAAAATCTTGTTAGCAAACTTCTTGTTAGTAAACCGTTTGTTTCAAATAACATTGCTTATGGATCTTACGTTTTTGTATTAATTCATTCAACATATTCGCTTATTCTATATAAGTGAAAATTTAATTTAGTACGCTTTTAATTTATATAAAAGCTAATAAAAAAGGAGGATCGAGTTTATGAAGGCAAAAAAAGTTATCGCGATTTCTTTAACGGCAGTTATGATGTTAGGTCTACTGTCTGGATGTAAGAAGGAGGATTCCAAAGACAAGGAAACCAGTGTTTCTGGAGTAATGACGATTGAAATTGTAGCAAAAGGTTTCCAACATGACTTTTGGCAAGCAGTTTTAGCAGGAAGTAAGAAGGCAGAAGAAGAATTTAAAGTAAAAACAAACTTTGTTGGTCCAGAGGGTGAAGGGGCAATCGCTACACAAGTAGAGCAAATTAACAATGCCATTAATAAGAAGCCAGCTGCAATATGTTTAGCAGCGCTTGATACCAATGCAGCTTTGGACGCGATTACCCAAGCTCAGTCACAAGGGATTCCTATTATAGGTTTTGATTCCGGTGTACCAGGTGCACCAGAGGGAGCTGTAAAAGCTAATGCTGCAACTGATAATTATGCAGCTGGTGAATTAGCAGCAGAAAAAATGTACGAAGCGATAAAAGATAAAGTTACAAATCCCACAAATGTTGTACGTATTGGTGTAGTATCTCAAGAAGCAAACTCAGATTCCATAATTAAACGTACTTCAGGCTTTATAGATAAGATGAGTTCATTGATTGGTGAGAATAATTCTTGCGTAGAAGGACATGACAAATACAACCGTAAATCAGATGGTGCTAAAGTTATAATTGAGGTTCGTATACCTGCGGAAGTAACCGATAATGCAGGTAAAACAGAAGCATTAACATTACTGAATAAAGAAGACTTAGTGGCTATTTATGGATCAAATGAATTTGCAGCAAAATGTATTATTAATGCAAACGAAGGTTTAAATAAACTTGGTGAAGGCAAAGTTATTGCGGTTGGTTTCGACTCTGGAGCACTTCAGATTGACGCTATTAAGAATAAGATTTTCTACGGTTCCGTTACACAAGATCCAGTATCCATTGGGTATAATGCAGTTCGCTTAGCTGTTGCAGCAGCAAAGGGTGAGAAGGTTGAAGATGTAGATACCGGTTGTCAGTGGTATAATTCAGAAAACTATGATGCACCTGATATAGCACCTTGTTTGTATCAGTAGAGTACCCTCTACGATAACAGAAATAATACCCTCTTTTAAAACAGAATAATACGAAAGGGAAGGTTCTTTTAGAGGAACCTTCCCTTTTGTATATTACAGAAGCATTTTATCATTCGAAAATTTCTATATATTCCTTTTCATTGGACTATTTGATAATCGCAGGGATATGATGTGATTCATACTAATATAAATTGTAACAGAGATATTTTTAAGCTGTAATGTGAAGTAGTGTTAGAATACAAAACACCATTTATTGACATATATATGACAAAGATATTTTAGATACTAGATGTAAAAATAAGGGATAATATTGAGGAGGGCAAAATGAATAAGAAAAAAATATTTATAATCATTGGAATCTTAATGACACTTACTGTTTATTGCAATTATTACAATAACGAAATAAAAGCCCTAGGGGCTTTATCAGTAGAAAACATTTCTGTCTATACATTTGAGAGTGAGGATACTATAACTCTTCATAGTATTTCTTTTGAAAAAGATAACAAAACTTTGTTAGAAAAATTTAAAAAGGTTAAGCATATTAAAATTGACTTGAAAGAATCAAATCTTGATTTGGATCGCTTAACTTTTTTCCCTAATGCAATAAGTATTTCCGTTCCGGAAAATATTACTACAATTTCTTTTTGGTACACGGATAATCTACCAAATCTAAAAGAAATTATAGTTGATGAAAAAAACTCAGCATACTCAAGTATTGATGGTGCTTTATATAATAAGTCAAAGGATAGATTAATTCTTTATCCTTACAATGGGAAGAAAGATGCTGTTGTAGAAGTTGGTACTAAAATAATAGGGGCGAATGCATTTAAAAATATTCCAATCAATTCAGTTATTATTCCTGAGGGTGTAATTTTGATAGAAAGATATGCGTTTTCTAAAACTAATTTAACTGAAATATCACTACCAGCAAGTTTTAGAACTTTTGAATATGATGTTTTCGAGAATACACCTCTTACGAAAGTGATAATATCTGAGAAAAATAAAAGCTTAACATCAATCGATGGTATAGTTTACAGAAAAGACAAAAGTTATCTTTATTATTGGCCAGAAGAAAAGTTTGTGGAATCTCTTGATTTACCACAGGAGTTAACTTATCTTAATTGCAGCATGATTAAGCATTTTGATAAAGTGAAGCAAATAACAATCCCTGACTCGCTTACAGCCATTATTGGGACAGCTGAGAATCGAATTGAACAAATTTATGTGAATAAACAAAATCCTTATTTAAAACTGTATGACGGAGTATTATACTCCAAAGACTACAAAAAGATAAGACTATATCCAAATCAAAACAAAGATACGGATATCACAATACATAATAACTTAGAAGTATTACCAATGGATTTATTCTATTTAGAAAATTCAACAACAGTATTAACATTACCTAAAAATCTCAAGATGTTGAAAGGAATTCAAAACCCAAATTATCGTGTTCTATTAAGTGGATTCGAAAACCTCTCGGAACTAAAGATTAATGGGGATAATAAATTGTTTGTGATAGAAAATGGTATTTTATATAACAAGGAAAAAACTCATATTCTTTGGTATCCAATTGATTTGCCAGGGAAAGAATTTAAGATTCCAGACACAGTGACGTTGGTAGATAATGACCAATTAGTAAAGCAAAATCATCTTGAAAAACTTGTAGTACCAGATAATTGCATGCTTTATGATTTGGCTCCTTTTAATCAAGAAGATTATGGGGTATTTGCAATGCCAGCAGGTAGAGACTGTACTAAGTTAAAAGAGTTTGTTGTTTCAATAAGAAATCCTTATTATACTGCGGTAGATGGTGTACTATTATCAAAGGATAAGACAAGATTACTGGTGTATCCAACGGAAAAAACAGATTTAGTATATCAAATCCCAAAGACAGTTGAAATCGTAGTATTTGGGAATGAAAATCACTTCTTACAAACTCTAAAAATCCCAGCAAGTGTATCAAAGTTTGGGGTTTTAGGTTATGTGGATGGTGATAATTATTATTATGGAGATGCTTTGCTTCATTTTAGTGCTTTAAAAGAAATTGAAGCTGTCCCGTCTAATAGTCAGCAATATACCTCAATTGATGGGGTTTTATATATTGACTATATTACGTCAAAGACGCTGATTGCATATCCAGTTGGAAAAACGAATTCTAGTTTTTATTTACCGAAGGATGTTGATGTAATTGAAGATCAAAGATTTTTTGATAATAATCCTTATTTAAAAAATATTTATATCGATAGTAGTAGTCAATACAATCAGCTTAAAGATGGAGACTTATGGTTTGGTCAATGGCGGTCCATACATTTTGACAATATTACATTACATAACTATTAAAGTTTATTTGGAGGTCCTGATATGAAAAAACTAAAAAGTATCCTTGTAATTTTATCCGTTACTCTTATGTTTTTTCTCTCATCGAACGATGTTTTAGCAAAAGGAGAAGGAATAGAGAAGGAACAGTATATTTGGGGAAATAAAAGCAATTACAATGGGGAAGAAACCATCATTATCTCTGAGAATGTAGACTTGTCCACTTTCGAAGGCACAGAGAATTACCCTAAAGTTAAGAAAATTATATTGGAAGAAGGAATAGAAAACTTAGGAAGGTTTGTTTTCTTTCCGTTTCCAAATGTCAAAGAAATAGTATTTCCATCTACGTTAGAAGACATTGGGAAAGCATTTCATACCATTTTAGAAGATGATAAATTAGATGAGAGCTATTTCTTATCCAAATTAGAAAGCATTGATGTTAACAAAGATAATCCTTATTACTTATCCATGGATGGTGTGTTATATAGTAAAGATCAAACATGTTTACTTCATTATCCTTCTTCAAAAAAAGACAAAAATTATGTTATGCCAGAGTTTGTGACTACTTTAGAAAAGCAAGCTTTTGGTTACAATCTAAACCTTGAGAAAATAGTGTTTGGAACTCGATTTCTACTTGGAGATTATCCTTTTTCCTATTACGGAAATCTTCCGAATCTACAAGCCTTTGATGCCTCGAAAGATAACATTTATTATACAGCGGTAGGGGGAGTTTGGTTTAATAATGATAAAACAATCTTAATGGCCTATCCACAGGGGAAAAAGCAGAAACGTTACATAATACCATCAACTGTTAAGGATATAAAAAATGATAGTTTTAAGTATGCATTAATTGATACTTTGGTTCTTCCTTCTGGATTAATGGCATTTTATGAAGTGAATTTTTCTGAACCTATTAATCCTTCATTTCTAGGAGATTTCATTAGTAATTATGAAATTACTAATAATCCCAATTATGAAACAGTAGATGGAGTTCTCTATAATAAGGACAAAACTCAATTAATCGCATGGCCATCAAAGAAATCAGTCGAGCACTTAAAGTTCCCTAGTACCTTAACTAGTCTAAATTTTAAGGAAAGTACGATACCAACTATTCAAAATGTAAAGATAATTACAATACCAAGAGATTTAAAAGTATTAAACACAGATATTTGGTATCCTCTAGAAGCACAAAAGAAAAATTATAACATAGTACGTTGGGATTCTTTGGAATCAATAGAGCTTGAAAAAGGTAATAAAAATTTCACACTTTATGATGGAATACTATATACGAAGAGTAAGATGAAGCTTGTTTTACTTCCTCCAAAATCCAAGAAAACCACCTTAACAATTCCAGAAAATTGCGAGCGTAGTAAATTCTATCGCAATTATTTACCTACAATGCCATCAGTCACTAAAATTATTATTACAGGGGATGGTTATAATTTCCCTTATGAACTTTTTCCTAATCTAACTAACCTTGAGCTATCAAAAGGAAATAAAAAAGCAAAACTTGTTGATGGAGTCCTATACTCCAGTAGCCAAAAGACACTAATATGGTATCCACAGAATAAGAAAGGAGCTAGTTTTACGATTCCTTCCTCAGTAACAGCACTTCGGAATGATACGTTAGAGATTCAGAATTATTTAGAAACCATTATATTGCCAAAGAATCTAAATTTAACAGTTCGTAGTGATGGTACTTGGTTTTTAAATTGTAAAAAGCTAAAGCAGATAAAAGTAGCTTCTAATAATCCCTATATGAAAGCAATTGATGGGGTTCTTTATGATAAGAAGAAGTCAACAATCTACTGCTATCCATCCGCTAAGACAACTAGCTCTTATACGATGCCAGATACTGTAATATATTTTTATTTGAGTGAAAATAATCACTATTTAAAATCTCTTCAGATTGGTAAAAACTTTGGATATTTCTACTATAGTGGTAAGAATAATTTTTATCTAGAAGGTTTTACAAAACTAGAAAGTATCTCCGTAAAGAACAACATAAACGGATATATAAGCATTGGTGGAGTATTGTATAAAAAAGATTTAGATAGAATAAAGCTGAATGTATATCCTCAAGCGAAAAAAGATAAAAGTTTTGTTATAAGAGAAGATGTTTCAGATATTGATTGTAGAGATGTCTTGATGAATCATAAAAATTTAGAAAATATTACTTCGAAAAGTTCTGATATTCATGTTACTAAGGGGCATATATTTAACATCTATGAATTAAAATAGTTAAAACATCAGGTACTTATATATAGTTGAACTGACCACCAAAAGTTAGATCTAAAAATCTAACGATTGGTGGTCACTTCAAGTGCCTGATATTTTTCTGTCGCTAGTATGAAAGTTGTTAAAATAGGTTTTATATTTTAGAAGGGTTCAGTGATGTAACTGTGATAATAAGTTTTATATTTTAGAAAGCTTCACTAATGTAACTGTGATAAAGGTTTTATTTTTAGAAAGTTTCAATGATGTAAGTTCAATATTTGTAATAATAGGAAAAAGGAACTAAATAAAATATCTGTCGTCTAATCTATATAGGTCTATAAAACTATGCATATCTGAAATATCTATAAAACAAATACTTAATTAATATGTAACCTATGAAAGAATGAGAACCATGGGAAGCGAATGGAAGGAGGATTTTGCTTGAACGTAAATAAAAAGTACTATATTTCAAAAATAACATCTGTATTGATAGTAATAACTTTGATCATATCATTAACTGGATGTGCTATGAAAGTTCAAAGTGCTAATTTAATGGATGGGATAAAACCTGAAACCATAAGTAAGAAAACGTTGGATGATTTATTTGTTAATCAAACAGCAACTTTTTCAGTGGATTTATTTAAGAAGTCAATCAAAGAAGGTGAAAATACACTCATATCACCACTGTCTGTATTATTAGCACTTGCGATGACTGCAAATGGTGCAGATTCCGCAACAAAAGAAGAGATGGAATTGTTATTAGCAGGTGGTAGTTCCATAGAGGAATTAAACGAGTATTTATATACTTATGTGAATCAGCTTCCGACAGAAAAACACAGCAAATTAAACATTGCAAACTCTATTTGGTTTCGTGACGATGAAAACAGATTCACGGTAAGACAGGATTTTCTTCAAAAGAATGCAACTTATTACGGAGCAGCTGCATATAAATCAGCATTTGATAATACAACGATAAAAGATATCAATCTTTGGGTAAAAAATAATACGGATGGAATGATTGATGAGATTATTAATCAAATTGATCAAGACACTATAATGTATCTGATCAATGCTGTCGTATTTGATGCAAGATGGAAGAATGTTTATAAGAAAAATGAGATCTTACCTGGTGAATTCACGGCATGGGATGGTACCAAACGTGACGTTGAAATGATGATCTCAGATGAAAGTCTGTATATTGAAGATGAAAATGTTACAGGATTTATTAAAAGTTATGAAAATGATCATTATAGTTTTGTAGCATTATTACCGAATGATGGTGTATCAATTGAGGAGTATATCACTTCTCTTACAGGAGAACATCTACTTTCTATCCTAGAGAATGCCGAAACAGCATATGTGTTAGCGCAACTACCTAAATTTAAGTTTGAATATGAGCTTAAGATGAATGATGCTTTGATTGCTCTTGGTTTAGAGACTTCCTTTGATGCAAATAAAGCTGATTTTTCTAATTTGGGTAATTCTACAAGAGGCAACATCTACATTGGTGAAGTTCTTCATAAGTCATTTATTAGTGTAGATGAACTAGGAACAAAAGCTGGTGCAGTTACAAAAGTAGAAATGATGGAGGAATCTGCAATAATGGGTTATTCCGTAAAATTAGACCGACCTTTTCTATTTGCTATCATTGATAATAACACAAAGTTACCTATCTTTTTAGGTACTGTCATGGATATTGAAAAAGGGCTGTAAGCCCTTTTTTAATTAAAATCAGGTAATACTGATTAATAAAAAGGAGTTTCGTTATGAACAGGGACGCAAAAAAATGTATTTGTAAAAGGACAAAATGCGAAAGACATGGGAAGTGCGAGGAATGCATTAAGCACCATAATGAAAACAAAAACAAGGGATTACCATATTGTCAAAGAAAAACAAAAAAAGTATGAATTCACAAGATGAATTCATACTTTTTATAGTTTAAATATTGATAATAATTGGTAAATATGATATCGTACTTTATAAGATAAGCATATTATATTTTGTTTATTCAAATCAAGTTAATACTCTAATGATAAAATTTAAATTTAGTACAATTCTACGATTTTCTGAGAAAAATACCCTTTGATTGATTAAGAAAGAACTTAGGTAAAACAATATTGAAAGGTTAACAAGTAAAATACATAAGATATAGAGTTTGTGGATAAGAAACCAAATGATGTGTGAGTACATGAAACGATTTTTTCTCTAATTCTTATGAAAGGATTTTGATTATGTCAAACAACCGATTTGTTACAATCAATACAACTACATGGAATAACAGTCCCTATGTTCCCAAAAGTAATGGGAGGATTATAACAGAAAAGAATTCTGATAACATAACAACTGAGTACTGGTATGTGAACAGCAGAGGTGGTAAATGGTCAACTTTATTTTATAGCGGTGAAACAGCTCGAAAAGGGGAGATAATACAGTTTGCATTTTGGGCACATATTAATAAGAATTTTGGTACTACCTTTAAGGCTCAACTATTCCAAAGTGACTGGGAGAAGGCTACATCCTTTGAGTTTTCTAATAACTCTCCTTACTTAATTAGAAAATATGGAAAGTATTATTTATTTTCATTCCCTTACATAGCAAGTGAAGATCATATCGTTAACTATACGTTATCCATGAATGATTTTGAAGTAACTATATTTTCTGCCGGAGAAAATGATATGAATGAAGTAGATTTAGTGCCAACTGAAAAAGGTAAGATAGCAGTAGATAAGATTAACGAAATAATGAAGGAAGAAAATGATGTCTGGGGTTGTTCCCCATATCAGATTATAAAGTGCTATAAACAAGATATACCTAAGACTAGATTTATAGGGATAAAATACGGTGACGAAGATAGAGTCAATGGCATGTTTGGTTGGCATTGGGGGCAATGGTTTGAAACAGATAAATTTAAAATAATTGAAAAAAAACTGACGAAAGAGTTTAAAAAGTTATATCCTGATGCTGAAGCCTACGTAGGTCTTATGCGATATAAGGAAGACGAACCTTTTCAGTATTGGATTGGTATCTTTCTTCCAGAAAACAGTGTTGTACCTGATGGATATTCTTATGTTGATTTTGATTTTAACAGTGTAGGGATTTGTTGGGTCAAAGGTCTAGAAGAAAATGTATATTGTTATGAGGATGAATGTTATATGCATTTAATTGAAAATGGAATGCAGGTACTTGAGGATAACAATGGTGCATGTTGGTTTTTCGAACGATATGGATGCCCTAGATTCACAACTCCGGATAAAGATGGTAAAGTAATTTTAGATATAGGGTATTTTGTAAAATAACGATTATATTTAGACGGAGGTGTTAACTTGATATTAAAAATAATCTTAGTGTTGCTAACGTTATTTAGTTGGTTATTGTTATTAAACATAACAATATTCAATAAAAATGTAAAAAATAAGAATGGTATCACAGCAAATATAATTACATTAGGAGTAAAACTTTTAGCAGGGATCGCAGCTGTTGGTTTATTAATTACAACAGGTATATTATTCATTAACGAATCATTACTTCTAAAAAATCAAGAGAAAGTAATCCAAGTGGATAAAAAAGGAGATAAACTTCTTCCGATTGGATCTGTTATTTTGCTAGAGGACAGTACGAAAGAAGTAATGATTATCGGGTATTGTCAATATGAGCTTGGTACCAATGTACTATGGGATTATACTGGATGTCTATATCCAGAAGGATATTTGGGAAGTGATGAAACATTTCTTTTTAATTCAGATCAAATTAAAGAGATTAGTTTTCTTGGCATGGAATCTGTTGAACAACAAGAATTTGCAGAATATGCAAATAAAATATTAAAGGACGAGAGAGATAAAATAAAGTAAAATTCTTATACACTATTAATAAGATAACACATGATAGAAGAATTGAGGATTTTATTTTTAAATTTAATATGGTCAATATAATATAGTGATAAAAGCTCAGAGATGTTACTTATAAATCCTAGAGCTTTTATTCTTTTATTTGCAAAACATTTCACTTAGAAAAGATTTATAATGTTCTCTAAAAATTGAATGATATAGAAAAACGTTTCTTAGTTAGTATATCATTTTTATAAATAATATATTATTCTATACTGTGTGACACTGGAGAATATAGATTATGTGAGTAATAGTCATAAAAGCAGAAGATAAGTGAGGTAGAAAGATGGAACAAATCGATACTATGTATCCAGATAATAAAACAGAAATGTACAAATTATTACTGGCACAATTAAAGTCTATGTTAGAAGGGGAAGAGGATGTCATTGCTAATCTAAGCAATAGCTCTGCGTTGCTAAATCAAGCATTGAAGGATATAAACTGGGTAGGATTTTATCTAATGAAAAATGGAAGTTTGATTCTTGGCCCGTTTCAGGGTAAAATCGCTTGCATCCATATCCCAATTGGTAGAGGGGTTTGTGGAACTGCAGTAAAGGAAGGAAAGACACAGGTAGTGAAAGATGTCCATGAATTCCCAGGGCATATCGCATGTGATAGTGCTTCTAACTCAGAAATTGTGATTCCAATGAAGAAAAATGGAACGATTATTGGCGTGTTAGATATTGATAGTCCAAGATTTCATAGATTTGATGAGGTTGATCAAATGTATTTGGAGCAATTTATAACATTATTAGTGGAAGGTTGTAAGTGGACGAATAGCATCCAATATGATTTTTGCTAATTTACATTTCGATATTCAATGTATATAGTGACATTTTTATGCATAGCGAATAAAAAAATCACAGGATACCGAATGGATACCAATGATATTGTTACCTCATTGGTATCCATCTTATAATTTAATTACTTCATAGTAATTCTTTTAGGATATCAAGATATAATAGTATAAAATGATAATGAAGGTTTATCTATGAAGAAAAAAGTCATATTTATAACTGGAGTGTTGTTTATTCTTATGGCATTTATTAATATTTTAATAAACTCCGATATTATTACTGTTGTTTTGTACTTTTTAGCAGGTATCTTATTTTTTAGATCCTATTATATAATTGAAGAAAACAAATGAATAATAGGATTACAAGAAATTACTTAGTAGACCCAGTAATAGAGGATGTAAGAATTAAGAATATGGTATCTGGTCTTGATACCACTTGCATTTTGGTATATAATAAATGAGAAGTATTAATTATAACAAAATAAGAGGTTGAAAAACACAATGAGAATTCGTAAATAATAACTGTATGTAAGAATGATAAGAAGAGAACGCTTGGTGCATCTACTAATTTTAATCCTTAATCTAAAATTAGTTTATTCATGTAGCTTTATAATTGTGTAAATGGGAAGTCTAGCTACGTTCTATTTGGCATAATTTGATGGCTGATTATAGCTCTTTTCTTGTGATTATCATTTGACATACAGTGTTTTTGCGTCTGGATTGTTTTTCAGGCTCTTTTTTTATTGTAAAAACATAGAAAGGCGGTGTTAACATGTTGATTTCAAAATTACGTTTTAAAAAACAAGTAGCAATAGAGAAAATCAATTGTTAAACCTGGCATAGAATACGACAGATTTCGTCGTAGATGCCAGGTAGAAAGGTAGGCAGACTATGTCGAAAATTATAATCCAGAACATGTATTTTCATTATGCAGAATATTTTCAGACTGTATTTGAAGATGTAAACTTAATACTTGATACCGATTGGAGGTTAGGTCTCATCGGAAGGAACGGGAGAGGCAAATCGACGTTCTTAAAACTTTTACATGGAACTCTGACTCCAGATAAGGGAAATATTTTGAAACAAGTTAATACAGAGATTTTTCCCTATGAAGTGAATAGTAAATATAAAATAACTCTTGATGTTCTTAAAGAGTGCATTGGAAGCTTGAAAACAATGGAAGATACGATGGAGGAAATCATCGTTTCTGAGGATAAAAACCGATTTCAGGAGTATCAAGAGATACTAGAACGGTATCTTGAAGCGGATGGCTATCAGATGGAAAGTAGAATTCTAAGAGAAATAAATCTTATGAATCTACCAGAAGAAATACTAACACGTGATTATGAAATTTTATCCGGAGGGGAAAAAACAAGACTTCAAATCATAGCAATGTTTTTAAGGAATAACTCCTATGTTTTACTTGATGAACCAACGAATCACCTTGATCTGGATGGAAAAAAATTATTAGCAGAATATTTAAAGCAGAAAAAAGGATTCTTAGTAGTCTCTCATGATCGAAGTTTCCTTGATGAAATAATAGACCATGTCTTATCTATTAATAAGTCGAATATAGAGATTGAGAAAGGAAATTTTTCTTCTTGGAAGGCGAATAAGGATAAAAAGGAAAGTTATGAAGCACGTACAGAAGCAAAGTTACTAAGAGAAATAAAAGCTTTAAATAATCAATCCATTATGAAACGTGATTGGGCGAATAGTGCTGAGAGTACTAAAAATGACCATGGAAAATTTGAACGATCCAGTGGTTCGAGAGCTGCTCAGTTTATGATGCATGCAAAAAGAGCAGAGGATAGAGTATTGAAGAACTTAGAGGATAAAAGTAAGCTGCTACAAAATTTTGAAGTAGCAAAGGAATTAGAAATAAAACAAAAGCAAATGGAAGGGGATACCCTGCTAAGGGTAAAAAACCTAACCTTTGGATATGATGGAGGTTTCCTATTCTCACATCTAAATTTTAAAGTCGCTTCAGGAGACCGAATATGGATTCGTGGAAAAAATGGTTCCGGAAAAAGTACTTTACTAAGATTGATTGGAAAACATCTAGAGCCCGATTCTATCAAATACTTTGATGATATAACGATTACAGAGTCCTTTCAAGAGCCATTATGGAATAGTGGATATGTAACTGATTATATTATAGAGGATGTTAGACGAAATCAAATCTATGAGTTGTGTGAGATTTTTGATATACCAAAAGAATCCTTACTTAGGCCAATTGAAACACTTAGTGGAGGTGAGAAGAAAAAACTAGATATTGCGAGAGCCTTAGTTTCTGAAAATCAATTAATCCTTCTTGATGAACCGCTAAATTATATGGATATTTACTTTAGAGAACAGTTGGAAAAAGCAATACTACTATATCAACCAACTCTAATTTTTGTAGAACATGACGAATGGTTTGGTAATAGGATAGCTACAAAAGTGATATCGTTAGATTAAGTTATTAGTTTGTACTTATCGTCCTGTTAATCAATTCCCCGAATAGTGTTTGACTTAACCATTTTTTTGATTTATCATGATATATAGAACACAGTATATATCAGTACTTGATTGTATATTATTGAGAATCTATCGATATAGATTTTGAGATTTACTAACAACTAGGGGGAATCATTATTACTATATTAATTGTATTGTTTTTTTGTATATTTATAGTTTTGGTTATTAAATCCTTTGCACAATTTATTCAAAATGAAAACTCACCAGTAATTACAGAGCAAGCATTTTTAAAACGAAAGAAAGCATCGTCTTACATGGATGCGAATAATATAATGCAGACAACGCATATTGTAGAATTTGAAGTAGGCAAAGATCATCAGCTTATGAAATTTACAGTAACAAATCGAATATACCGTGTATTAGAGGAAAATACGATTGGAATGCTAACTCATCAGGGAACAAGGTTTAAAGCATTTGAATGGAATGGAACGAGGGTAGAAAAATAGGAGGAGAGTATGAAAAATATATTCATTGGTTTATTATTTGTCTTTCTTAATTTTGATTTAAATTTAGGAAGTATGAAAATAAGTTTGATGCCTGATTTTGTAGGATACTTGCTTATGATAAAGGGATTTGATGAATTAGCAAAAGAGAGTGAGTTTTTTGAAAAGGTAAGGCCATGGTCTGTTTTTATGGCTTGCTATACGGGTGTTATCTTTGTGCTTGATTTTCTTGGCGGATCAAATCTATATCAAAACTTTTCATTCCTTTTAGGTATATTTAATATTTGTATTTCGTTATTTATACTATATCAGATTGTAAAAGGTGTTATTGATATAGAGCAAAAATATGGAATCATTTTAGAGGGTGAAAAATTAAAGTCACTTTGGACTATTATGGCGATATTAAATATTTTGACTTATATTTTACTTATGTTCACCATTTTTACATTGTTGCTTTTGATCATTCTACTCGTTGTTCATATAATATTCCTTGTGGCATTTAATAATTCAAAAAATTTATATTATAGTGAACGGGATAAGTTCATTCATAATTAAGTTTAAAAACATCATAGAACATAAGATTTTGAGTAGTAGTACAGACAGAAATTGTTGTACTTAATTGTTAAGTTATTAAGATAGTTATTTAGAAACGAGGGTAAGCATGTACCAAATTACAGTAGAAAATTTTGATATACGTAAGATATGTTACTCTGGACAGTGTTTCCGTATGAAGGAAATAAATGAAACAACATTTGAAGTAGTAGCATATGGACATTATATAGAGATAAATCAACAAAAAGACAAATTAACGTTATCTTGTACGGAAGATGAGTATCATACTATATGGAAAACATACTTTGGTTTGAATGATGATTATGACACGATTACAAGTCTTGTAAATGAAGATGACCGTTTTATGAAGACTGCGATGTCCTTTGGATGGGGAATACGAATCTTAAAACAAGAGTTATGGGAAACGATTGTCTCTTTTTTGATTTCACAGCAAAACAATATTCCAAGGATAAAAAAGAGCATTCAAATGCTTTGTGAACGATACGGAGAGAAGAGAACAAATATAAAAGGTGAAGTGTTCTATACG
This sequence comes from Bacillota bacterium, assembly GCA_023387655.1. Lineage (GTDB taxonomy): Bacteria > Bacillota > Clostridia > Lachnospirales > Lachnospiraceae > Lachnoclostridium. Next base: position 55,109 of record JAEWHR010000116.1, read on the forward strand.
TTTCCAAAACCTGAAGCTTTATATCAATTGACGGACAGTGAGTTGAAAGAATGCAATTTAGGTTATCGAAGTAAATACATCTTAAGAACAACAAAAGCAATCGTAGAGGGTAGTTTTAATTTAGAGGAATTACCTGGTTTAAGTTATGAGGATGCGAGAAAAGAGCTAATGAAGTTATATGGTGTAGGAATCAAGGTATCGGAATGTATCTGTTTATACGCCCTACACCACCTGAATGCTTTTCCTATTGATACGCACATTCAAAAAGTTTTAGACATGAATTATCCAGACGGTTTTCCATTTGATCAATATCAAGGATATTCGGGAGCATTACAACAATACGCTTTTTATTATGATTTGTATGAAGCAAAGATAAGTTAGATAAATAGTTAAGGGCAAATGGTATTAAGGAATTAGTTATTTCCATGAATCCATTTGCCCTTTTATAAACTTTTATATTTCACCTTATATTTATGTTACCTACTTAGTTTCAATTTCTTTTGGAAGTGAGATACCTAATTTATCAATTGTAATCAGTTTAAGCAGAGTGTCGATAATTGTAGGAGCAGAGGAATTACCTTCTTCGTCTGAGGAGTTCCCCATCGTTACGATGGTTCTTGGTACAATATCTACATTAGTATTTTTAATTGCATCTGCTAATTTATCTGTTATCTCTTGAATAATTCTAAACTCGGCTCCACCATAAGCTTTTACCTGGGCATCGATTGCTTGAGCTTTTGCAAGTCCAATATTCGTTTCTTTTGAAGCATCTGCTTCACCTTCTAAACGAACCTTAGAAGCATTCGCTTTCGCTAGTGCTATGATTTGATTTGCTTCCTGCTCTGCTTTACTTGCTAAAGCAGCTCCGTTATTGCCTTCTATCTCTATCTGAATTTTAGATTTTGTCAGATAACTTTGTTGCTCTGCTATTGCCTGTGCTTCACGAAGTGATTTTTCACTTTCAGCGGCAGACTGTTGTTTCTGATATGTAATTTTCTTTTCTTCTGCGATTTGCCTTTCACGAAGTTGTGTGAGTATATTTTCTATTTGAATATCATCTTTGGATGATTTTGGAGTACCAATCAGAACTTCTTCTAATTGTAGATTGTATTTTTCGAATTTTTCTTTCATTTCTATAACAGCCCTTTCTCTGATAGCACTACGTTCTTGAATTAACTCTATTAATGTTTTGGTTTGCGCAACATCTTTAAAGTATGCACTAACCAATGGGTCAAGAGATTGATTTACGAGCATGCTAATATCTCCAAATCGTTGTATTACCCAAGGTGCTTGTTTGTAATCAATATGCATAACCACAGAAAGTGGGAGTGACGGTTCAAAAGCATCCTTGGTAATAATATCAACTTCCGATAGATTTTGATCGTATTTATGTTCTCCGACTTCACCGCGGTTCCACTTTAATATAATGTTCGTTGTCGGTACTAAAACAACCTTACCAGCATCGGTATTAAACGCATATTTTCCAGGCATTAATGGTTTTTGTAATACACCTTTACAACCAGTTTCCACAAGTTCTCCATGTTTATAGTCTGCGCCAGTGGTATCAATCCCTTGTTCTCCAAAGAAACTAACAACAACTCCTACATATCCGATCGGTACCACAGTCTTTGAACGAAATTCTACCGTTGCAAATAGCCGATTTATGTAATAAGTACCATCGGTTAATACTTCAATTTGCTTTCCTCTGCGTCCACCAAGTTCAATGAATTTCTCTGGATCTTGATAACTTGAATGACCTTCTCCAACGCATGGAGCAATGATTTCACCTTGTTGTAATGGGAGACTGTCATGGATCGTTACAATACCCATCAAATCGCTGGTTTCATTTCCTTTGCCCATTATGACAACAGGAACAAAAGCATTTCTTTGAATCAAGGTTTGTTGCATACTCTCTAGTTCCAATCGTTCTTTTTTGGAACCATCATAGATAGCTTTGATTTCATTTTGAGTAATTAAAACAAACTGAGCTAGATTTATTGCATAGGTACCTTCTCTTAAGAAGCCACGTTGTGGTCCTTTTTGGCCACCATTTTGTAAAAAACCTCTTACATCTTGAAAGTTATTCGCTTCTTTTATAACTTTTCCTAATGTTTGTGTAGGTGCGAGTGGAATTCCATCTTTTGCAAAGATATATGCTATTTGTCCCTGAGGTATTGTAATTAATGGATACTTGTGGATACGATACATCAGAGTGGAACGAAAATGAATGCCACCCCGAAGCAAATCAGGAGAATAACCGGCTTCTTTATTTAGTGCTATAATTGAATTTCTTAACGATCCATGAATACTCCACCATTTTTCTATTACAGCAACCTCGTTTGACCGAATCATTCGAAGCCCAAGAATTTGAAAAATTAGTAAGTAAACTGCAAGTAAACATCCACCAATTAGTATAACTACAACATACGGATCCATTCCTATACTCCCTTTCTATGATGGATTTATCCATCATTTTGATATAACTCGTCTTAAAACTAATTCATTATATTCTAATAATTGAGCGTTTAGAATTTACATCTTAATGTTTTTTATTAACTAATTTCTATAGTATTTTGATAATGGAAGTGAATAGGCGAAAAAAATTGCAGAAATAGCAGCGATTGCTTTTTTGGTTTTCTTAGGATTGAGATTTTTCTTTGCTCGTTTATTCTAAACTTAGATAAACTTAACCTGTGTAAACTTAGTATTGACATACCAGTTTCTTGATTAATTAATTGTATATGATATAATGGGATTAGTTGTAAAAATCAATCTTAGGCGAGGAAACGTATATGTTTCGTACAAAAAGAAAAAGGCTACCATTAAAAATAGTATACTATACTTCATTTCTATTTTTTATTGTAATACCAATCTTAGTGGTTTTAATTCTGGCATTGTTATTTTTGAATAAGCAGTTTAAAAGTCAAGCAATCGAGACTATAAAAGGTTCTCATGAAACAATTATTACTGAGCTTGTTTCCGATATCAACGTGATGTCTATGAGGCTATCTCATCTTATTAATACCAATAATAATGAAATATTAAAATATGCTGCAGGCACAGATACACAAGACTTTAGCACAAGATATTCTTATGAACAGAAATTATATGAAGCAGGTAATCTAGCCCTTGAGCCAGTAAAGAATATTGTATCTGTTGGTTTTTATATGAAAAGTGGTAAAGAAACCTATATTAAAAATAGTATTAGCCGCTCCTCAAAAGAAATAAAAGAATCAAAATGGTATCAGGCAGCTTTGAAAAACCCCAATACTGTATGCGTAGGCTCCTATGATACAATATCAGCGAATGACCTTTATACTGGTGGTAGAAAAGATTTACTAATACTGGTATTTGCTTTAGCGCCAGACGTTACGACAGACCGATCCCAAAAGATAGAAATGGTTACGTTTTATCAAGCAACTGGAGCATCTGACCGAATAAAGAGATATAATCTTTCATATCTGCAAGGAGATAATAAGCTTGGTATCACACAGATAACAAGTTCAGAAGGAGTTGTATTTTCAACCCAGGATGGGAAAGAACTATATGATAAGAAAAAAGATTATACAAAGGTAGTATCTCCTTTGGAATTTAATGATACTACATGGTACATAGAAAGTTATATAAAAACTTCGGTTTTAACAGAAGATTATTGGGATAGTGCTTTTATTGTCCTCAGTGTAGCGGTTTTTGTGTTGCTATTATCAGGATACTATTCTAGATACTTCTTAAGAAGTATTGTGCGGCCGGTGGAAGAGATAAGCTGTGGTCTTCGACAGGTGGAGGAAGGAAATCTTGAAGTACATATCACTCCGAGTGGTCAGTATGAAGTAAGAACGATGATTCATCAATTCAATGCAATGTCACGTAGATTGAAAGCATTAATATTGGAGTATGAGGAGCGAGTTAGAAGTGTTGAAATGAATCCAAAGGATTATTTCGCTGCTCTTATTCTACAAGAAATAACTCCTCTAGAAGTAAATCAAAAATCAAAAGAATTCTTTATGGAACGATATGCAATTCTTGGATTCTATATAGAAAACTATTACATAAAAGAAAATGATCATGACTACATAATTAAATTAACCAATGGTTTTGAAAGAAATCCAAGATTTGCCTCAAGATGCATTTTGTATATTGAAAACATGTCATTCTTTTTAGTGATGTATCGAATTACTGAAGTAGACTATATATCGAAAGTTACTAAGATGGCAGAGGAACTTCAACGTGAGAGTCAAAAGGAATTTGGTATCGAGATGCATATCGTAATCGGTTCTGAAACATTTGGATATGCCGATTTTACTACCCAGATAATGAATGTCCGAAATAAAATGTGCCTGCGTCATTTAGTAGGCAATCATGCGGTCATTGATTTAAATAATAATGTTGAGAATCAAAACAAAATCTTAGTATTAGCAAAAGATTATGACCGCTTGGCAGTTGCATTATCCATAGCAGATGAAAAGAATATGATACAAGAAAAAGAAATATTATTTGAACTATTGAATAACAAAGAGAAAACGGAGATCAGACTTCATGTTTTTGCTGCTATCTTAGCAATTGCTAATCGTTTTTCAATGGATAATACGAGCTTTTCGGAAGTGTTTGGACAGAAATATAATTATATTGATAAAATTAATCGTATTGAGGATTTAAGAAACTTAAAACTATGGTTAACAAATTATTTCGCATGGATTATGGACTATTCTGCAACAAAACTTAATGTGACTGAAACTGATGTTACAATCAAAGCAAAACGATACATTGCGGATAATTACGAAGACGCAAATTTATCTCTCATTCAGGTAGCAGAGTATGTTGGATTAAATGAAAAGTACTTTACTAGCCGTTTCACAAAGGAAACGGGAGAAACTTTTACTACCTATTTAACCGAGATACGAATACAAAAAGCAAAAGAATTATTAAAAAATACGAATTTTAAAGTATATGAAATATCTGAGACGGTTGGATATCATAATGTAGAGCATTTTAACAGAGTGTTTAAAAAATTAACTAAGATAAGTCCAGCACAATACCGAAAAGGAACTATTTCATAAGATTAGTTAGTGAGCAGGGACATACGGAATAATTCTTTAAGAAGTTAGAGACTTCTGACTAGAATATCCGTCTGTCTCTGCATTTTTTGTTCTAAAATAGAACAATTTATCCTAAAAAATGTTTTATACCTTACTTTCTATCATCATTTATAACCTTATGTTAAGAATAGTAAAATGGACAATGTGAAAATAAATCAAGAAAAATGAAAATATGAAATGGATTCTAACTCATAAAATTGGTATTCTAAGGGCACAAAGAAAGGGAGGTATTGCTTTATGAGAAAAAAAATAATAGCAACTATGTTAACATGTGCAATGGTAGCTTCTGTATTCATGGGGTGTGGGAACAAAGCAGAAGATTCTTCCAAAGATACGCCAACAGTTGGACCTACACAAGAAGCAGGGAATAAGGAAGGTAACAAGATAGAGGATAAACAGAATCCTTCAAAAGAAGAATTAAGCGGAACACTTACTTTTGCAATCTGGGATAATAACTTAAATGACTTTATTGAGCAAAATGATATGGTTGGTAAGTTCCAAAAAGAATATCCTAATGTAGAAATTGAAGTTGAAAAGATAAAGGATGATTCAGAATATTGGAATGCAATGAAGATGAGGGCATCTGCAAATCAATTACCTGATATTATGTTTAATAAACCTTTCACTTTATCAAGATTTAAAGATTATTTATTAGATTTGTCAAGCACGAATGCTTGTGCGAACAATGAATTAGCTTCTGGTTATGCTATTAATGGTAAAGTTCTTGGTATTCCAATGACTTCTGGATATGAATATGTCTACTATTGGAAGGACTTATTTAAGGAAGCAGGAGTAGAAGTCCCTACTACCTGGGTGGAATTTGAAGAAGTAGCAAAAAAACTACAAGATTACTATGGTAAGAATGATTCTGACTTTATGGCAATTGCTTGTGGCTTAAAAGATGAGTGGCCTGATTATCCTTATATGGAATTTATGCCTGCTCTAGAGTCTGGAAACGGACAAAACTGGAATACTATGGCAACACAAGATGCACCATTTGCAGAAGGTAGCGATATTAACAAAGCATATCAAAAAGTATATAACCTATTTACTTCAGGTGTTCTAGGAAAAGATCCTTTAGGTCTTGGTAACGACCAGGTTACTTCATTGTTTGCAGTTAAAAAAGCAGCGATTATTGCTCTTGGCGATTGGGGTCTTCAAAATATAAAAAATGGTGCAGAAGATGTATCCCAGTTAGGAACGTTCTATTTACCTACAAGAAATTCAAAAGAGGATCCATTTAATGTTATAGTTCAAGGTGATTCCTTTATGGGTGTAACTACACACTCAAAACATCCGGATGCAGCATTGGCATTTGTAGAATGGTTTTATTCTGAAGCTTGGTATCCAGATTACATAAATTATGTTTCATCAGCATCCTCTATGACAAACTTTCCGAAAGAAAAGGAGCCAATTTTAGCAGAGTCAGATATGCTTTGTCCAAACAAGGTACTTGTAATGTATGATGGTGGTGGTGATAATTTTACAGCAATTCAAAACGAGACAACATTTGATTATAAAAAACTTGGAGCACAGATGTTAACGGATGGTTTTGATTTAAAGAATGCACTTGCTGACTTAGATTCTAAATGGAAAGACGCAAGATTGAAATTAAATATTAAGTAAAAGATTAATCTATGGTAGGAATTCTATACGAGGTTGTTGCAAATATTTGCGACAACCTCAATTTATAAAAGAAGTATAAATCTTTTTATTACTAGGAGGCAGCAATGACAAAATTAAGTAAAAAACGAAAACAATTTATCTTCGTGTCACTAGTTATACCATTGATATTATTAATCGCATTTGTTGTTTTTCCAGCAATTGATCTTTTTCGTATGAGTTTTACGAACTGGGATGGATATTCAAAAGGGAGTCGGTATATTGGTATAGACAATTATATTTCAATGTTTAAGAACAAGGATTTATGGATGTCATTAATGAACAATGCAGTATACTTTTTTGTTCATTTAGCTATGATTGCTGTAGAACTTGCATTTGCGGTGTTATTAACTAGTAAATTACGAGCTGCAAAATTCTATAAAACTATGGTGTTTATGCCATATATCATAAATGGAGTTGCCATTTCCTATGCCTTCTCTTATTTCTTTTCTCCCATAAATGGAGCTTTTGATGCAATCCTAGAGTTCCTAAATTTAGAGCCTCTCATTAGAAACTGGCTTTCAGATTCTAAGATTGTTAATTATGTGTTATCCTTCGTCTCCGTATGGAGGTTTAGCGGTTATCATGTTATTTTATTTATGGCAGCGCTCCAATCCTTACCACAGGATGTGGAAGAAGCTGCAAGAGTAGATGGAGCAAGCACATGGCATTTATTTAAATATGTACAGATTCCTGGGATTATGTTAATGGTAGATTTCGTTCTATTTGATAACATCAGAGGTGCTTTACAGGTATTTGATATACCGTTTGTAATGACAGCAGGAGGACCAGGATATGCATCATCAACCTTTACTCTCTACACGATTAAAACAGCATTTACCTTTTCTAATTTTGGCTTAGCATCCACAATGGCGGTAGCTATTATGGTAATGATTGTTTCTATTTACATAATACAAAACAAATTGATTCATGGTTTTATATTAAGAGATAGGAGAAAATGACGGATTATTCTACCGAATAAGATACCAGATTTTAGAAAGGAGAATGTTTTTAATGAATAAAAAAGTCATTACTCAAGTTTCAAAACAAGTGTTATGTATAGGAATGGTTGTAATTGTACTAGCTCCAATTCTTCTAACTTTGTTTGCTTCTCTAAAAACAAAAGCAGATATGGTTTCTACTTCACCTTTATGGTTTCCAGAGTGGAAGAGAATAACATTTGACAATTTTAAGAAAGTACTAAGTAACAAATACTTATTGATAGGCTTTAAGAATACTGGTATAATTTTAATTATATCGATTTTCTTTAATGTAATGTTTGGTACCATAACGGCATTTATCTTAGAGAGATTTAAATTTAGAGGAAAAAATGTAATTATTTCCTTATTTTTTATCGGTATGTTGATTCCTAGTTTTGTTACAGAAATTGCTAGGTTTCAGGTAATACAAAAGCTTCAACTTTACAACACATTAGGAGCACCAATTGTTATTTATATCGCTTCCGACTTAATGCAATTATATATTTATAGGCAATTTATTTCAGGTATCTCTGTTGCACTTGATGAGGCGGCTTTGCTTGATGGATGTTCATACTTTGGTTTATTTGTAAGAATTATTCTACCATTACTTGTACCCGCAACAGCTACTGTATGTATAATCAAAGCAATTAATATTATTAATGATATGTATATCCCATATCTTTACATGCCAAAGAATAAACTTCGAACACTAACTACATTTTTAATGGATTACGCTAATGCTCAACAGGGTTCTTGGCAAACACTTGCTGCTGGAATTATTCTCATCATGATACCTACGATTTTGATCTATATCTTCTTTCAAAAATATATACTTGCTGGTGTTGCAGCTGGAGCAGTAAAAGAATAAAAAATACATAGAAAAGAGAGAGAACATGAAGGCAGATTTAACATGGTTGGATAATCCAGAAGTGTTTCGTGTCAATCAGTTAGCAGCTCACAGTGATCACCCGTTTTACCAGAACAAGGAGGATATGGTTTTAAGTGCTTCTGAGGTTCCCTTTACCCAAAGCTTTACTGAGAAAAACTCCTTATTACAATCATTAAATGGTATCTGGCAATTTCGGTATTCTGTAAGTGCAAAAGAAAGACCAGAACAGTTCTACAAAGAAGATTTCATCGCCAAAGATTTTGATGAAATAGCAGTTCCTTGTCACATTGAATTAGCAGGTTATGATAAAATACATTATATAAATACAATGTATCCGTGGGAAGGCCACTATTATCGAAGACCAGCATTTAGTGTAGGAAATGATGGATTAATTGGTAGTTTTAGCGAGGCTTCCTATAATCCAGTAGGATCTTATTTAAAATATTTTGACTTAGATGAGGGCTTACTTGGAAAAAGAGTATGTATTAGCTTTGAAGGCGTTGAACAAGCTATGTACGTTTGGTTAAATGGAGAATTTATTGGTTATGCAGAAGATAGCTTTACCCCTTCTGAGTTTGACTTAACTCCTTACATAAAAGAAAAAGGTAATATTTTAGCAGTAGAAGTTCACAAAAGAAGTACAGCAGCTTATTTAGAAGATCAGGATTTCTTTCGATTCTTCGGTATCTTTCGTAGTGTTACCTTGTATGCAAAACCAGAGATTCATATAGAAGATATGTGGTTAAAACCATATTTGAATGAAGATAACATCTCTGGGAAACTTGGACTTGAATTAAAGCTATCAAATCGTATTGATTTTGGTGAGATAATAATCAAGCTTCAAGAAGAAAATCATCAGACTATCTTTGAACATATCATAGAGGGAGAAGAGAGTATTAGCTTTATTTCTGATGTGTTAAATGATATTAAATCTTGGTCTTATCATACCCCATATTTATATACAGTTGTACTTGAAGTATATGACAAAGACGGTTGTTTAGTTGAAATTGTTCCATATAAGATAGGATTTCGAAGAATTGAAATCAAGAATAAGCTCATCCTTCTCAACGGAAAGCGATTAATTCTAAATGGTGTAAACCGTCATGAGTGGAGCCAAACGGGAGGAAGATGTATTGATTTTTCTAATATGCAAACAGATATTGAACTAATTCTTAAAAATAATATTAATGCGGTTCGTACAAGTCATTATCCAAACCAGATTCCATGGTATTATCTTTGTGATAACAATGGAATCTATATGATGTCAGAAACAAACCTAGAATCCCATGGTTCTTGGCAGAAGATGGGGGCAATCGAGCCATCCTGGAATATACCGGGTAGCATACCAGAGTGGAAGGAAGCCGTGGTAGACCGAGCAAGAACAAACTTTGAAACCTTTAAGAATCATACGTCCGTACTGTTTTGGTCCCTTGGTAATGAATCGTATGCAGGTGATAACATTGAAAGCATGAATCATTTCTTTAAGGAAAATGATAAGAGTAGACTTGTTCATTATGAAGGGGTAGTGAATAACAGAGCTTATGATGCTACCATTTCTGATGTAGAGAGTCGTATGTATGCAACGCCAGAGCAAATAGAAGAATATTTGGAATCGGACCCATCGAAGCCATTTATTATATGTGAATACATGCATGATATGGGAAATTCTTTAGGAGGCTTAAAATCATATATTGATTTAATCCCTCGCTATGAAATGTATCATGGTGGTTATATCTGGGACTTTATCGACCAAGCATTGCTTGTAAAAGATGAGGTTTCAGGAGAGATGGTACTAAGGTACGGTGGAGATTTTGACGATAGACCTTCTGATTATGAGTTTTCAGGAGATGGAATTGTTTTTGCAGATAGGACAGAAAAACCAGCAATGCAGGAGGTGAAATATTACTATGGATTGTATCAATCATAAAGATCCGAATAAATTAGAAATTGTATATGGAGATGTTGTCTTAGGGGTGCATGGCAACGATTTTCATTATCTTTTTTCCTATCAAGTTGGTGGTTTGGAATCTTTAGTAATAGACGGGAAAGAGTGGTTATATCGTAGTCCAAAACCAACTTTTTGGCGTGCTACAACATGCAATGATAGAGGAAATGGTTTTCCATTACGTTCTGGAATGTGGTTAAGTGCTGATTGCTTTATTAAATGCAGTAATATTTTATTAAAAATTGATGGTGAAGAGAAAAAGCCTCAGATAGCACCTGATAATAATCAGTACATAACAAAACAAACGGCTAGTAATATCTCGATTACGTTTACTTATGAAACTATCACATCCCCTTCTACAACTGTAGACGTTGAATATATAGTTCTTCCAAGTGGTGTCATTCATGTTAATGTTCACTATCATGGCAAAGCCAATTTGCCTGAATTACCTGTCTTTGGAATGCGCTTTATCATGCCAACCAAAGCCGTTTCATATCGCTATGAGGGACTATCTGGAGAGACATACCCAGATAGAATGGCAGGTGGAATAGAAGGGATCTATGAAATTAAAGGTCTTCCGGTTACGAAATATCTGGTTCCTCAAGACTGTAATGTGCACATGAATACAAAGTGGGTTGAAATATATAGAAATACTACAAAAGATAATTCTAATCATGATAATGAGAATTTCGGATTAAAGATCTCTTGTATTCAAAAAGAATTCGCGTTCTCTTGTATTCCTTATACTGCACAGGAATTAGAAAATGCAACACACCAGGAAGAGCTACCATTGCCAAGACGTACAGTTCTATCTATCCTTGGGGCTGTCAGAGGTGTTGGTGGTATTAATAGTTGGGGAGCGGATGTAGAACCTGAATACCATATTAATGCGGAAGAAGATATTTGTTATTCTTTTCAGATATCCAAAGCATAAGGAAAAATTAATAGCGGTTGCAAGATAAGTAATCAAATAATTAGATATAATTATACTTATAAAATAAGATGAGTCTGTAAATGGACTCATCTTATTTTTGGTAAATAGCAAGTAATAGCTAAGAAAAATATATTAAAAAGAAATATATGGTATCTAGATATTGAATCATGTTAAGATAAGTAGTAACCTATATATGAGATGATATATAATTATTAGTGGAGGTATTTAGAAGATGAAAAGTATTAAACCAGGACGTGGTCCCTCTGCGATGGATGCTATGGGCTCAATAATAGCTGTTGTTTTCGGTATATTTTGGACTATTATGGCTTCAAAATCGGGTGCCCCCATATTTTTCCCTATATTCGGTGTTTTATTTATTATAATAGGTATTATACAAGCATTCTACCATTTTAAAAATGCGACAAGTGCAAACCGTTTTTCTGAGTATGATATTACTGACAGTACAGAAGAATCCGATCCTCTACAAAAGATGTTCGGTAATAATGTAGATACAAATTCTGTATCTTCAGAAAACATGTCTACCAGAGAAGGATCTAACTTCTGCCCATATTGTGGAAATAAAGTAAACTCAGATTTTGAATTCTGTCAAAAATGCGGTAAAAAGTTACCATAGCGGTAAATTTGGTAAAAAATAGGAAGGTGGCATCGTATGAAGAAAGTAGTAATTCCCAATACCGATTTAATCGTATCAAATATTTGTCTTGGTGCTGGTAATTTTGGTGATAAATTAAATGAAGAACAGGCATATGAAGTTCTAGATAAATATGTATCTGCAGGGGGTAATTTTATTGATACAGCCCAAGTTTATTGCCGTTGGGTGACAGGTGATAACAGCAGTGAGCAATACTTAGGAAGATGGCTAAAATCAAGAAATACCTATCAAAATGTTATAATAGCAACAAAGGGTGCTCATTATCATTTAGAAGATAAAGAAAAAACACCTCGTGTGAATAAAAAAGAAGTAGCAATTGATCTGGAATCAAGTCTACTTACCATGGGACTAGATTGCATCGATTTATATTATCTTCATCGCGACGATCCACAAAAGCCAGTGGAAGAAATCGTAGACTTTTGTGAGGAGTTTGTGAAAGAAGGTAAAATTCGATACTATGCCTTTTCTAATTGGGATTTACATAGAGCTTCAAGTGCTCTTGAGTACGCCAAAAGTACTGGAAAAAATGGATTTGTAGCCTTGTCAAATCAATATAGTTTAGCTTATGTTGAAAAAGAAAATAACATGAATCAGGATAAAACTATTAGTTTAACGGATATGGAATATCTCTCATGGCATACAAAAACACAGATTCCATTAATTCCTTATACATCGATTGCGAATGGTTTCTATGAAAAATTACAGAAGAGTGGTGCATATCGTGATGGGAACTTACATCAAAAAATTCTAAAAGAATCTATGTCTGAGAAGATGATTAAAGCTTTTATTAACCCATGTAATCTTAGAAGATATGAAATTCTTGAAAAATTAAGGAAAGATTATAATTATACCATGATTGAACTTTCCCTCGCGTACTTAACAAATCATAGTGCTCCAATTATTCCTGTAGTATCTGTTCGTAATACTTTGCAACTAGAGCAAATAGTTCATTCCAGTGAAATTATATTACCAAAGGATGTAATAGCTAAGCTTGATGAATGTACGAAATAAAATGCGAAATAAATAATGTGAGTGCATAGTGGAGGTGTCTTAATGAATTATCAAAATCCCATAATCAGAGGATTTTATCCTGATCCAAGTGTATGTTTTGCAAATGGCAGATATTATTTGGTTTGTAGTTCCATGCAGTATTTTCCTGGTGTACCACTATTTGAAAGCGAAGACCTGGTAAACTGGACTCAAATTGGTCACTGTCTTACAAGACCCGAACAGATAGCACTACAAAAGGTTTATAGTTCAGGAGGGGTTTTTGCTCCTACGATACGATATTTTGAAGGTCGATTCTATATGACCACCACGAATGCTACCACACAACAGAATTTTTTTGTTTGGACGGATGATATCTATAGTGAATGGTCTGATCCGATTTTCATTGATCAGGGTGGAATCGATCCATCTCTATTTTTTGAAAACGGTAATAATTATTTTATCAGCAACGGATCTGATTCAGAAGGAATATCAGGCATCGTGCAATGCGAAATAGATATCAATACAGGTGAAAAGCTTTCACCAAGTAAAACTATCTGGCAAGGGACAGGTGGCCGTTATTTGGAAGCACCCCACTTATATAAAATCAAAGATTACTATTATCTTGTGGCTGCAGAAGGGGGAACAGAATATGGACATATGGTCACCTATGCCAGAAGTACTTCTCCTTATGGTCCGTTTGAAGCATACCCTAACAATCCTGTTCTAACCAACAGAAATCTAGGTGGATTTCACATTCAGGGCGTAGGACATGGCGATTTAATAGAAGCTCCCGATGGAAGCTTTTGGTTGATACACTTGGGCTTTCGTCAAACAGGGCAGTGGACTACCTTTCATCATTTAGGCAGAGAAGTATTTCTCACACCGGTGGAATTCCATAATGATGGATGGTTTACAGCAGGTGCTAACGGGACCACTCCAGAATTTATCAACATACCTTTTACAGAGAAAGTACAGAAGTTCCAAACGGAATACAATTTATATAATACAGACTTTGAGAAAGATTGGTGCTATTTAAGGCATCCTTTCAGAGAAAACTATTCTTTGTCACAAAATCAGATAACTTTAAAAGGAAGCAAAATATCACTAGATGAAGCAGATTCTCCAACCTTTATCGGGTTAAGACAGAAAGATTTCTGCTGTCGTATAAATTGTGATATTGAAATAGACCGTGGAGAAGCAGGGGTAACTCTATATATGGATGAAAACCATCATTATGATCTTGCAATTTTGAAATCATCTGACGGTTACCGTGTAATCGAAAGAATATGCATTGGTAATATAAAGACCATGGAAGCGGAATATTATCTAGGTAATATCAATCATACTTCAATTATTATAGAATCTAATAGCCAAGAATACAGATTTTATATTAAATCTGATAACCAAAAAGTCTTTCTTGGTACCGGACTGACCCGTTATCTTTCCTCCGAAGTTGCTGGTGGTTTTACCGGAGTTATCATCGGTTTGTATGCTTTTGACCCAGACTCCACAAACATCGCTAATTTTTACAATTTCAAATGCGAATACCTATATGAATAAATTTTACCTACATAAATAATCGATTACGTATCTCTGTTTGATTAAATCAATAATGAATGCATCCATGAATATTCAATTATGAATAACTTCATGATTACTTCAACTCGAAAAAGCATGCATTGATAACCTTCTCTTATATTTAATAGAACCCTTGTTTACGGACAGGGGTTTTATCTTTTTATTTTCGCCAACAGAAATCTTCTAAAAATCTTTCGCTTGATAAATCCTATCTTCTGATAAATCCTATTTCTTATAAATTCTATCTTCTGATAAATCTACCATCTTTATAAAATCTATGTTCTTGATGATAAGAGATAAATTAGTGGAAAAATAGTGTAATAATTGACATTAAAATGACAATATCTGTTAGTATCTTAGAGTTAAATTATGAAATTAAAGATAAAAAGGAGCGATTACCATGAAAATAAATAGGATAAGAGTAATTCAAACTATGTTACTCATAGTTGTTATTTGCATTTTATCATCGTCTAAGTCTGTTTTAGCTGCTCAGACGAAATCATATGATATCAGCAAAGGAAACATTACAATAGATAAATCTGGTGATTATACAATCACAGGCAAGACAGATAAAAATACAATAACAATAAAAAAAGGAGTATCCACAAACATCACCATTCGTGATTTAGAAATTTCTATTACAGAATTTCAAAAGAAATCGGTATTGATTGAAGGTGGAGGTGCTGCAAATTTCATAATAAAAGGAAGTAACAAGATTACAAATCAGTTTAATGATGGTATACACGTGAAATCTGGAGGAAAATTTATAGTATCTTCCTATAGTACTGGTTCTCTTCTAGTAACTGGAGGTCTTGAAGGATCGGGTATCGGAGGTAGTGGTACTATTATAATTAAAGGAGGCACTATAAATGCAACAGGTGGACAATATGGATATGGTATAGGAAGTGGTGCTTCTTATCATCTTTATCTTGATTCCGATGATGAGGCAGGAAGTATAACAATTAATGGTGGTAAAGTAACTGCCATAGGTGGAAAAGAAGCTGCAGGAGGTATTGGTTATTCTAGTAAAAAATCAATAGGAAGTATTGAAATTAACGGTGGTACTGTTTATGCAACCTCGGGAGGTTCTGGAATAGGTAGCCATGCTTCTGAAGGAAAAGGTAATAAAATAAAGATTAGTGGTGGTAACGTTACTGCTCTTGGAAGTGCTTATGGAGCAGGAATTGGGAATAGTTTAAATACAACTGGAACTTCCGTTCATATTACTGGTGGAACTGTTAAGGCAAACGGAGGGCTTGGAACAGATATGTACGATTCTTGGTCTTATTCTAATGATTATCGTACAAGGGAAAGTAGACAGGAATACGACATAGCTGCTAAGAGTATTACTATTACGGGTGGCCAAATTTTTGCAGATACTTGTTCTGAGCAGCCAAAAAATTCAGAAGGTCAAAAATTATATCCTATGCTGATTCAAAGTGAAATAGGGAAGGTAACTAAGATAATAGCTTATCAAAAGAGCTATGGTAGTAAGGATATCAATTCTCAAGGAATTTTAAGCTTATGGTTACCAAGATTAGAGAATAAATTTGGTATAGATAGCTTAGATGTTACATTTTCATCAGGGAAACATACAGTAGTGGATTATTTATCGACCTCAGATATATTACAAGGTTATTCAGGCACAAAAGATATGGTCTTTAATATATCCTCAAGTAATTTGGACGTGTATACCAATGGAGTCATTTATAAAAACAAGATTTATCGTACTTATGGACCAATAAAAGTAACTGGTTCCTCTTCAAAAAATCAAATCATAGTACATAGTGGAAAACATAGGTTTGAATTCGAGAATGTTTCTGTAGATTATACAAAACAGACGGACAAAGAATTCTTTATTGCTGGTGGTACAGCAGATGTAATTATTAATAGTAAGAATCAAAATACTATAAAAACCGGAGGAAAGAGTGTTGGTTTTTATGTAGGAGCCAATGCTAAGTTATCCTTTGCTTCCAGTTCCATGGAAGGCAAATTGTCAATTGAAAGCTATGATGATTCTTATGGAATTGCTACTGCGAAAGGTTCTATACAACAATACGGTGGTACAATTTCTATGACATCAAAGCAAAATGCCATTGGGATATATTTAGGTAATGAAGGGTCTTTCTCTTTATATAATGGGAAAATAGAAGGTAGTAGTAGTTCACAGAATGCTATCTATGGACTTAATTACATGAGAGTTAATGTATATGGCGGAATTATGAATATGGATAACATTGGATACCATGAAGAAGGCAATGAGGAAGTATACGATATAAGTACTTTTCATATTACAAATGGAGAAGTTAATATAAGCAATCGTATGATATTTAACACATTTGAAATAACTGGTGGAACAATCAATGCTCATTTGCTTGGTTCTGGACGTGGATCTGGAATAATCATGTACCAAGGGAAGATAGTAATGGATAAATATATCACAAATTATATGGAAATTTCTAATGAGGAGATTGGATATTATTTTAAGTACATAACACCAGAGGGTGTGTCAAAAGAATCCGCTCTTGATACTTCCACAATCTATGGAGGAGAAATTATTGAAACTCATAATGTAACGGTAGAAGAAATAGAAAAGATATCTTTTGGAAAAAGTTAAGATAAAAGAATAGTAGAAAAATGAATCATTGTTATTTGGCTGGGGATAAAGCTATAGATACTCAATTATAGTTCAGATCTCCAGCCTTTTATTATCTCCCTATTACATAATTATTTATTAAGTTAGAGCTTTTTTGTAATAATAATGTGATAAATCTTGTAGCGAATTAACTAATGCATAAACTAGGCGTTTATGGTAGACTAAAATATAATGTGACTCAAGTTATAAGTACAGAAGGTAATAACTTCTATAGCATAGCGATACCGGAGGTTATGAGACTTAACACTGGATGAAGGATTAATTTATGAGAAAGCGTGATTTGATATGTGGAAACAACAAATAGAAGATTTTTGTAAGTCATTAGGTCTTGATACTATTGGTTTCATTCGTTCTAGAAGATTTGATGAATTGTTAGAGTTCTATGTACAACGGAAAGAAAAAAACTTACAGAATGAATTTGAAGAAAAGGATATAGAAAAGAGAATTAACCCAAACCTTGTAATGGAGAGTGGTAAAACAATTATATCCATTGCTTTTCCTTATTTTCATGAGGGAGAGTATAACGATAATGGATTCTCTATTTATACAAAACGTACTGACTATCATAAAGTTGTAAAATCCTATCTAGCAAAAGTATGTGATTTTATAGAACGTCTTGGTGGAAGGGCTGAGAGTTTTGTTGACAGTAATGCACTTCCTGAGCGTTACATCGCATATTTAGCAGGCATAGGCTTTATTGGTAAAAACAATATGTTGATTACAAAAAAATACGGATCCTATGTTTTTTTAGGGGAAATTATTACAGACTTAGAGATTCAATTGGAGGATAAGAGATCCTTCAAAGAGATTGCTGACTATTTGGAATGTGGTGAATGTGAGCGATGCTATAAGGAATGTCCAACCAATTCAATAAACAAGAATAAGATAAACCCGAATATTTGTTTATCCTATCTTACTCAAAAGAAAGATCTTTCAGATCAGGAGATTTCTCTCTTAAAAGGAAATGTGTTTGGATGCGATTATTGTCAGTTAAAATGCCCATATAATGAAGGGGTCGAAACGAACATTCTAGATGAATTTAAAACGTTAAGTTTTATGAATGATGAAATTGATGTCTTTGCTACTATGGACAATAAATTCTTTAAAGAATATTTAAGTGGTACTTCTTGTGGGTGGAGAGGAAAGAATGTAATTAAGAGAAATGCAATACTCCATATGCACCAAGAAAAGAAAGATATAAAAGAATTACGTGGAGATTCTCCATATATCAATGACTATATTGAACGTTTAGTCAAAAATAATAAATGATAAAAAATAAATATCTGCAGGGTTGTGATGAATGAACTTTACTCTAAATTATTTATTTGGGTTTTTCTAAGTAAACTTTTTTTTTGTCGAATTATTACGTAATCTAACACAACAATATCGCTTTGGCATAAAGTATTACTATAAAATAGTAATTGTAATTTAATAGTAAAGGTGGTATAATTAACTTTGTTAAAATAATGTCATAATCATTACTATTATTAATATATAGAAAGATATTGAAAGGGGTAATTACGATGAAAATAGTAGTTATAGGATGTACACATGCAGGTACAGCAACAGTAGTTAATTTGAAAGAACTTCATCCAGATAGCGAAATCACTATCTATGAGAAGAATGATAATATTTCGTTTTTATCTTGTGGGATTGCATTAAACGTTGGAAACGTAATAAAAGACACGAATAGTTTGTTTTATAATTCACCTGAAAATCTAAACAAATTAGGTGTCATTACTAAAATGAGACATGAAGTAGTAGATATAAATTTTGAAAATAAAGTAATTAAAGTAAAGAATTTAGTTTCTGGAGAAACTTTTAACGATAATTATGACAAGTTAGTTCTAACACTTGGGTCTTGGCCAATTGTTCCAAAGTTTGATGGGGTCGAGTTAGAGAATATAGAATTATGTAAGAATCATGATCATGCTTTAAGAATCATTGAAAAATCTAAAAATGCTACAAATGTTGTAATTATTGGTGCAGGATATATTGGAGTTGAATTAGTAGAAGCCTTTGAAGTACAAGGAAAGAAAGTAACTCTCATTGATGCAGAACAACGTATCCTTGCAAAATATTTAGACAAAGATTTCACAGATATTGCAGAGCAAGAATTTAAATCTCGCGGTGTTCAATTAGTATTAGGAGAAAAGGTTCAACAATTTCTGGGTAAAGAAGGTAAGGTATCTCAGGTCGTTACAGAGAAAGGAACCTATGATGCAGATTTAGTCATCCTTTGTATTGGATTTGCTCCTAGTACAAAATTAGTAGAAGGAAAACTTGATACTTTATCCAATGGAGCAATTATTATCGATGAATATATGAGAACAAGTCGTGAAGATGTATTTGCCGCTGGTGACTGCTGTGTTGTGAAATTTAACCCTTCTGATGACTATCGCTATATTCCACTTGCCACTAATGCAGTGAGAATGGGTACTTTAGTTGCAAGAAATATAAATAAACCAACCATTAAGTATATGGGAACACAGGGAACTTCAGGTATTAAAATTTATGATTATAATATTGCTTCCACAGGATTGACAGAGGAAGTAGCAAGAGCAACAACCTCAATGAACGTTACTAGCGTATGTGCAACAGATAATTATAGACCTGAATTTATGCCAAGCTACGAATCTGCAACAATAAAACTTGTTTATGATATTGATACTAGAAGAATACTAGGTGGGCAGATAATCTCAAAAGTTGACTTAACCCAATATATGAATACACTTTCCGTTGTTATTCAAAATCAAATGACAGTGGAAGAACTTGCAATGACAGATTTCTTTTTCCAACCACATTTTAATAAGCCATGGAGCTTATTAAATACAGTTGCACTAAAAGCATTGTAATAATACAATAAGTTCTTCTTATTAAGAAATTAAAATAGTAAAAAAGTAAGGGTGTCCTAAGAGTTATGCTATAACTTAAGGGATACCCTCTTTTTTTGTCTATCTATGTAAGTAGTCCTCGATAAATAATTATAAAGCCTAGATACACCAAGGAGTAGCTATGGATATTATATTTTTTTTATTCTATATGGAACTAGTAATGTTTTGCATGATATTTCTTTTGAAAGAAGAGATACTAATCATACGATACTTGGTTGCATTTCATTAAATCGAAAAAGGAAGATTCATAAATGAGTAAAAATACTAGAAGAGGCTACGTAGAAAAAGATATGATTGAATTTGGATGTGAGTGGTCCCCAAAATTAAGGGTTGCTTCCCAGGAACTAAACTATCTATTAAATCGTGGCTATCCAACCAAAGGATCTGCTACTTTTATCGGAAATCATTATATGTTATCTGAACGGCAACGCCTTGCGCTAATGAGGGTAGTTTCATCATCAAACGACATAATAATGAGAGAAAATAAATGTATTCCGATGGATAAGCTTAAAAATACGGAAGTTCTTATTGATGCATTCAATACAATCATTACATTAGAGGTTGCTCTTTCGAATTCTATGGTGCTTAGGTGTATGGATTCTACTATAAGAGATTTAGCAGGACTTCGCGGGACTTATCATGTGATTGAAAAAACAGAACAAGCATTGCATTTAATATTTCAAATGCTTAAAGTAAAGGAAGTTAAAAAGGTGATTTTTTATATCGATTCACCAGTCTCTAACTCAGGAAGGTTAAAAAGTCTTATTATGAAAACGTCTGCAAATTATCCCTTGTTAACGGAAGCAATCTTATTATATGAAGTAGATAAAACACTGGAACAGAAGCCTTATGTCATAACTAGTGATGCAATCATCCTAAATAAATGTATAAGTTGGATTAATCTCAATAAAAGTATTATTTCTGAGCATATCTCAAATGCATGGTGTATAAATTTAACACTTTGATATTGTCTATCATTAATATTATCAAAACATATTTTAAAATTAGGAGCTAAAGATATCATTTTGATAAAATTAATGTTAAATATTTAACATTTTCCTTTACAAAACAATATTAAATGATATAATTAGATTATATTTCCACATAAGATCACTATGTGATTTGAGGGAATAAAAGCGATTAACAACGATACGAGAAAGGAAATGTCAAAGATGAACTTATTAAATGGTAAGGTTGCAGTTGTAACTGGAGGTACACGAGGAATTGGTTTAGCAATCGTTCGAAAATACCTTGAGAACGGAGCTAAGGTTGTATTATTTGGTTCAAGAGAAGAGACAGCAAATGATGCTGTAGCATTACTTAAAAGTGAAAATGATGATTACGATGTTACCGGTGTTTGGCCGGATTTATGCAATGTTAGCGAGGTTACAGAATGCTTTGAAGATATTAAAGAATCTTATGGTAAGCTTGACATTTTAGTAAATAACGCAGGAATATCTGCCCGTGATAGTATCTTTGAATATGACCCAGATGACTTTACTAATATCATTGATTTAAATCTAAATGCTGTATTTTATTGCTCTCAAGCAGCGGCAAGTATCATGAAAGAGCAAAAGGAGGGAGTTATTTTAAATACAAGTTCTATGGTTAGTTTATATGGACAAAAGTGTGGATGTGGTTATCCAGCCTCCAAATTTGCTGTTAATGGATTAACAAAGTCTTTGGCTTGTGAACTGGGTCCATACAATATCAGAGTGAATGCAGTTGCTCCAGGCGTAACAAATACTGACATGGTATCTTGTCTTCCAGATGAGATTATCAAACCTTTGGTTGCAACAATACCACTTGGAAGAGTAGGAGAGCCAGAAGAAGTTGCAAATGCATTCTTATATTTAGCAAGTGATTTGGCTAGTTATGTAACAGGTGAAGTGCTATCTGTGGATGGAGCTGCAAAGAACTAATATAAAATTAATAATATGAATACATATTTACAATAAAAAGATAAGCAGGTATAGTGAAGGGTCATAAGGGTATTAAAAGTGGCCTTTCCTGTATCCCTACGTATCTTTTTAAAATTAGATTTATAAAATAAGATTTTTAGGAGTACACGAAACAAAATACCCATAAAAATCAACTTTTTACTTAATGATATCTTTCAATATCTTCAAAAGATATTCTAACAGCTTACTTATATCTGGTATTTTAAAAAGAGTTTCTATCAGCTTACTTATATCTAGTATTTAAAAAGAGTTTCTACAAGCTTACTTATATCTGGTATTTAAAAACATATTATCCAAATATAATTTGTAGATATTTGTAAAATAACATCCTATAATTATAGAAGCAACTTGTCGGTTTCCGTAAATTCTTAGGAGGTTACAATATGAAGAAACTTTATTGGATTATCCTGATAGCGGTAATACTAGCTAGTTCCAGTATTTTGATGTCCCTCCATCTGTTTGAATCGAATGAGGAGATGAGTTACCCCTCCTTTTTAGATGCTGTAAATCAAAATTTAGTTGAATCTGTTAGTTTTAACGAAAATGAAAATACCATTAAGGTAATTTTAAATACAGAGGAAGACACAACCTACATTGTTCCTAACCCAAAAACTGAAAATTTTACAGAATTCTTATTGCTTCATAATGTAAAAGTTGAAAACAACAACTCAAGTTCCGTAACAAAATTCTTTCAGATTATATTGTTTTCAGCCATCGTATTAGGTGTGTTTTTATACATTAGAACTGGTGGTAAAGATAAGCCTTTAATGAAAGATGCAGCCAAAAAGCAAAAGAAGGAAGACAAAGTAAGACTAGGAGATGTCGCTGGAAATGCCGAAGCGAAAAGCATGGTGGGTGATATCATTGATTTTATAAAAGAGCCTGATAAGTACAGTGCACTAGGTGCCAGAATGCCAAAAGGGGTATTGCTTTACGGGCCTCCTGGAACTGGTAAAACATTGATGGCGAAAGCCATTGCGACTGAAGCAGGTGTCCCTTTTTACGCCATGAGTGGTTCTGATTTCGTTCAGATGTATGTAGGTGTCGGGGCGAGTCGTATTCGTTCTCTATTTAACAAGGCAAAGAAAAGTGAAAAAGCTGTTATATTCATTGATGAAATTGATGCCATAGGTAAAAAGAGAGCTAGAACTACTTCAGCCAGCAATGATGAACGAGATCAGACCTTAAATGCATTATTAACAGAAATGTCAGGTTTTCATGAAAATAAAGGTATTGTAGTAATTGGTGCAACAAATCGTTTAGATACCTTAGATGAAGCATTACTACGTCCTGGACGATTTGATCGACAAATTGAAGTTGGTCTTCCAGATATTCTTGCTAGAAAAAAAATACTAAAGCTCTATGGTGACAAAAAGCCACTCGGAGATGATGTTGATTTGGAAGTACTTGCAAAAAATACGGTATCTTTTAGTGGAGCTATGCTAGAAAATCTCTTAAATGAGGCTGCTATTGTAGCTGCAAATGAAAAATCATCCTATATTACTGCAACACATGTAGAAAAAGCTTTCTATACAGTAATAGCAGGTAGCCCATTACAGGATAGAAGTTTTATCTCAGAAAAAGACAAGAGTATTACCGCCTATCATGAAGCAGGACATGCTCTAGCAACAAAATTATTGCAGCCAGAACAATATATTTCTAAAGTTACTATTATTCCTAGTGTAAAAGGAGCGGGAGGCTTTAATCTTTCTATACCAAAAGACTCCTTATACCAATCAAAACGACAAATATTATGTAATATCCAAATACTACTGGCTGGTAGAGCAGCAGAAGAACTTATCTTTGGAGAAGATGAAATAACTACCGGAGCGAGTAATGATATCCAAAGAGCCTCTGCTATGTTAGTAGAATATTTGAATAAATACGGTATGGACGAGGAGATTGGTCTTTTTAGTACTTCTGTGTTAGAAGATCAGAATGATACTGACTTCTTAAAAAAATGCCGCAGTCAGATGCATTCATTATATAATAGTACGAAGAAACTTATTACTGAAAATAAAGAACTACTTTCAGAAATAACAACAGAGCTTTTAGAGAAGGAATCTTTAAAAGGGGAAGACATTGATAGAATTTGTTTAAATAAAGTTGGTTGATAAGTAACTTGAGTGAAAACACAAATTGCTGGATAGCTCTAGGATACTGAAATATAAACATTATTCCTATTACTCTTAATAAAAAAGATCCGAGAACTATATGCCTCGGATCTTTTCTTAGTATGGTTAACAGAATATATATTTTATGTGAAATACATATAAAATTGCCAATATCCTATTACTTAACCTCTTTCTATTTCACAGATTTCTTTACTGTTTTCCAAGCATGCATAGCAAGGGCAAGAGCAATCACTCCAAAGCAGATAAATACTCGGAAATACTCACCAATCAAAGAGCTACCAAATAGATTACTTGCAGATAGCGGTGAAACGACAAACAAGGTGTGAAATAAGATAATACCTAGGATTGCTTGTTTGTTATTCGCCATTTGAACACTTGCTCCACCTACAAGTAAAGCAGCAATAGCATATTGACCAACCATAGAGTGGGCTCCGTATGTAGAGAAAGTACCAAGATTTTGAAGGTAAACTAATTGACCCCAACTTGCTAATACAGTGGAGATGCACATCGCTATAATACGTGTTTTATTTACATTAATTCCGGCTGAATTAGCAACAGTTCTACTCTGGCCAACTGTACGCATATTCTGACCAAGTTTCGTGCTTAAAATCCAACGATTGAAACCACAAATAAGAAGAATGCATGCATAAGTACATACTGGAAGAGAGATGCTCAGCGTTATTTCATATAGCACTGGAATATAGGTTAATGCATAAATAATACCAGCTACAATAATAATAGCAATATATCGATTGATCTCAATACCACTTTGTTTCTGTATAAACTTAATAACACTAATTTTAATTACAGCATAAAGGATAGCAAGAACACAACCTATGGTAATAGCATTTAATAAAAGAAGACGATCTTCTCCAAGAAAATCTCTGATGGCTGGTATCAAAGTAAGTAAGAGCAGTAGTAATGTGCCAATGATTTTACCTAACAGTAGTTTTGGCAGAGAATTGCTTTCTTTCTTTTTACGTATTATTATATTCGCTACACACACAACTACATATAAAATAAGAAGTATCCTAAGTAATAAAAGCATGCTAACATTATCCAAAGAATATTTAAGATTACCCGTTAAATCAATCGTATTTTTAACCCCTACTCCGCCTGCAATCATTAATGTAGTATCCATGATTGGTATAATTCCTCCAAGTATGAATAGGAAAAAGAGCTGATATAAACCATCCGCACAGTAAGCGACAACCATACCAGTAATCATTTCTGAACCCTTTGTTTTATTATAGAGACAACCTACTAAGAATCCAAATAAGATAGAAATTGGTGTCGATAGTAATGCGCAAAGTATCAAACCGCTAATTCCGGTGAATCCCCAATATATAACAAAGAAAATGGATATCTGAGCAGCCATGGCTCCAACTACAATACCAAAGTTTAATCCTAAACCAGCTAATACTGGTATAATTAATGAAAGTACCAAAAAAGTATTCCGGCCGAATCTCGTTATTACTTCAGAAACAGTATAACTTAATGGTTTACCGGTTGTTGATATTCCAATGATACAAAGGATAAGGAACATAAGTACTACCTTATTGGAATAGATGTTTTTAAAACCGTCAATAAGTTGCCTTTTTGAGTAAGCTAGAAAATTATTCTTCATTCGTAGCACCTCCTTTTGCCTTAGTAAGAGCATAAAGGATTATACCATTTGAAATAATCATACGCATAATGTCGGAAAGATCTGTACCAATAAGTACTTTATTCGCAACCGGAAGAGCGATTACTAAAAGACCTTGGAATAAAAACGTACCAATAATAACATGAACAATTTTCGCTCTCATCGTACTAGCACCGCCAATTAATATTGCTGCAACACAAGCAAATCCCATCATTAATGGAGCATTATACATCTGTAAAAATCCAAATGCCTGAGCATAGGTAATAATACCAATTGCTCCAAGTGAAGTAGATAGGGCAGTACCAATAATTCTTGTTTTATTTACATTGATGCCACTTGCTTTAGCAAAATTAGGATTCGCACCAGCTGCACTCATAGCAATTCCTGTTTTACTACGCATAAATAAAAATACTATAAAGCATAAGAAAAAGAAAAACAACAGTAAACCAGTAGGTACATATAATCCAGTTTCTGGATTCCCAATGGTAAATGCGCCAGCTTTATTTAAAACTTCACTAAAACTATTCTCTAAACTAATGGTGTTTCTTGCGCCTTCCCCACCAATTGGCCACTTTATATTACCATCTTTAAATGGGAGAGTAACCCAAAGAATGTTCATAAATGCAATAATAGAAAAACCAACGTAGGTGGAAACTGTCATTTCGGAACCTTTTACCCGATTTAGTAAAATTCCATAACCTGTACCCACAATCCAAGCTATTCCGGCAGAAAGCAAAATAGCAAACAATAATGCAGCAAAAGCACCTAATGTTTCATTGCCGTTAAAGATGGAAAGATTAGCTATGTTAAGTTCAATCGCAATAAGAGAAGCAAACAGACCACAAACAATACCAAGGCTTACACCAAAATTTGGTCCGATTCCGCATTGTATTGAAGGTACCATGGCAAGTACAAGAATACCATACATTCCCCAACGTCTTAATACATTACTTAATAAAGCTAAAATATCCATGTTATAAAAACCAGCAGCAAATAAAACGATGAAGAAAAAGGTGAAAATAATTAATCTTGGAAGACCGATTGCCTGATAAATACTATGTATTTTTTTATTCATCTTAATCCACCTCCTCTGACACGCCAGACATGGCAAGACCAAACTCCGTATCAGAATCATCAGGCTTTAATGTACTTATAACCTTTCCTTCTGAAACAATTGCAATTCTATCGCAAATACTACGAAGTTCATTTAATTCTGAACTAACCATGAGAATCGTTAACCCTTGCTCCCGATTTAATTTTGCTAATAATTCAATCACTAATTTTTTTGCTCCAATGTCAATTCCCCTTGTTGGCTCTGAAACGATTAGTAGCTTTGGTAATAAGGTTAAAGCACGTGCTATACAAACTTTTTGTTGATTTCCTCCCGATAATCTTCCTACGGGTTGCTCAGGATCAGTACATCGAATGTCTAAAGTCTGAATCATTTGTTTTACATGCTTTGTTGCATCCGTTTTTTTATATAATTTAGCAATCCCCACGTTATATAAAAATTTATTTTGGATTTGCATAGCAGTGAAGACGATATTTTGTTCTATCGAATCGTTTAATAATAAACCTACACCTCGACGATCTTCCGAAACAAATGCTATTCCCTTCTTTAAAGCATCACCTAATATTTTAGATTCTATTTTTTCTCCATCAAAATGGATGGTACCTTCAGATTCATATAATCCCATGATTCCATTTGGTATTCCCAATTTCCCTTGACCAGCAAGACCTCCAATTCCAAGTATTTCGCCACGCCTGATGGATAGATTTACTTGATTCACCTTTTCCCCAGGCATATTCACAGAAAAATCTTTAAGTTCTAAAATGATATCCTCTTGATTTAAAGTTCTAGTATCTATTGATTCCTCTAATAGTTTTTCTACTTTACGCCCAATCATCATTTCAGCAATTTTAGCTGCATTCGTATCTTTTGTAAGTACACGACTAACCAGTGATCCATCTCTTAAAATAGTCATACTATCCGTTACTTGCATTACTTCATCAAGACGATGAGTAATAAAAATAATAGCAATTCCTTTGGAAGACAGAAGACGCATCGTATCAAGAAGTCTTTCTGCTTCACTTTCTGTAAGAACAGCAGTAGGTTCATCAAATATTAAAAGCTTAATTCCATGTTTGTCTATCTCTCTGGCAATTTCTATGAATTGCATGTAGCCAACTGGTAATCCCTTTATCTTTATGTATTCTTCGATGTTTAAACCTATAGTGTCAAGGGCCTTTCTTGCATCTTTTGCCATTGTTTTTTTATCTAATTTTTCAAGTGATTTACTTAGCATACGACTTAAAAATGTAGGCGTAGTAATCTCGCGACCAATTTTGATATTTTCGGTAATAGTAAACCCTGGTAGAAGCATAAACTCCTGATGCACCATACCAATTCCTAATTCCATTGCTTTTTGAGGATTATCAATGGTAACAGGCTCACCATCAATCTCAATAGAACCTTGAAATCCACCAGTATTATGTACAACCGGCATTCCAAATAAAATGTTCATTAAAGTTGATTTACCTGCACCATTTTCCCCCATAAGAGCATGGATTTCACCGGGAGCAATTTGAATATTAATATTCTTTAATACTTGGTTCCCAAAGTAATCCTTCGAAATATTATCCATTTTAAGAACATATTTCGTATCCATACAATACCTCCTTTAATGTAAATAACAAAGGTTCCCTACTGTTTTGTTTTGGTAACGTGGGAACCAATGTTAATACATTTCAATTACAAAATAAAACTTGTTAAAGAATAGAGACAAATTATCAGAAAAGCTTTAGTTTATGCTGACATCTTTTCAAAATATGTTTCTATTTGATTAAATTAATATCACTAATTAGAAATCATAGAACGGACAAAGTAGAAGATAAAAATTCTCTAAAGTTCCTTTTGTTTCATCTACATAATTTGATACCTTTACTTCCTGTCCACCAGCTACTTCATTAAAGATCTTAAAGAGTACCTCTTCATCTACGGTACCTTTTGTACGGCCTTCACAAAATTCTATTGCATATTTTACACCAGACTCAACCATTAACATGTTTACTGGTACACTCCATGTGGACATTCTACCTGTATTGCCATAATCTGCAACTTTAGTAGTAATCGAATCCAACATATAATCAACATCGCCTTCATGGCCAGCTACATCAATTCCCATAGCAGCTGGATATCCATGATATGGAGAAGGACAACATTGTTGAGGGAAAATAGCATTTTGTTCTGCAATGGTACGGATCAATGGTTCCTGCATCGCGCAGTTAGTACTAAAGAATGCAGTATCTTTCCCATATTGTTTTACATACTCAGGAATATTTTCAATAATCCATTGTTGTGCACCAGATACACCAGCATCACCTGTTGGGTCCGGAGCTGTTGCTTCCACATACTCGATACCTAATTTTTCACATGTCGACATAAATAATTCACGACGAGCGGCTATAGTCGCATATGAAAGGTGACGAGCAAAGGAAATATGTACGAATGTTTTTGCCCCTTGTTTTGCAGCTTGTTCAATTACTGATGTTCCCATTGATATTTCATCTACTAAAAGACTAATATCTGCTTTACTAGCAATGGTTGCAGGATCTTCCGCAACAACACCACAGATAAATAACATATCAGGTCTTGTTTCACGTACTTTGTCAATTGCAGCTGCTGCTCCTGGTACCGCCTGCACAAATACAATTGCTTTCACATCCTTATCACTTGCAAGACTAACAACCTGCGCTATGGTAGCTTCAGTCTCTGTGGAAAAGTTATCTGGATATGTAGCAGTGACAATTTTATCTTTTCCATACTTAGTAAGCATCTGTTCTGCGGCTTGATATTCCTCTTCCCCTTGAGAAACTGTCCCTGTGATGATTCCAATTTTATACTTGGAATTATCACCAGATGTTGAGATAGTGCCTCTGCATCCTGCGGTCATTATCACCATAGAGACGATAAGCAATAAACTAAAAATTCTTTTCATAGCGTATTCTCCTTTTTTTATTTTTTCAATTGTTCTGCTGGGTTTAATTGGTAAATCTTAACAAATAAATTCCATAAATTACAATTGAATAGATATATTTTACTAATAAAAACATAAAATGACAAGTGGAAAATTTATTAAATTAAAGCGTTACGATGTAAAGCGTAACGTGGTAAAGCGTTGCGTGTTAAAGTAGTGATATAATACTAAGTAATACTAGACATTCCCTAGGATTATCTTTCGTGAATGATAAAAATAGAAAAAAATAATTGCTTATGAACTTCTACTTGTTACCTTTTTTAAAGAATGATATGATGAAAGTGAATATTAGTTTGTTAAAAATTCATAATTTTTAAAATAATCAAAAGGATGGTAAGAAAGTGAGAGTTTTATTAACGGCATTCGACCCTTTTGGAGGAGATCATATAAATCCAGCCAGTGAAGCCCTTAATCTAATAAATCTAGAAAGAGAAGATATTCAAATTATAAAACTAATCGTTCCAACTGTATTTTACAAATCAATAGCTGTTGTGACAGAGGCAATAGAAAAAGAAAAACCTGATGTCGTTCTATGCCTTGGTCAAGCAGGTGGTAGAAAAGAAATTACACCAGAACGAGTTGCAATTAATATAAATGATGCAAGGATTTGCGATAACGATGGGAATCAACCAATTGATACTAAAATCTATGAAGATGGTGAATCTGCTTATTTTTCAACACTTCCAATCAAAGCAATCGTTGATAAAATAAAGGAAGCGGGTCTACCTTCTGCCGTTTCCAACAGTGCCGGTACATTTGTCTGCAACCACTTAATGTATGGAGTGTTATACTATATATCGAAACATCATTATCAAATGAAGGCAGGTTTTCTTCATATCCCTTATATGATGGAACAAGTGAAGTTCCTAGAAGATAAACCAGCTCTATCATTAGAGCAAATTGTTCAAGGGATTGAGCTAGCGATTGAAGCTATCGCTTGTAATGAAGTTGATATTAGAATGACTGGTGGGAGCGAATGTTAAGTAAATTAATATTTACTATATTTTAAGAAGGGATTAAGGTTGATTTCAATGAGAAGATTTTCAATTGTAGTATCCGGTATTTTATTATGTGCAACACTGCTTCTTGGCTGTAACCAAAAATTATCGAAAGATAATGAAACCCTATCTGGTTCAAACTCACAAAAGACAGAAATTAATAATCAAGAGACCCAAAATGAAGAGGGAAAAACTAAAGATGATCAAAATTCTGAAGTACAAAACACCCCTACACCGACAATCACAATGATACCTAACATTGAATCAAATGAAATAATACCACCAGACCTATCATTTGATCACAAAGATTTACCATCGAATCCAGCAATTTCTTTTGTAGGTAATATGAAGATAGGATGGAATCTTGGAAATACTTTTGACGCGATCAGTGATACCAATTTAACGAATGAACTAAATTATGAGAGTTCTTGGAGTGGGATAAAGACAACAAAAGAAATGATTGAAACGATTAAGGATGCTGGCTTTCAATCCATTAGAATCCCTGTTTCTTGGCATAATCATGTATCTGGTGATGATTTTACCATCAGTGAAGTTTGGCTTAATCGAGTACAAGAAGTAGTTGATTATGCGATTGATCTTGATATGTATGTAATATTAAATACTCATCATGATGTTAGCAAGGAGTTCTATTACCCAAGTAATGAACATTTAGAATCTTCAAAAAAATATATCAGATCAATATGGACGCAAGTCAGTGAACGTTTTTCCTCTTATGGTGAAAAACTACTATTTGAAGGAATGAACGAACCAAGGCTTACAGATACAAATTACGAATGGTGGTTAGATTTATCGAAACCTGAGTGTATCGAAGCGATTGAGTGTGTCAATCAATTAAACCAAGAATTTGTTGATACAGTTCGTAAATCCGGAGGTGAAAATTCAACTAGATATCTTTTGATACCAGGATATGTCGCATCGTATCAATATGCAATTATCAATGATTTTGTATTGCCAAGAGATAGTGTGAATGATCGACTAATCGTTTCTGTTCACGCCTATATACCATATGACTTTGCGCTTAGAAACCCAAAAGAAGGCGGTAGTATTACGAAATGGAGTTCTAAAATAACAAGCTGTACTAAGGAAATTGATACATTTTTAAATAGTTTATATCAGAAATTTATTAAGAATGGTATTCCTGTAATTATAGGTGAATTTGGCGCTAGAGAGAAAGAGAATAATTTAGAGTCACGTGTAGAATATGCTACTTATTACATAGGAGCAGCAAAAGCGAATGGAATCATTTGTTTTTGGTGGGATAATCATGCATTTAAAGGGGATGGAGAGAACTTCGGTCTTTTGGATAGAAAGAAATGCGAAATTAAATACCCGGAGATTTTGCAAGGTTTAATGAAGTATGCTGAATAATATCATGATAAATGTAGAATGAAAACTTGAAGAATTTCAATGGGTTCATTTCCATGGATGCATTTTAGAAGTACTATAATTAAATAAGAAATTATAAGACTTTATGTAATGGTATAAATATATAAATAGATAATGTATGGTAATAGGAAAAATAAAAGTAAGTGATAGTATAATAGTAAGTAAAAGAATAATAGTAAGTGAAAGAATAATAGTAAGTGAAAGAATAATAGTAAGAGGAAGAACAATAAGAATAAGACCAAAAATGAAAGAGTCATGATGTAACGGAGTAAGATGGTTTTCTTACAAA